>DATJBI010000038.1:0-9249 GCA_035515435.1 Anaerolineales bacterium
AGAATCTTTATCTGGTGCGCAAGTTCCAAAGCAAACCCAGATCTGGGACAGATATTTTGTGTCGAAGTTATCCCACAAATTGTATGACACAGGGAGATCATTCAGATTGGAGGGCGTGACACTGGAGCGATCACCCAAAACAAAATAAATATTGTAACCGGGGGTATCGCCGTTGAGACTGCCGGTATAGGAAATGCTTCGCAAATAGCTGGCGCGATCGAATGGCGGTACCAATGAAGAGGCGGGCGGCTCTTCGGCATATTTATAGGTCATCGTGTTCCCGTATGTATCCTGAACCTGGTCTACGCGCCATCTCATCGCTACGAGATCCGTAGCATGACCGGCGTATCCAAGCAGAGCATAAGCTCCATCCGGCGTGGTGCAGGGATTGCCATTCGTGCAGGAGTAGCCGTACATCAAAGCTAACTGCTCCGAATCATTGTTCCATCCCAAGCGATAGCGTGTGCCATCTTTAGTAACCACCTCCCACCACTCGCCTGCCGTGTTCTGCGGTGTATGGCAGTTTTCTGTGCCATCGGGACATTCTTGCTCATAAATGTGTTGATTGTCATCGGCATTGCCCAGCGCTTCATTGTGCCGGTCGACGTACAGGAAGTCACCCTGCTCTTGCTGAGTGTAATAACGGTCAGGATGATTTGGATCCACCAGGAGGTCGTACTTCTGTCCATTGATGGAGAGTGTATAGCCGCTGACCCCGTTCGAATCGACCCCGTCCTGGTATCCATAGATGTTGTCGCTTGTGGTGATCTTGCGAACGATCTCTACGCTGTCGATGTTCCAGCCCTCCCCTACCCATGGTGCCTGCACATTTCCCAACACGCCATCCGCTGTGGCGCTGGAATAAGAAAGCGCAATGCTCGGGGTCATGCCATTGCGGCCTGGCGGAGTCCAGATCGGGATGCTGTAACGGGCCGCACCGGTAAATAGATCGGTGTAATGTGAGTCGAACAAAAGTATATTGGCACCGTTTTGAGGGAGCGAATTTCCCAGCCCCGCACCCCAGGTCGAGAAATGATCCGCTTGAACTGTGACTTTGTTGGCATCCGCATTCATTGAGAGGATCGGCACCTTGACCCATACTTGATCCGTCTCATCGTAAGTGGCCACGTATGGTGTCTTCCCGGCCGGGATATGTTTTAAGTCCGCATAACCATCCAGGTTGATTTGGAGAAAAGCGGGATGCTTAAAGGAGGTATTTGCCACAGGTCCGAGCCCAATGGATTGCGCGGAGAGTTTCCCTTGGCTGTCCTTGCTGAGATTTCCGGTCTTGACCACATCCAACTTGAACTGCAAAGGCGGGCCGTTCTTGCCCGCCGTGGCAGGCGACGCCATCAGCGTCGAGTTGGGGTCAACAGTGTTTTGATCCATGTAAATTGAGAAACGCCCCAATTGATTCCAACCCCCATCGGGATTCAATGCCGCAATGGAGGATTTGTTATTTCCAACCGATAACCCTGTTCCGAAAGGTGTATTTGCTTTCAGGTGAATATTTCCCTGGGCCGAATCCAATTGCGCAACATGCAGCCACAGCTTTCCATGCACATCGCTATTTTTGGATGCCGCGACTTGCAGAACATAGCTGAAGGCAAGTTATTGTCCGGGAAGGATCTTTGCAATCGGAAGACTGATTTGTTTTTTGGTTGCATCAAAGGGCAGGGATGGATTAGGCCCAGGAACATAAATTATCCCTGGCTCCAACGGATCGGTGAAGGTCAGGTTATCCAGCTCTTGACTGGAATTGTTGCGGATGAGGGCTTTTATTGTTATCTGGTTGTTTGAATCCAGAATGGACGTGTCAGAAGACAGACTAAATTCGATCTGACTTTTCGGAGGAATTGGGGAGGCAGACTGATCTGGACTGGGATTGAATCGGGTCGGGCGGGTAATCTTCTTGGGAGGCTGGTACTTTGCGTTGCTGAGCGACGGCTGGACGACACTCGGTTTGGATTGGTTGGGCTGATTTGCGGAGGATGATTTACCGGACGATATGGCCGCCGCTGTGACCGATGGGATCAGTGCGTTGAACAGCATTGCCAACGCCACAGCCAGCCTGAACAGAACTTCCAGACTCAATCTTCGATGTGCCATCATAGCTTCTCCCTGCGATTGCTCGAATCGCCCGCCCATGTCGGTACTGCCGACATAAGTGATGACTTACTCCCACATGGTGAAGAGAGTGGTTCTGTATTTCGAACCGTACGTTATTCAATTTTTTGGCGGGGGGATCTGAAGATTAAACCCCCGAGGGCCCCTGTATTGACCTTATCACAAATAATTTAATCCAAGTCTAATCTTGAATCAAGTGACGAAAGTCACGTTCGCAATTAAACCGTCTAATCCATTGCTCCATTGGTGTGGTTATTCATGAAGGGAGCGGACGGATTACAAGAAGAAGAGAGAGTTCATCTGAATACATTGTTTGTGGAAAGCCCAAAGCTGCAAGAGGTTTACCTGCGTATGCGAGCATTTCGGGTGCTGCTTTCACAAAGAGCTCCCGAGCAGCTTGATGATCGGTCGGCACAAATGGAAAACTGTTGCGCCTTTGGACTGCGTCAGGATTGTGAAGCGGAGAATGCAGCCTGGTTATACGACTGGAGCAATGGGAAAGTCGGAGGCCGGGGAAACCGACAGAAGATCATTAAGCACCGAATGCAGGGCCGGGCTGGTTTTGATTTACTCTGTCAAAGAGTCCTTGGGTCCACCTTGTAATCGACCCCAAAAATCTAGCGCGGCGGATCCGAGCGGCCGGTTGTGCACGTTGTGGGCGGCCCCTTTGCGTTCAGGAGCCGCCTCTGCGTAATGCCTTGACGTGTTGATAAACGGTCTTCACATCATCGATCATTTCAAAACTGGGGGCAGCATGGTAGGGGCCCATATTGGGAAAGCCGCTGCCTGCGTACATCCAGGCCAACGGGTGGGAAGCACCAAATGTGATCGTGCCCTGGCCGTTGCGTCTGATACTGACACTTATTTCGGGCAAATACTTTATGGAGATCGACTTGATCGTGTGGTGAAGCAGCCCCCCGACAATGACCGCACGTTCATTCGTCAGGGCGTAGTAGGTCCTCCTGCGTTGCTCCATGTCAAGAAAGAATCTGCCGAAAATTATGTAAAGCCCCACGAGCAAAAAGGGAATGCCAAAGATCATGGCGGGGAGAGGAGCGCCCTCAGTTGCCGCGCTATATTCAAAAAATAGGCAGAACCCGCCCCACACCAGGCTAAAGGGGACCAGGAACCAATCGGCCGCTCTAAGAACGAGGCCCTGCTGAGGTTGCCCGCTCCAGATAATTCGTTCCCCAGGGTTAAGCTCATCGCCGAATTGGTCTGAAAATGCGTATGACATCTTTCTTCAATCCTTCCGGCTGGTTGCACCAGCGAGCCTGACGTTCGAACCCAGCCTCAGGGCGCGACGGCGAGGAAAGGACTCGCCCGTCACGCCGAGCCGCTCGTTTTTGGGCGCCCGTTGGACCGGCGCGAAGCGCCGTGCGGGCTGCATCGCGTTATGGTGCGGCGATGAACCACGCTGATCAGGGAAAATGCCTGGCATATCTTCTCCTCTTTGTGGGGACACAATCTGTACTGTCGGGCGGGCCTTCAGTCCCCTGCAGCAGCGCTCATCAGGCGCCGGGCAGCAGCCTGCGCACCGTCGCTGCGCACTGCCCTGGCGGTGGACCGGGCACGGGCAGCCACCTCGGGCTGGAGGGCGTGCTGGAGAGCGCTCGTCAGCGAGTCGGTGGTCGGTGTGACGGGTGCGTGCGCGGTGCCGAGGCCCAGGCGGTGGACGCGTTGGGCCCAGTAGTGCTGGTCATAGTGCTGCGGGATGACGACCTGCGGTGTGCCTCCTCGCGCGGCGGCGGTCGTGGTGCCCGCGCCCCCGTGATGGACAACGGCTGCAACCCGTTTGAACAGCGCCTGCTGATTGACCTCGCCGATGGCCAGGCAGTCGGGTTCGTCGTCCAGGAGTGACAGGTCGGCCCACCCACGGGATAGGATCGCACGGCGCCCGAGCGCCCGGGCCGATTTGATCATCACCTGGGCGAGGTCCTGCGGGGCGCGAATGCTTCCGAAGCCGAAGTAGATGGGCGGCTCGCCGGCATTGAGGAAGGTCTCCAGCTCGCGGGAGAGAGGACGCGCATCCGCCAGGATCCAGGCCCCGGTTTGGAACACGGCTTGGTCGGCGCTATCGGGCCAGGGCGCCAGCGTCGGATCGGCGGCCAGCCAGGGCCGGTCAGTAAAGATGTGGCTGCGCACGTCACGAACGGCGGCCAGGCCGAGGGATGCCCGATGCGAGTTGAGCAGGGGGCCCCACGTTTCGTTCCAACGGAGTGCATCCTGGACCCAGAGCTCGCCGTAATCGCTCATTGCGGGGGCCGGCGTGTCTCCCAGCATGGCCAGTACCGGTGGTGCGTGGTGCGGCGATGGGAGAACGGTCGGACAGTAGGCGGCGAAGACGTACGGGATGCCCAGTTTCTCTGCCACCGACGGAGCGGCGATCTGGAGGGCCGTTGCTCCGACGATGAGGCCGCAGTCCTGAGCTGCCGCCGCGATCGTCGTGAACTGCGCGGCGAGCGTGCCTTCCATCATCTCGCGCCGCTGCGCGGGGGTCGGGAGGGCTGCCGATGGGCTGGCCCTTCCGGTCGAACGCAGCTCGGGTCCGATGGGCGTCACGGGCATCCCCAGGCTCTCGATCCAGTCGCGGAAGTCGGGCGGCACGCACAGGCGGACCTCCTGGCCCTGGGCCTTCAGCTGCAGCCCCAGGGCCACGAGCGGCTGGACATCGCCGCGTGATCCGATCGTCGATAGCAGTACGCGCATCACAATTCTCCTTTAATAAGTGCAGGCTGGTGGGCCGGGATCATTCGGAGACGAGCTTTGCAGCCGCAGCGCGGCAGAGTCCCGCCGCTCCGGTGCAGGCGCCATCAGCCGCCGTTCATCTTTGCAGACCACGCCGGATCGGCCGCAAAGGCGCGCGCCATTTCCTCTTTCTGCTCCTCTGGCATCCAGGACATTTGTATGCTCCCAAGCAACAATCTCTTGATCTCGTCCGGGGCGAATCCCTTCTTGTCGGCCAACAGCCTGAATTCCTCGGCGAGTGAGTTGCCGAACATTTTGGGATCGTCCGTATTGATGCTCAGCGCCACGCCCCGCTCGAAGTACCGCCTGACCGGGTGCTCTTCATACGATTTCACGACACCGGTCCGCACATTCGATATCGGGCACATCTCGATCGGGATCTTCTGTTCTACAAGATAATCCAGCAGCCGCTCGTCTTCTTCGGCCCTGGTCGCATGCCCGATCCGATCCACGTGGAGGCGCCGGATGGCCCCCCAAACGCTTTCCGGCCCGGCTGCCTCGCCCGCGTGAGCGCTGGTGTGGAACCCAAGTTTCCGCGCTTTGGCAAAGACTTTCTCAAAAGCTTCCGGCGGAAAATCCTGCTCCGACCCGCCGATCCCCACCCCCACGATCCCCAGCTGCTTCACCTCACTCGCTTCCGCCAGGGTGATCTCCCCTTTTTCCGGGCCGAAATCACGGACCAGGTCGACCACCAGCGCGACCTGGACCTGGTCGACCTTCCCCAGTCCCGTGCGAATTGCTTCCGCGATCGGTTGGGTCTTCAACCCCTGGCGCCGGAAATCCGCCGGTGAAAAAAAGACTTCGGCATAGCAGATGTTCTGAGCGGCCAGATCGCGCGCGGCGGCCTCGGCGATGAAGGTGAAATCCTCGTATTCACGCAGGAACTGATTCTTCCATATCCAGGTTTCGATAAAATGGGCAAAGTCCTTGTATTCAAATCGGCGCCTGAGCGCTTCTTCACTCGGTACATCGCCGTCATACTTCTGGACGAGATCCCATAGGGCACCGTAGGGAATGGCGCCCTCCAAATGCAGATGCAGTTCTATTTTGGGAAGCCGTTCAAACCATGTCAAGTCCGATACCCGACTCATAGCAGTCCTTTTCTCTGAACCAAAGCAGGCGGCCGGCGGTTCGCGTTCATTCGCAAGCGCTCCGAACGGGGAGGAACCACTTAGGCTCCCGCGGCTGGCTGGGACAGAACGACCCGGCGTTGGCCGAACCGGCTTTCCGCCCAGTGTACTCCCGTTTCAGCACAGTGCAGGGTGTGTTGGGAAGGCTTTACTTGGCGGCGGCCAGGACCTGCAATGTGTGATCGATCAGCTGCGGATCCATTCGATCGCCATGACCGGGGATCAACAGATCAATTTTAAATCGTCGTAATCTTTCGATCGACTTTGGCCATTCCGCCAGATCTGCATCGGCCGTGTTCCCGACCGCATCGCCCGCAAGGATCATGCACCCTCCGAATAGGATGTTCCTCTCGCCAAAGTACACGACCACATTTTCCACGGTATGGGTCGGGCCCGGATAATACACCACCACGCTCTCGCTGCCAAAATTCAAGGTCAACCCCTTTTGCAGAGGGTACAGGGCATTGGGCGGAACATACTTCAGGTTCTTGTGAGCCTCATAATATTCAGAATATTTGGGGTCCGCCAGCCAGCTGAGGGTTAAGGCGCGCAGTGCTGCCCCTCTCTGATCCAACATCACAGGGATCGCATCGGAACCATAGACTTTTATGCCCGCCGCGATCAAAGCGCCGTTCCCGCCAAGATTATCGTAATGATATCCGGTATTGATGGCAACAATATGCCTGTTCCCAAATTTCGTACTTTCCCATTTGAGCAATTCGTCCGTCGCCTCGGGCGTATAGGGAGTATCCACGAGCAAAATGTCCGAGTTCTGCATCTCCACCAACAATGAATTATGCGGCCATGGGAACGAATGCGTAACGATATAGAACCCCCCTTGGATCTCCCGGATGACCATATCTTTACCAAGCGGTTCAGATGCATAATCCGTGATCATCGTTGATGGGGCTTTTGTCGGGCCGGGTGTTCCGTGGATGGATTGGCTCTCTTGACCTGTGCAGCCGATCAGCAGGACTGCACAGATCAGCATTACGCAATATTCTCTCATTCAACCTCGGCTGAACTGCCGTTGGGATAGCTGCGCAACGGTCCGGCGCGGCTCCGCACTATTTGGCGCCGCCCAGTGACGATAGATCGTAGCTCTTTTCTTCTGTTTTCTGTTTGTCCTGGCTCTGCCAATCCTCTCCATTCTCAACGTAGGTTTCAATGTATTGCAGGTCATTGCCGTCGATCTGCTTTATCTGGAACTGATGGGTCAGATCTGATCTTGCGATCGTCGTTTCCAGGCCCGTCCCCAGATCAATGGCGGCAACGCTGGGCGCCTCGCCCGCTCCCCAGGGTCGATTCGGGAAGGTATCACAATTGTTGATAATAACATGGTCATCCCAGAACAAATGGTCGCCGTATGGGCCCGAGGACATGCAAAAGTCATTGACGGCCTGGCGCCGGGCAGCCAGTGAAAGCACAACTGCGTTTCGGGAGGTGTAGGTACCGATCGAGAGCAAAACGTATTTGCCGTTTCCGTCATCATAAACGATCGTTCCGCCCCCGACGATCACGGTGAACGATCCGCTCATCCTTATGGCTTGATTCGTGCTCTTGTCGTAGAGGAGCAGTCCTCCTCTGGGAGCAGCGTCCGTTCCGCCGTCACGATTCACCAGGTAAACCGAATAATCCCCATTCTCCCCCACGAATTCCTGGTTTGAAAAGTCCTGCGGCGAGGGTCCGGGCGCAGCCCCTGGCGTAGACTGTGCCGCGCGAGTTCCGGACGAAACTGCGGTAAGTGTTTCCGCGACAACGGTCCCAAGCGGATCGCCGATATTGGCCGGCCGCGGTGGGGGAAGGCCATTTTGCCCGCACGAAACGAGCAGGCACAATAGACACAGGAAAACAACAAGAACTGTTCGTTTCTTCATGCTGCGGCTCCTTCCCCTATGCGCGGGGCCATCGGGCGGTCTGTCTCCAGCCGGGAAGCGCACCGTTCGAGCAGGGCCCTTCAGGCCTCCCGCCGGCAAGCGGGGCGCGCTGGGCAGGATCTGACGAAATTCGTTTGAGCGTCGTACCACCTTATCCAGCGGGCCGTTCGTCCAGCCGGGCTGGATCCCCCCTCCTGCCGCTCTTTCCAGGGTCACGGCACGCACTGCCCCCCCCTCCCTGGCTGGAGCACTTCTCATCACTGATCCGGGGATCGGGGCCTGCCAGGACCGATCCGATCTGCACTCAAGCGGAGTCCCAAGGGTGTCACTCTGCGGCCGCTGGATTGCGCTGCCAACTCCTCGCAGCGCGCCTGCTTGCGCAGCAGCGCCACGAGCAGAGCAAACGCCAGGATGCTCATCAACACCAGGCCGATCGTGTTGTCGAGCGTCACGGTTTGGTGCTGATATTGGAAATCCCCGCCCTTGGGCTGCAAACCCTCGTGATTGCTGCTTGATCGTCCAGGCTCTTCGGTCATCGGATCCTGCTTCCAGTTTCAAACATGAGTTCCAATCTGTGTTCCCAGATCTTCTCAAGAGCACCAACTTACAGCGGTCTCATTCCTTGTTCATAGACCATCCCAAATCATCGCACTGCGCGTCGGCCGCCCTCTCGATTGCGGGTATTTTAGCATGAAAGTGCAGGGACAAGACGGGCCGGGCCCCATTGGAGAATCCTTGCCAATTTCATTTTCTTCACGGCCCTTGCAGGGGGGTTCGTCCTCGGCGTCTGCGCGCAGTTCATCGGCGGGGGGCGCGTGAGCAGGATCCTGCTGATCGCACGCGGTGTCCGGCCTCACCGCCGCCACAAGGCTGGGGGCGCGGCTGGCTCTTCCGGCTCGTTCCGCGGCCTCTTTGCAGAGCGGGACAATTTGGCCGACCGGTTTCCGGGGCCTTTTGCCATGGCGCGGGGCGGAAATTGAACCGAGGTTGCAGGATCGGTGAAGGGGGCGCAGGCTCCCCCCGGGCAAACCTTAAATTAAGTTGATTTTTTGCGAAAATGTGCAATAATAATAGCGGTAACGTTACCGGCAACGATACCGAAACGATAGCCGGCTTTTCTAGGATCTGGCATGCAAAAGAAAAAAGTGACCGTGACAATCCAGGATGTGGCAAGGACGGCAGGCGTCTCTGTTTCCACGGTCTCGCGCGTCCTGAATGGCAAGGTGGATGTGGCCAGCGAAACGCAGGATCACGTTCGTTCGGTGATCGAGAGGCTGGGGTATACAAGCAGCCTGGCCGCAAGAAGCATGCGGAGCCTCAAGAAGAACCTGGTCGGCCTGATCATGCCCGATATTGCTTATCCGTTT
>DATJBI010000039.1:0-19800 GCA_035515435.1 Anaerolineales bacterium
GATCGGCCTGGCGCTGGAGACCAGCAACTCCCGTTCGGTCCTGCTTACAAAGCAATGTCTTTCGATCGTCTCGAGATCGGGCATCATCAGGGCAAAGGGTTTGTCCACGCGCAACTTGCGCGCCCGCAGCTCAGCCACCGGCCCCGCCCTGGTTGCATCGCAGGCCAGATGAAAGCCGCCCAGGCCCTTGATGGCCACGATTTGTCCTTGGGCCAGCAGTTGACGGGTTTGTTGGATCGCATCCGCCTCGGCCGCACGTTGAGTGCCCTGCCTCTCCAGCCAAACCCTCGGTCCGCAGCTCGGGCAGGCGACGGGCTGTGCGTGAAAACGCCGATTGGATGGATCGGTATATTCGCGTTCGCAATCCTGGCACATGGCAAAGGGTGCCATGGTAGTCTGGGGGCGGTCGTAGGGAATATCCTTGATGATCGTAAAACGCGGCCCGCAGTTCGTGCAGTTGATGAATGGATAATGATAGCGGCGGTCGGAGGGATCAAAGAGTTCGCGCAGGCAATCGTCGCAGACGGCCACATCGGGCGAGATCGGCTGGAAGGCGGAGTCGAGGGATTCGGAGTGGATGATCTCAAAGGAACGGAAACCGTGAGCCCCGCCGAAGGAGCTGGTCAATTCCTCAATATGGGAAAGTGCCGGCGCTTCGCTGCGCACGGCGTGGATGAATGCGACCAGGACGTCGTGTTCGCCGTCCACCTCGATGTCCACGCCCGCCGAGGTGTTTCGCACCCACCCCCTGAGGCCCAAGCGCGTGGCCAGATTGTAGACGAATGGCCGGAAGCCAACGCCCTGGACGATACCGCTGATGTGGATGCGCGCGCTTTGCATTGACATATGGATTGGCTCAGGGAGATGCCGTCGGCAGATCAGGCCGGGCACCGCACTAGAGTATACATCTCTTTCCCGTGGGGGTTGAGCTGGCCGCGGCTCTTGGCAGGCGGACCTCAAAACGCGGACCTCAAAACTATTGACACATTTCATAACCGTAGTAGAATACCGCTCAATATGTTCAGAGATAAAGCAAGCATCTTGATGGAGGCCCGGTCTAAGCGCATGCCCAACCCTGCAACTTCGGTTGTCGGGTCCGGGCCCGTTTCGGTTAAACAGAAAATGGATTAGAGCAGATCTCCTTCGTTGATTCTATCTATTTGCGTACAGCCAAACGCTCCCCGATCCGGGAAGCGTTTTTATTTTAATTTTCGATTGGAGACCTGGCCATGGAAATCCTGGATACAACTTTACGCGAAGGCGAACAAACCCCCTATGTCAACTTCACGATCGGCGAAAAGATCGAGATCGCGCGTCTGCTCGATCAGGTCGGCCTGGACATGATCGAGGCGGGTGACCCCTCCGTTTCGCCGAACGTAGCCAAGGCGATCGAACGCATCGCCTCGCTCGGACTTCAAGCGGAGATCGTGGCCCACTCCATGGCCTCCCGGGCGGGCATCGATCATGCCAGGAATTGTGGTGCCGACCGCGTGGCCATCTTTTATGCCACCTCTCAAATTCATCTCGACGCCAAATTGCACAAGAGCCCGGACGAAGCGGTTGCGATCATCTGCGAGCACATCGCTTATGCCCGCACTCTCAATCTGAAAGTGCGGTTTACGCCGGAAGACGCCACGCGCACCGATTTTGAATTTCTGGTGCGCGTCTGCAACGCGGCCATCGCAGCCGGGGCCGACCGGATCAGTTTTGCCGATACGCTCGGCATCATGCAGCCGCATAATTTCTACGAGCGTGTCAGGGACCTGCGCGCCCGGCTGCTTCCCTGCAAAATAGACCTGCACTGTCATGATGATTACGGCCTGGCATTGGCCAACGCCATGGCCGGGATCCGGGCCGGTGCAGACTGCATCCATACCACGGTCAACGGCATGGGGGAGCGCACCGGTATTCCCGACCTGGCGGAGACCATCCTCGCACTCCACAATCTGGAAGGGGTCACGAAATTCAATGTCGGACCGTTAATGGATCTATCCGGCTATCTTGAGAAGGTCTCTGGATTTTTCCTGGCGCCGAACAAACCCATCACCGGACAAAATGCCTTCAGCCATAAGAGCGGCGTGCACACCAACGGTGTTCTCAAAGATCCGCGCACCTATGAGCCGTTTGACCCGGCCCTGCTTGGGCGCGAACGGAAAATTGTCATCGATAAATATACCGGCAGCAGCGCCGTTTCGGCCCGGCTGGCGGAATATGGGATCGAAGTGGGCGTATCGGAGCTGGATGTGATCGTCGGGCGCATCAAGAATCTGGGCGATCAACGCAAACAGCTCTTTGATACGGACATTATCGAGATTGCGGAACTGGTCACCGGACGCGTGATCGATGTGATCCCGCACGATATCAGCGCCATGGTGATGGTGGAAGTCGAGTCCCATGTTTACACCTCGTCGGTGGTCCGCCGCCTGCGCGGGTTTGCCAACGTCAGCAATGTCTACGAGATCACCGGCGATTACGACGTGAGCGCGTTTGTCAACGTGGAAAATGTCATGGCGCTGAATAACCTGATCGAGGAGATCCGCACCGTACCGGGCGTGAAGCGCACCGAGACCCGCATGGTGCTCAAGAAATATCCTGCCAATTCAAACGCAAAATCCTGATCACAAGGAGAGAGTCTATGGGAACCCTGGTTGAAGAGATCTTTTCCAGAAAAGCCCTCCGGCCGGTGGGGGCGGGCGAGATCGTACTGCTCGATGTGGATTACATCATGAGTCACGACAATACGACTCCGCTGGCCATCCAAGCCTTCCGGCAAATGGGCAAGCCGATCCATGACAAGAACCGCATTGTGCTCCATTTCGACCATGCCTATCCGGCGCCCAATATCCTGGCTGCCGAAAATCACAGGAAGATCCTGGATTTTGTCAGGGAACAGGGACTCCCGCATCTCTACAAGCAGGGCGTCTGCCATCAGGTGATGATCGAGGAAGGATATGTCACGCCCGGAGCGATCGTGATCGGCGCGGACTCGCACTCCAATACATATGGAGCGCTGGGCGCATTCGGCGCGGGCTTCGGCTCTACGGAGATCGCCGTGGCCTGGGTAAGCGGCAAATGCTGGTTCAAGGTGCCGGAGACCATCCGCATCGAATTGGACGGCCGTGCGCAGCCGGGTGTGTATTCCAAAGACGTGATGATCTATATTGCGGGCCTGCTTGGCATGGACGGGGCCACGTATCGCTCCGTGGAATTCGGCGGCATATATGTTGACAACCTGCCCGTGCATGAACGCATCGTGCTCCCGAACATGTCCACGGAAATTGGAGCGAAGTGCGGGCTCATCGCGGCGGACGATGGCACCATCAACTTTCTCGAAAGCCAGACCCTGGCGGGAGGGCCCTTTGAACGGATCGTGCCCTTCCATCCACGCTATGAGCGCGTGATCGAGATCGATGTATCCGGGATCGTGCCGCAGGTGGCCTGTCCGCCGGACGTGGATCACGCCAGGCCGCTGCCGGAGGTGGAAGGTCTGGAAGTGCACGAGGTGTACATCGGCACCTGCACCAATGCGCGTTATGAAGATATCGAGATCGTGGCCAGGATCCTCCAGGGGAAGAAAGTTGATCCATTCACGCGCGTGATCGTCACCCCCGTCAGCGAACGGATCTACAAAAAAGCGCTGCAAAACGGATTGATCGAGATCCTGATGGATGCCGGCTGTACCGTCACGGCCAGCGGCTGCGGGGCCTGCATTGGCCGTCACGGCGGAATCCTGGCCGCGGGCGAACGCGCCCTGACAACCATGAATCGCAACTTCATCGGCCGCATGGGCAGCCCGCAGTCCGAGATCTATCTGGCCAGTCCGGCCACGGCCGCCGCCACCGCCCTGACGGGCCGCATCACGGACCCGCGTAAGTACCTGGAATATCTCTAGCCGGGTGGGCTGGCGGGCAGAAGGCCGTTCAAACCGTTGCGCGTGTACACGAAAAAGATAGGAGAAGGCGATGGGCAGAGCCTGGAAGTTTGGAGAGAACCTGAACACGGATGAAATCATCCCGGGCCGTTTCAACATCACGATCGACCCGAGCGAACTGGCCAAGAAGGTCTTTTGTGAGATCCGGCCGGATTATGCCCCGAACGTGAAACCCGGCGACGTGATCGTCGGGGGGCACAACTTCGGCTGCGGGTCGTCGCGCGAACATGCGCCGCTGGCCATCAAGGGCTCGCAGGCCAAATGTGTGATCGCGCCCTCGTATGCGCGCATCTTTTTTCGCAACGCCATCAACCTGGGACTTCCGATCCTGGAATGTCCCGAAGCAACCGAGGACATCGCAGACGGAAACGAGCTGGAGGTGGACCTGACCACCGGCCGGATCTCAAACATCACCAAGGGCCGTGTCTATCAAGCACGGCCGCTGCCGGATTTTGTTTTGAAGATCGCGCGGGCCGGCGGCATCGTGAATTTCCTGAAGGAGCATGATATTCAGGATCTGCTGGACTGAGACCAAGGAAGATCCATGCATCGCATTTGTTTGCTGCCCGGTGATGGCATCGGGCCCGAAATGATCAGCTGCGCACTGAGAGTTCTGCGGGCCCTTCCGATCGGCTGGGATTTCATCGAAGGCCGCATTGGTTACGCCGAATACCGGCGGAGTGGTTCTCCCTTGCCCGAAGAAACAGTGCGCAAGATCCGCGGTTGCGAGGCGGCGTTGTTCGGCGCGGTCACCACGCCGCCCGATATTCCGGACTACTTTTCGCCCGTGGTCCGAATGCGACGGGCGCTGGACCTGTTTGCCAACCTGCGCCCGTGCCGCTCGATCCGGCACCCGTCTTCGCGGCCCGGCATCGACCTGGTCATTGTGCGCGAGAACACGGAAGGACTTTACTCCGGCATCGAACGGCTCGAAGACCACGGTCGGCGGGCGGTCAGCGAGCGCGTCATCACGCGCGGCGCTTCCGAGCGGATTGTCCGCAAGGCTTTTGAACTGGCGGGACAAAGCGGGCGCAGGACCGTCCACGTCGTGCACAAAGCAAACGTGCTTCGTCAAACCTGCGGCCTGTTCCGCTCCGTGGCCTTTGAAATTGCCAAGGACTATCCAGGCATTACGCTCCTGGAAATGCTGGTGGATACCTGTGCGATGGAACTGGTCCGTGCACCCCAACAATTCGAGGTCATTGTTACGACGAATCTGTTTGGGGATATCCTGAGCGACGAAGCCTGCATGTTGGTCGGGGGATTGGGGCTGGCGGCTTCGGGCAACATCGGCGCGGGGGCGGCCGTATTCGAGCCGGTTCACGGCAGTGCCCCGAGCCTGGTCGGCACCGCCCGGGCGAATCCCGCCGCCACGATCCTGGCCTCGGCCATGATGCTCGATTACCTGGGCGAGCCGCGCCAGGCGGGCGCCATCCGGCGGGCGGTGGAGAGCTGTCTTGAATCAGGCAGGACGACCCCGGACCTGGGCGGGGAATTGACAACGGACCAAATGACCCGGGCGATTCTGGCCGCGCTCGAAATGGACCTCGAAAGGAAATAAGATGATGCGACTCGGATTCCTGATCACGCGCCTGCGTCCGGAAGAAAAGCTCCTGCTGGAAGAATTGGATCATCGGCCCAACGTGGAGGTCGTGCGCATCCTCGACGGCGAACATTTCTTTGATATTGCCCGCGCGCCTCAGGAAGTGGACCTCGTCTTCGAGCGCTCGATCTCCTATTCGCGCGGGCTTTACATCTCGCGCATCTTTGAGGCGCACCAGGTGCCCGTGATCAATCCATCCCTGCTGGCAGAGCGCTGCGGCGATAAATATGTCACCAGCCAGATCCTGGTCAACAATCATATTCCAACCCCGCGGGTGCTGATGGCTTTTGACGAACCGTCCGCCCTGGCCGCGGTGGATGCCATCGGATATCCGTGCGTGCTCAAACCGGTGATCGGTTCCTGGGGACGTTTGCTGGCCCTGGTTGAGAATCGTTCCGACGCAGAGGCGTTCATCGAGCATAAGGCGGCGCTGGGCATCCACCATCAGGTTTTTTACGTTCAGGAATATGTGCACAAACCCGGTCGCGACATCCGGGCCTTTGTCATCGGGGCTGAACCGATCTGCGCCATCTACCGCACATCGGAAAGCTGGATCACCAACACGGCGCGCGGCGGCGTTGCCTCGAATTGTCCGTTGACGCCGGAATTGATCGAGGTCTGCCGGGCAACCGCGCGGGCCGTCGGGTGCGGGCTGCTGGCCATCGATGTTTTTGAGACTGCGGACGGCCTGCTGGTGAACGAAGTCAATCACACGATGGAATTTCGTAACAGCATCACCACCACCGGAGTCAATATTCCCGCCCGGATGGTCGATTATGTCCTCGCGCAGGGGCGCGCAGGATCAGGAGATGCCCGGTGAGCGCATGAAGAGCGGTTGAAACTCCGGGTCGGACGAAGGGCGGGATTCGGGATTGACACATTTTGGTTTGGTAGTAGAATACCGCCCAATATGCACAGCCCGTTTGGGTCCCCGCGCTCCCGTCGTCCGCAGCCCGCTTCTCTTCGAGGAGGTCGGGATGGTTTGGTTTGGATGGCGGAGGCCGGTCGTAGCTGCTGAGCTGCACAGATCGCATGCCTCAACCCAAAACAGCCCTCCTTCCCGGAGGGCTGTTTTTTTATTTTGTCTCAAAAGGAGAAGTCATGAAAGACAAACCGAAAGGGCAAGTCAAAAAAGTCGTTCTTGCTTATTCAGGCGGACTGGATACATCGGTCATCGTACCCTGGTTGAAGAAGAACTACGGCTGTGAAGTCGTCTGCTTCTGCGCCAATATCGGCCAGGGCGATGAAGATCTGCGCGGCCTGGAGCGCAAGGCGATCAACAGCGGTGCCAGCCAGTGCATCATCCATGACATGAAAGAGGAGTTCGCCGCCGATTATCTCTTCCCGCTGCTCAAGGCCGGCGCGGTCTATGAACACAAATATCTGCTCGGCACATCGGTGGCGCGTCCCTTGATTGCAAAACACCTTGTGGATGTGGCCCACGAAGTGGGGGCCGACGCGGTGGCGCACGGCGCGACCGGCAAGGGCAACGATCAGGTCCGCTTTGAACTTACCGTCATGGCGCTCGACCCGCGCTTGAAGATCATCGCTCCCTGGCGCGAGTGGGAGATCCGCTCACGCGAAGACGCCATTGCTTATGCCGCCCAGAACAAGGTGCCGGTCACCGCCACCATCAAATCCATCTACAGCCGGGATTCCAACCTGTGGCATCTCTCGCATGAAGGCGGCCTGCTGGAGGATCCGTGGAACGAGCCGGAGGAGTCGATGTATCAGATCAGCACCTCGCCGGAGAACGCCCCCGAGGAGGGGCAGTATGTGGAGATCGAATTCGAAAGCGGCACGCCCGTCGCAGTCAGCGGCGAGAGACTCTCCCCGGCGAAGATCATCGAACGACTCAATGCCCTGGGGGGCGCCCACGGCATCGGGCGCGTCGACCTCGTTGAAAACCGGCTGGTGGGCATGAAGTCGCACGGCGTGTATGAGACGCCGGGTGGAACGATCCTGCTCTTTGCGCATCGTGAGCTTGAATCGCTCATTTTGGATCGCGAGACGATGCACTTCAAGGAGATGATTGCGGTCAAATATGCCGAGCTGGCCTACAACGGCCTGTGGTTTACGCCTCTGCGCGAAGCCATGGATGCGTTCGTTGCTGCAACCCAGGGACCGGTCACCGGCATGGTGCGGCTCAGACTTTATAAGGGCAACATCATCTCCGCCGGCCGCAAGTCCTCCTTCAGCTTGTATCGCGAAGATTTTGCCACCTTCGGTCAGGAAGATGTCTACGATCAAAGCCAGGCGGAAGGCTTCATCCGCCTGTTCGGTCTGTCTATGAAAGTCCGCGCCTTGAACGGCCTGCCGGTCTCGGGCCTCGATATGCCAAGGCCGGATTACTCGCGGTTCAAGAGAGACTAGCATGACAACCCTGTGGGGCGGCCGTTTCGCTCAAAAACCCGATGCCGCGGCGTGGGACTTGAACTCCTCGCTGGGGGTCGATCGACGCATGGCCAGGCAGGATCTGGAGGGAAGTCTGGCGTGGGCAGACGCCTTGCACAAGGCGGAGATCCTTTCAGACGAAGAGCACGCCCAGATCGCGGCGGGACTGGCTGCCGTGGGGGAAGAGTTCGCCAGGGCAGAATTTCCCTTCGCTCCCTCGGACGAGGATATTCATGCGGCGGTCGAACGCCGCCTTACCGAGCTCATTGGCCCGACGGCCGGAAAATTGCACACGGGTCGCAGCCGCAACGATCAGGTGGCAACGGATTTCAGGTTATGGCTCCTTCAAACCATCCCCGCTTTGGATGCGCGGCTGCGGGATCTGCAATCTGCCTTGATTGAACGATCCGAGGCTGCGGGCCTCACTCTCATGCCCGGCTACACCCATCTCCAGCGCGCGCAGCCCATTCTGCTGGCACACTGGTGGCTGGGCCATTTCTGGCCTTTGCAGCGCGACCGCGAGCGATTTGTTGATCTGACCCGCCGCGTGTCCGTTTTGCCGCTGGGCGCGGGCGCCCTGGCCGGAACGCCCCTGCCGGTGGACCGGGTGGAGTTGGCCCGCTCGCTCGGCTTTGCGGAGGTTTCGCAAAACAGTATCGATGCGGTTTCCGATCGCGACTTCGCCGCCGAGTTCCTGTTTTGTGCCGCGCTGATCGGGATCCACCTGAGCAAACTGGCCGAACAAACCGTGTTGTATACCAGCGCCGAGTTCGGTTTTTTTGAGCTCTCCGATTCGTTTTCGACTGGTTCGAGCCTCATGCCGCAGAAGAAGAATCCGGATGTGTTCGAACTGACGCGCGGCAAGGCCGGCACGATGATCGGTTTGCTGACCGGCCTGCTGGCAACCCTGAAAGGCCTGCCCTCCACCTACGACAAGGACCTGCAGGAAGACAAGGGATCGGTCTTTCAAGCAACAGACATTCTGTGGGCGGTCCTGCCCGTCCTGGGGGGCGCCCTGCGGACCATCGCGGTCAGGCCCGAACGGATGCGTGCTGCGATTGACGCATCGCTGCTCGCGACCGATCTGGCCGACTATCTGGCCGGAAAGGGGATTCCATTTCGTGAGACCCATGCCGTTGTTGGAAAAGCCGTTCGGGCCGCCCTGGAGAAAAAGACCGGGTTGGACGGGCTTTCCCTGGAAGCGTATCAGACCCTCAGCCCCGCATTTGAGGCGGATGTGTTCCAGGTCTTCGATCCCATGAAGTCGGTCGAAAAAAGAGAGGGGATTGGCGGCACGGGCCCCCAATCCGTCAAAAATCAAATTGAACTGGCAAAATCAAGAGTCAAAGGAGAATAGATCATGTCTACCGTTGCCTGTCCCGAATGCGACGCGCACTTTGCGTTCGAAGCCGGTACCGAAGTTGGCGAGATCATCGTCTGCCCGGATTGCGGCGTGGATTTGGAAGTAACCGCCCTGGAACCTCCGTCGGTGCAGCTGGCGCCGATGGAGCAGGAAGATTGGGGAGAATAGCATCAGCGAGGCCCCTATGCAGAGAAGAGTGAAGATCGGCGTGCTTTGCTCGCGGGTGCGCGTGGAGGAAAAATGGATCTTTGCCTCGCTTGAAAACCGCGGCATCGATTTTGACCGCCTGGATGACCGCCTGATCAGTTTCGATCTCGAGGATGCGGCGCACTGGAAACAATATGACGCGGTGCTGGAGCGCAGCATCAGCTATACAAGCGGGCTGTATGCCCTGCGGATCCTGAACGCCTTCGGTGTGCCGACTGTCAATACGGTTGCGGTTGCCGAGGCCTGCGGTGACAAGCTGACGACCAGCACCCTGCTGATGAGAGCCGGTCTGCCGCAGCCGCGCAATGTCGTGGCTTTCACACCCGAATCAGCATTGGAAGCAGTGGAGAAACTTGGCTACCCGGCCGTCGCCAAACCCGTGGTCGGTTCGTGGGGACGGCTGCTGGCGAAGATCAACGACCGGGACGCGGCCGAAGCGATCTTCGAACACAAGGCCACACTGGGCTCGGCCCAGCACCAGGTTTTCTATATTCAGGAATACATTGAGAAGCCTGGACGCGACATCCGGGCCGTGGTGATCGGCGGGCGCGTGCTGACCGCCATGTATCGCACCTCGCCGCACTGGATCACGAATACCGCGCGCGGCGGTGAAGGAGAGTTGTGTCCCCTCACGCCTGAGATCGAAGAGCTGTGCTTGAAGGCCGCCCAGGCGGTCGGCCGCGGCGTGCTGGCGATCGACCTGATCGAACATCCGCAGCGCGGATTCCTGATCAATGAAATCAATCACACGATGGAGTTTCATACGCTGCAGCCGTTAAGTGGAATTGACATCGCCGGCGAGATCGTGGATTACGCGGTCGACGTGGCCTGCCGGGAGAATGTCCCATGACAACCGTATCCATCGTTGGCGGTTCCGGTTACGGCGGCGGCGAGGCGCTGCGCCTTTTGCTCGACCACCCAAACGTGGAAGTCAAGCAAGTCACGTCGCGCTCGCATCTGGGCGAGTTTGTGTACCAGGTGCATCCCAATCTGCGCAAGCGCACGCAGCTCAAGTTCAGCGATCCCGCGCAGCTCGAACCGGTCGAGGTGCTTCTTCTTGCCCAGCCGCACGGACAGGCGCAGCATGAAATTGAGCGGTATGCCGGCCTGGCGGGTAGGATTGTTGACCTGGCGGCGGATTTCCGTCTGCGGGATGCGGGGGCGTACGAAAGATGGTACGGCGAAAGACACGCCGCGCCGGAATGGCTGGGCAGATTTGTCTATGGTTTGCCCGAACTCCATCGCCCCGAACTGGCCGCGGCCCATTATGTCAGCGGGGTCGGATGCAATGCAACCGCCAGCAATCTGGCCCTGCTGCCGCTGGTTCGGGCGGATTTGATCCATAAGGACGAACCGATCATCATCGAAATAAAGGTTGGCTCATCGGAAGGAGGTGCCGAGGGAAACCCCGCTTCGCACCACCCGGAGCGGGCTTCCGTGATTCGCACTTTTTCCCCCTTTGGGCATCGTCACACGGCCGAGGTGATTCAGGAAATGGGTCTGCCCGATGTCTCCCTGACGATGACCTCGGTGGATCTGGTGCGCGGCGTTCTGGCCACCGCCCATGCGCGGGTCAGGGCCGGGGTGACTGCCAAAGATCTCTGGAACGCCTATCGCGGCGCGGCCAACGAAAATCCATTTATCCGTATCGTGAAGGAACAGCGCGGAATCTATCGCGTGCCGGAGCCGAAGATCCTGGCCGGCTCCAATTATGCGGATCTGGGCTTTGACCTGGATGAAAGCAGGGGCCACGTGGTTTCGATGTGCGCCATTGACAATCTCATGAAGGGGGCGGCCGGCTCCGCCGTGCAGTGCCTCAACCTGATGATGGGCTGGGATGAAACCCTCGGCCTGGAGTTTGCGGGCCTGCACCCGCTGTAAAACGTCACGGGAGAACCGATGAGTCCTTTAACCATTGTTGTCAAGCTCGGCGGCGCGGACGGCCTGGATTTTTCCGCCATATGCAGGGATGCCGCGGAATTGCGGGAGCGCGGCCTCCAACTCGTCCTGGTGCATGGCGGTTCCTCGGAGGCGAATCTGCTGGGCGAGGCCCTGGGCGCACCGCCAAGATTTATTGTCTCCCCGTCGGGATACACCTCACGCTACACGGACCGCAGGACCCTCGAGATCTTTGCAATGGCCGTGAACGGCAAGGTCAACACCTTGCTGGTTGAACAGCTGCAAATGCTAGGCATCAATGCCCTGGGTTTGAGCGGCCTGGACGGAAAACTCATGCAGGCGGCGCGCAAAGACTCCGTTCAGAGCCTTGAGAACGGCAAACGCAGGATCATTCGCGATGATTACACAGGCAAGATCGAATCGGTCAATGAGCAGCTGCTTCAGACTTTGCTGGCGGGCGGGTATTTGCCGGTGGTCGCGCCGATGGCGATCAGCGAAAGAGGCGAAGCCCTGAATGTGGATGCAGATCGGGCCGCGGCGATGCTGTCTTCCGCTTTGAAGGCAGAGGCCCTGATCCTGCTCACTGCGGTGCCGGGATTGATGCACAGATTCCCCGATGAGTCAACGGTCATTCCGCATTTGGCGCCCAGTGAATTGCCGGACGCACTTGCCGCGGCGCAAGGGCGGATGAAGAAAAAGGTGCTGGGCGCCGGCGAAGCGCTCGCGGGCGGCGTGAAGCGGATCGTCATCGCCGACGGGCGGATCCCAAATCCCATCTCCAGTGCCCTGGAAGGGAAAGGAACAGTCATCCAATGAACACACAGGAAATCATTGAGATCGAAACCAGACACAGCTCGGGCACCTATGCCAAGCAGCCGCTGGTCATCGTGCGCGGGCAGGGCGCGCTGTTGTTCGATGCCGAGGGCGCGGAGTATCTCGATTGCTCGTCCGGGCACGGGGTTGCCAATCTCGGCCACGCGCACCCAAAAGTGGCGGAGGCGATCTACCGGCAGGCCTCCACCCTGATCACCCTCTTCGAGACGTTTCCGAACGACAGACGCGCGGAGTTGGTGGCCAGAATTACGGCCCTGGTGGATGGATTGGACCGGGTCTTTCTCTGCAACTCGGGGACGGAAGCGGTCGAAGCCGCATTGAAGTTTTCCCGCATCTCCACCGGGCGCAAGAATGTGGTCGCCGCCATGCGGGCTTTCCACGGCCGGACCTTTGGTTCACTGTCTGCAACCTTCAACAAAAAATATCGGGATGGGTTTGAGCCGCTCGTTCCCGGATTCAGTCATGTGGCCTACAACAATACTGAAGCGTTGGACAAGGCCGTCACCCAGGAAACCGCCGCGGTGATCCTGGAGATGGTTCAAGGTGAAGGCGGGGTCTATCCCGCGAACGCAGACTATGTCGCAGCCGCCCGCCGGATCTGCGAGGAGCGGGGCGCGCTCCTGATCGTCGACGAAATCCAGACCGGCTTTGGCCGCACGGGGAAGATGTTTGCTGTTCAACATTTTGGTGTCACGCCGGATCTGCTGACGTGCGCCAAGTCGTTGGCGGGCGGTCTGCCGATGGGCGCGGTGTTGATCGGAGGGCGCGTGAAGAATCTGACTCCCGGTGTCCACGGTTCGACCTTTGGCGGGAATCCGTTGGCCTGCGCCGCGGCAGTGGCGGCGTTGACCGCGATCGAGGAGGAGGATCTGGCCTCTCAGGCCGCGGCGAAAGGCAAATATCTGATGGAAAAATTGAGCAAGATCCAGTCTGCGAACATCCGCGAAGTGCGCGGCCTGGGCTTGATGGTCGGCATCGAGCTCAAACAAAAAGTCGCACCCTATCTGCGGGAACTCCAGGATCTGCATATCATCGCCTTGAACGCCGGCATGACCGTGATCCGCCTGCTGCCGCCGCTCGTGATCACCTACCCGCAGCTCGATCATCTGGTGGATGTGCTCTCAGAGGTCCTGGCCAGGAATCTGCCGGGCGAAGAAAACCAGTAATGGATGCCACAGATCTATCGACGCTGGTCGGCCTGGTCTCGGCGTACAGCCCATCGGGTCAGGAACGCGGCGCGGCCGTCTGGCTGGTCGGACGCATGCAGGCGCTGGGCTATGCAAGCGCTTTTGTGGACGGGGCCGGCAATGCGGTTGGAATCATGGGAGAGGGAACCAGGCAGATCGTGCTGCTCGGTCATATTGATACCGTGCGGGGCGAAATCAAGGTGCGGCGCGAGGGGGTGGGGCCCCACGAGGTTTTGTACGGCCGCGGCTCGGTGGATGCAAAAGGGCCGCTGGCATGTTTTGTGGATGCGGTGGCGCAGGTCGGTGCGCTGGACGGCTGGCGGTGTATCGTGATCGGCGCGGTGGAGGAGGAACGGGATTCGGAGGGGGCGCGCTACGCGGCGGATCAGTACAAGCCGGACTTCACCATCATCGGTGAACCGAATCGCTGGGATCGAATCGCGTTGGGCTACAAGGGCAGTGCCTGGGCCAGCATCAAGGTGCAGCGGGCCCAGATGCACGCGGCCAGCGCACAGGAGACGGCGTGTGAATCTGCGGTTGGTCTGTGGCTGAAGATCAAAGCCTATGCGGACGCGTTCAACCAGGACAGGCAGCGGGTGTTCGATCAATTGCTGCCCACTTTGCGCGGCATGGATTCTGAGTCGAATGACTTCGAACAATGGGCACGCCTGCGGGTCGGCGTGCGGCTGCCCGTGGATCTTTCGCCGGAAAACTGGTATGCAAAACTGAACGAGATGATGGGCGAAGCCATTGTTGAGACGGCGGGATTCGCGGTCTCGGCCTATGAATGCGACAAGCACACTCCGCTGGTGCGTGCTTTCTTGAGCGGAATCCGTTCCCAGGGCGGCGAGCCGCGCTTCGTCCTTAAGACCGGGACCTCTGACCTGAACATCGTGGCGCCGCAGTGGAAATGCCCGGCGCTGGTCTATGGTCCGGGCGATTCGAATCTCGATCATACTCCGGCCGAACACCTGTTGCTCGAGGAATATAGAAAGGCCGTGGCGGTGCTGCGGGACAGCCTGCTCAGTCTCGCAAGGATGCCCGCATTGGCCGGATGAGCTCGATCGTCTGGGGGAGGGCAGCCGGCGGGCCTGGGGCGCAAGACAGGTTGGTCGGGCCCTTGAAACAGCTTATCCAGGTGCAGTGCCGGCGGTTGCGGGGTGCGGGTCCCTGTGCAAAAAGTATTTTCGGTGGGGGCGGTAAGCGTTGCCGGAGGAAAAAGCCCCTCCGCGCGGGCTGGACAAATCCCGGTTCGCCTGGTATAATCTAACTAGTTGGTTATAAATCCAACCAGTTAGATTATAAGAGAGGAAAAGATGGCCAAGCCTGGAAGTAAACGGAGAGGAAGAATGCATAACGCAGAAGGCGCGCGCGAAGCGATCTTGAATGCTGGAGAAGAGGTGTTTGCCGAACACGGTTTTGACGGGGCGCGGATCGATGCGATCGCCAGGGTCTCGGGCTACAACAAGAGCCTGATCTTCCAGTACTTTGGCGACAAGCTGGGCCTGTACGGGGCGGTGATCCGGCGCGCCGACGAACAAACCCGCGCCATGCAGAACGAAGCCCTGCCCAGCCTGATGCAGGGCGCAACCAGACCGAATCCTGATCAAGTCGGCGCGCTCCTGGGCAAATACGTGGGCTGGTATTTCGATTACCTCGTTGAACACCCGCGCATCCAGCGCATTTATGTGTGGGAGATGGCGGAAGGCTGGCAGACCATGTCCAAGGTCTTTACACAGCGCGATTACGATGACCTGGATGAATTTGCACCGGTCCTTGCCAAACTGCAGGAATCGGGCCTGTTGCGCTCGGGCCTCCATCCTCTGCTCCAGGTCTCCACCGCCCTCTTTGCCACCGCGCTCTATTTGGCGCTGCCGCCCCTCTATAAAACGCTGCTGCTCAACGTCGATCTTTCCTCTCCGGCCGCGCTGGCCCAGGCCCGTGACTTCGTGGTGGATTTCGTGGTACATGGCCTGCTCATCACGCCCGCCGAGGCAAAGTCCGGCAGGAAATGAGTTTATGCTGAGACGCACCTGGGCAATTGCGCAAAAGGAATTCATCCAGCTCTTTCGTCTTCCCATCGTCATGATCGGGATGACGGTGGGTGTGGCGCTGGAGCTGGTTCTGTTTGCGGTAGCCATTCACAACAACGTGAACCATGTTCCGATGGTGGTGGCCGACCAAAGTCGGAGCGAGGCGAGTCGTTCGTATTTGAGCGCCTTCACGGATTCCGCCAATTTCAATATTGTCAGCATCGTACCGGATCAAGCCAGCGTGATCCGCGCCATCGACAGCGGCCAGGCCGGCATCGGTCTGGTAATTCCCGCCGATTTTGCAGCCGGCCTCCAGCAGAAAGACGCACATGTCCTGTTGGTGGCAGACGGCTCGGATTCATTTGACGCGCAGTCCGCCTACGGGAATGCCATGTCCATTTCGCAGCAATACGCCCTGAGCCTGGCCCATCAACAACTCAGCCCATTGAATACCCATATCCAGGTTCTTTATAACCCGGACCTGGACGACTTGTGGTTCATCGTGCCGGGCTTCGGGGCGTTTCTGCTCTGGGGCATTGGGTTAAAGTTAACGGCTTTTGGGATCGTCCGTGAACGCGAAGCGGGAACCATCGAAGCCTTATTGGTCACGCCGATCCATCCAGTTGAGCTGATGTTGGGCAAGATGCTTCCGAACCTGTGCATCGCCATTTTCAATTTGTTGTTGTCGTATTCAATTGGGATCCTGATCTTCGGGGTTCCGTTCCGCGGCAGCCTGCTTCTGTTTGCGGCATTGGCCAGCCTCTTTGCGATCGGCACGCTCGGGATGGGGCTGGCGATCTCGTCCGTTTCGCAGAGTCAGGTGCAGGCGAATCAATTGGCCGTATTGTTGAACATTGCCGTGCTGTTCGTGAGCGGTTTCATGTTTCCCGCGTACGGCCTCCCGGTACTCCTGCGCGCATTCGGTTACGCCATGCCCATGACCTTTTTCCTGCCCATCGTGAACGGCATCATCACCAAGGGCGTCGGGTTGAACGATCTGTGGAGTCCGGTCATTTCTCTAACGGTGCTCACGATCGCGATTTTCTATGTTGGCGCCCGCTTATTCCGGCAAAACCTGGATTGAAGGAGTTTGAATGCAGTTGAACTTTCAGCGTCTGCGGGCCCTCATCCGGAAGGAGACCATTCAGATCCTGCGCGACCGCCGTTTCGTCATGCTCTTTCTTGGTTTGACGATCGTTCAATTATTCGTTTATTCCTATTCCGCATCCCGGACCGTGTATCACATTCCGATGGCCGTGGTGGACCAAAGTCGGGATGAGACCAGCCGCGCATTCGTGCAGGCGCTGGTCAATTCGCAGTATTTTGATGTGGCGATGTACCTGGATGATGAATCGCAAGCCCGGGATTCGATCGACAAGGGGCAGGCCAGGGCCGCCCTGATCATTCCGCCCGACTTCGCGGCCGGTGTGGATCAAGGCTCCGCGAACTTTCTGATGCTGCTGGACGGCTCGGATCAGTTCGCGGTCCGGTCCGGCTACAGCGCCGTAGGACTGGTCGCACAAGATTTCGGCCTGCGGTTGTCCGCGCAGGACCTCGCCTATGCCGGCCCGGTGCCTTCCGCAGGCGGTTTGCTGCCGATCGACACCTCCAGTCAAATCCTGTATAACCCGGACCTGAACGACCGCTGGTTCGTCATTCCCGGAATTATCGGGATGATCTTGCAAACCCTGGCCGTCGAACAAGCCGCGATATTTCTGGTGCGGGACCGCGAATGGGGGACGATGGAACAGATCCTCGCCACCCCCGTTCGTCAACTGGAATTGATTCTCAGCAAAATGATTCCGTTATCCATCCTGTGCTTGCTGGCTTTAGGGCTGAGCGTGGGATTGGGAATTTTCTGGTTTGGAGTGCCGTTCCATGGCAATCTATTTCTGTACTTCTGGCTGGCTCTGCTTTTCCTGGCCTCCTGCCTGGGGCTCGGGCTGGTCATTTCAACGCGAGCCAGCACCCAGTTCGAGGCGGAGACCTCGAGTCTGATCTTCATGCTGTTTGGTCTGCTCTTGACGGGACTCTTCTATCCGAGAACCGGCATGCCGCTGATCCCGCAATTGATCGGCGACATCGCTCCACTCACGTATTTCCTGCGCATCTCGCGCGGGATCTACATGAAAGGGGTCGGCTTGAATTTTGTCTGGGGGGATGCCGTGATCCTCGTCATCTACACCCTGGTCGTGATCTTTATTTCCTCCAAGAGGTTCAAGATGCGCCTCGACCCATAACGGTGAATGCATGAATCCCTTCGCGATATCAGCCAGCCATCTCGTAAAAGAATTCAAAACCGACCGGGGCCGGCTGCGGGCAGTGGACGGTCTTTCGCTGCAGGTGGCGGTCGGTGACACGTATGGCCTGATCGGACCGGATGGGGCCGGCAAGACAACCGCCACGCGCGTGATATTGGGATTGCTCTCCAGAACGGCCGGCGAAAGCAGCGTGCTCGGATTGGACTCCATGAATGACATGTATCCGATCCGCGAACGAGTCGGTTATATTGCGCAGCAATTCTCCCTGCCCCCGAACCTGACGGTCATGGAGAACATGCGCTTCTTTGCAGGACTGCATTCAGTGAGTGCCGAACAACAGAAGAAAAGGATTCCGGAGTTATTGGCCTTTGCCGGTCTGCAGGCATTCGCGGCCCGATTGGCTGAAAAGTTGTCGGGCGGGATGAAGAAAAAATTGGCGCTGGCCTGCAGCCTGGTTCACGGACCGCAGGTGGTCATGCTCGATGAGCCGACCCTGGGTGTGGATCCGGTCAGCCGCCGTGAGTTCTGGAACCTGCTGGGAAACCTGCGCGCCGAGCAGGGACTGACGATCTTTGTTTGCACGCCCTACATGGATGAAGCCGAACGCTGCACACGCGTTGGCCTGATCTACCAGGGCAAACTGGTTGTGGAAGATTCCCCTGCGCATATCAAGGCGGGCGTTCCAGGCCATTTGCTCGAGTTTACCCCCTCGGCTTTCGCTCCGGCGCTCAAACTGTGCAAGGAGCTGCGGGGACTGCTCGAAGTTCAAACCTATGGCGAAAAGCTGCATGTGTTTGTCGATGAGGTGCCCAGGCGCAGACCACAAATTGAGGCCGCGCTGGCTTCTCAGGGGATCGCGCATGACGATCTGCGCGAGATCGAGGTGAGGATGGACGAGGCATTTATCAGTTTGATCCGCCGCCAGAAAGAAACGGTTGAGCGGGAGGCGGGCCCAGCCCAGGGCTCCGCACGGCCCGGAGCTATCCAATGAGCGCCAATTCGTCTGCCCTCGCCAATCCCGAAGCCCCCATCCTGGTTCAGAACCTGACGAAGCGCTTCGGGGAATTCACCGCGGTCGCCGATGTCAGCTTCAGCGTGAGGGCGGGAGAAGTCTTTGGCTGGCTGGGTCCGAACGGGGCCGGCAAGACGACGACCATCCGCATGCTGTTGGGTTTGATCAAACCCAGCTCGGGCAGTGCGTTTGTGTCAGGATTCAATTCTGCGACACAGGCAAAATCGGTACATGCACATGTGGGCTACATGTCACAACAGTTTACTTTGTACAACGACCTGACGGCCGTGCAGAACATTCGTTTCTACGGGGGCGTCCAGGGTTTGTCCTCGGCGGAGCTGCGGCAGCGCATTCCCGAGATCATCCAGATGGCCGGCTTGGAGGGGCGGGAGAACGCGCTGACCGGCAGTCTCTCCGGCGGGTGGAAACAACGGCTCGCGTTGGGCTGCGCCATTGTTCATCGTCCCGGCGTTGTCTTCCTCGACGAACCGACCGCGGGGGTCGATCCGATCAGCCGCCGCCAATTCTGGGAATTGATCTATCAGATGGCCAAAGCGGGCGTCACGGTACTCGTGACGACTCATTACATGGACGAAGCCGAGCTATGCCAGCGCGTCGGCTTCATCAGCGCGGGCCGTTTGGTGGCACTTGATTCCGTCAGCGAACTCAAGCGGACTCAGATGCGCGGCCAGGTGCTCGAGATCAATGTGCCGGATCCAGAAAGAGCAGTGCGAATCTTGAAATCCGCCCAAAGGGGCCGGCAATCCATGTTTGATGAAGTTGCATTATATGGAGCACAGATTCATGCGGTTGTGCCGCTGGCTCAAGAATACAAAGATGTAATTCGGCGGTTGCTCGCGGCGGAGAACATCCAGGTCGGCTCGATCGAATGGATCGCTCCCACGCTGGAGGATGTCTTTATTTCAGCGGTGAAACCACCCCGGGAGGCGATCTAGCTGCGCCCGCCTCGAGAATTGAATCAACATCTCTAAATGAACAAGGAGTAACAGGATATGGAGAACAGAAGGCGCTCGCCCATCATTATCGTTGTGATCATCCTGATCGTGGGGGCGATC
>DATJBI010000040.1:0-24987 GCA_035515435.1 Anaerolineales bacterium
CCCCGCTCCCGATCATCCCTGGCGCAATCGCCATCTCTTCTCCACCCCCAAACCCGCCAGCAATTCATGATGCCCTCAGTGGATATGTAGGCAACTCGGAGCGGAGAGTTATCCACATATCCACTGCTTCTACGGCGGCGACGTCGAGGGGACATCTCTACTTTGGCAATCAGGGGACATTTATGCTTTGGGTTGACACACGGAGTATAATTTACCCCCGGAGAAACCATGAAAGCGCTGATACTCGAACAGAATGCAAAAGAACGTTCCTTGATCCAGCATGTGCTGGAAAAGATCGGGCATGAGGCCATTCTCGGTGTAGACATGGAGCAGGCGTGGCAGATGATCGAAAAAGGCGAGGCCCGCTTCATTATCGCGGACGGGGACGCGGACGACTTCAAAAAGTCGAATCTGATCGGCCGCGCCCGTGTCGCCAAGATCATGCCCGTCTATTTTCTCGTCGTGACGGCCGGCGAGGGAGATCAGGCCGACGCCGATGATAACCTGCACAAGCCGCTGTTTGCCTCCGAACTGAAAGCGCGCATCATGATCGGACAGCGCTTCCTTGCGCTCGGAGAAAGTCTGTCGAAGGCGCGGCAGCAACTTGAAAACCTGGCATTATATGATTCGCTGACCGGTTTGATGAACCGAATCGCATTCTTTCGAAGCGCACAGGGGGAATTGGAACGCGCCCGCCGCTCCTCGTCTCCGCTCAGCATGATTGCGATTGATATCGATAGATTCAAAAGTCTCAACGCGACGCACGGCGTCGAGATGGGTGACGAGGTCTTGCGGATTGTCGGTCAGACCATCCGCGAAAAGAGCCGACCCTATGATTGTATTGGGCGCTGGACGGGCGATGAATTTGTGATCGCACTGCCGGGCGTCATCGGAGCGGACGCGGAAAAGATCACCGAGCGGATCATCAAAGGTATCGACTCGACCAGCGTCACCTTGAAGAATGATTCGGTGATCGTGGGTGTGAGTGCGGGTATCGTCTCGGCCTCCCGCATCAGTGCCTCGACGGAGGCCGAACCGTTGATCGAGCAGGCGCGCCAGGCCATGATGCGGGCCAAAGAAGCAGGCGGCGACCAGGTATATCTCACGTACATCTAAAATCCATTGTCATTGCGAGTGGTCGCTTTGCGCCGGATGGCCATCTCCTCTAAAAGGAGGCGGGATGTGCTGCGCTGACAGTGACACGCTCACAAGGAGAATCAAATGTCAGAGCAATTAAAGGTGGATGACGGGCAGGTCGTTTCGATCCACTACACCCTACGCGTGGATGGCCAGGTTGTGGATAGTTCCGACGGCAGAGAGCCGCTGCAATTCATTCAAGGCATGGGACATATCGTGCGCGGACTCGAACACGAACTTTATGATATGAAGATCGGTGAGAGCAAGGATATCGTGGTCGCGCCGAAGGATGGATACGGCGAGGTCAACGCTGAAGCCATTTTTGAAGTCCCGCGCGCCGAGTTCCCGCCCAACGTACCCATGCAGGTCGGCACCGGGTTGGAATTACGCGATGAACATGATAACCCGATGTATGCGGTCATTGACAGGGTCGATGATCAGAACGTCCGCCTGAATATGAATCATCCCCTGGCAGGCAAAGAATTGCACTTCTCTGTTCAAATCGCGAACCTGCGCCCCGCTTCGGGCGAGGAAGTTTCGCACGGGCATGTGCATGGCGGAGACCAGGGCCATTGAACCCAAACCTCCGCAAATCCGCGGAGGTTTGATCTCAGAATATTAATTGCAAAATCAACAGCGCAGCCATTCCCGCCAAAATGGTCAGCAGCGTATTCTTTGTCCACCAAGCGATGAGAATGGCAGCCGCGCCCGCGATCAGGCGATGATTGCTCAAACTTAAATCCAAGGTATTGTTTGGCATGAACAGGGCCGGTGCGATGATGGCGGACAACACCGCCGGCGGCACGAATCTCAGGGCCCGCTTGACCATGCCGGGAATTTCAAAACGACCGAACAAATAAATGAACGATATCCTCATCCCGAAGGTCAGCGCACCGCCCAGGAGCATCACCACCCAGATATTCACAATGCCTCCTTTGGGGATTTCCGATTCTCCAGATACGTGCCAATAAAGATTCCGGCCAGCGCCGCCAGGATGAGGCCGAGTCTATAAGGGAGACTGAACATGAGCAGGGCAACTGTCCCCGCCGATAAGGCCGCGGCAATCACCGGCTTATCTTTAAGAACGGGCATCACCATTGCGATAAACGTCAGCGGCAGCGCAAAGTCAAGCGGCCACGAGGAGGGAATCGCCGCGCCCAGGAAGATTCCCAGCGCACTGCTGACTTGCCAGGTCGTCCACAGCACCAATCCCGCGCCGAGAAAGAACCAATGGCTCGTTGGAGTGAATCCATCCTCTTCATAATGGATGATGGTCGCGGCATAAGCTTCGTCGGTCAGGAGATAGGCCAAGATCGTCTTCCAGGGTGCTGGCAGATGTTCGATATAAGGTGCAACCGAGGCGCTGTACAGGACGTGCCGCAAATTGACGACCCCGATCGTCAAAACGATGACGAGGCCCGGTGCCGAATCATGAACCAGCTGCGCGGCAACGAATTGAGACGATCCGGCGAACACGATGGAGGACATCATCTGCGCAGCGGCCGGTGAAAGTCCCGCCGCGAGCGCTAGCGCGCCGTAGATCAGCCCAAAAGGGAATACTCCGACCAGGAGCGGGGATTCAGCGCGAACGCCCGCCCAGAATGATTTCATTGTCAGATTCATGGTCTCCTAGAATTTGGATGCATGCCCCTGCGAGGACGATTTGCGAGCAGGCCCGGGACGGACGCGGTAATTTTGCCTGACCATAAAGCAGAGACTGCTCGCTCGGGCCTGGCGCAACGCATTGCGCCCCTACAAGAAGACGGGCGGCTCAATCACTAGTGCGGCAGGGGGATTCCTGCATACCCTTGAAGCGTCATCTCGATCACCATCCCGCGAACGATCGACTCGAGCACGCTCTTGATGCGCACGCATTCATTTGCAGGATTATTCTTTGGATTGAACGAGATGGGCTTGCCCAATTTCACGGTCCGCGAACCTGGATGAACGGCAAGGGGGAAGAAATTTAAGATTTTCTGCGTCCGTTCGAAATACAACTCACCGAGCCGCGCAAAGCCCTTCATAAACGGCCTCATTTTGCATTGCTCATCGATCGGCTGAGTCGGATCCTCGGGAAAGACCAATAAATTTTCTCCTCCTGATAAATGATCCAAACTGATGCGGTACGTTTCGCGCACTTCCTCGCCATGCCAGACCGGAATGCTTCCGACGCCGCGCAGGAGCCGCACCGAAGCCTGGGTAATCAAACGTGCCAGGGGCAGACTGAGCGGCGAAGGGATATGCAATTGCGGTTCGACGAAATCCTTGTTCAAATAGGCGGCCGCTTTTTGCCAATCAAGCATATCGCTGATGACCCACGGATAGAGACGCACGGGCAGGGAAGCGGCTGCAGCGATCGGGCCCAAGGCCAGCGCGTGGTTGGAAACAAAAACGGCCGGTCCGGCGGCGGGCAAATTCTCATACCCACTCAGCTCCCCGCCCCAGATGAAGGCATCGAGCATATGAGACATGAACCAGTACAGCGCATCGCCTTTCACAGCCTCTCCTATCGCCTAATAACACCTGGAGCAACATAAGCGGCGCACAGATTCCCGGTCAGATCGAATCCAACCTCGATCAATATTGTAACACCTTCGGTGGATGCGCACGATCAACACAGAGCACGGCGGATAACAACCACAGGGCTCGCCACACAATGAAAAGCCCCAGGATGGGACCCCCGCTCCCCGCCCAGGACGGGAACCTCAACCTACCTGGTTAAGAGTGAATTGAAAGCGGACGAATTGCTCGTCCGCTTTGCTCCTGGTGTGCAGCTGCAGTTCTTTATAGTCTGCGCAATGCCCGCAGTATCAAGAGTAGAACAACTGCTCCAACCAGCGCTTGGATTACATCGCCTACGAAGCCGGTCCCGGCGTTAATGTGCAGCACACCGAATAGCCAGCCGCCGATGAAAGCTCCCAGGATGCCGACAATGATTGCGCCGATCAACCCGGACCTTAATCCGCCAACCAGCCAATCGGCCGCGATCCCGGCAATGCCGCCGATCACAATCCAGATTACAACTTGTTCAATAGTCATGGATCACATTCCTTTCTGCTTACCGCTAAGGTGGCAGATCTATTATAAAATAGATCAGCCTGGCTAGTGGGGGGGCCCAAAAGTAATGCTGACGCTTGCCCGAGGTCATGCCAACCGTGAAGATCCCGCCGTCGAACCCGTAACATTTCCCGACCTGATTCGTCCTATTATTTAGAATGAGGCTGCCGATTCACAGCCTCGATATATCGGAGGTGTCCCTATGTTTAAATCTACTGTGTTACTGTTTGTATTGGGGATCGCGCTTGGGTTATGGCTCGGTTTCAATCCACAGGCGCACGGGAAGGTGGTTCAGAACTGGGATCACACAAGAGTATTCTTTGCAGGGCTCGAAACCAACTTTTCCAACACGATTCATACCTGGACAATGCGAACGGAAGTGCAGGCGCAGGATGGTCAAAAGACAGTGTCCAACATCTCAGCCAGGCCGTTTACCACTGCATGGCAGCAATTTGTTTCCGCCGGTGGAACCTTTCTGCAAAGCATACAAAGGATCTGGCTCGGACTGATTGCCAGTGCAAACACGAAATAGCCGCATAAAATAGAGCAGACCTTTATGCGCCTGAGTGTGGTCAAAGGATGCGCACTTAGATGAATATCTGACCGCTCAATGATGAGCGAAGATGTAGGCCGCCGTAAACAGAACCTCGAACCGTTTGTTTCGAGGTTCTGTTCCTGTAGACATGAATTTTTCATCGCTACGGCAGGCGTTCGGTCTTCTGGCCTTGTCGTGATAATCCAACTGCGAGATTTGCAGCGGTGGTTGTCTTTCCGACTCCCCTTTATCGTTGCTGAACACAATTCTTCTCATATCCCTCTTCGATGCAATTATAGTTTTGGGCAGTGTCACATTTACGGCATTATGACACCAAGCATCTACGCTTTGGCACAATCGCATGCAAATGACTTGATCCGATCATGATTTCAGGCTGTGTAAGATTGTCAAGGCATTATTGGTCCAATGTTTGTCACATACCCGGTGGGCGGGTTTAAAACTCCCGGTTTTGGAGCGAACCGCATTCTTGGAGTGGGCGTTGTCTCCCAGTTTAAGTCTCTAAGCGCGGACAAGAGTAGAGTCTTGCTCCCGCCATTTTAAAAAACCTGCCGCCGATCTCACAGTCCCGGCTGTGCATAAATACGTTACTGGTCTCATTGACTGAGTGCGGTTAACTGTATCTGCTTTGCGAGCCGATAAGCCGCCGAAACATCATTGTCGTTCTCAACGAGCACGCGTCCGACCACGAGCACCGAATTGTTCGGCGAGGATATCTGCATCATGCTGCTCGGCACCTGTCCTTTCCAGCCCGGCCCCGTAATTAGATAGACTCCAGCCTTCGTGCCCGTGGTGCGTTTGCCGACGTAGGCAAAATTAGTGTTGGCCGACGGGTCCGTGAACTGCACGCTGTAGTACCGATCATTCATGTCGGGGACGTGCAGGACGAGAGGCCCTTTATTGAGGTCCAACCAGCCGACCGTAAGGAGCGTGTCGCGGTTCACGCCGGTAGTCGCTAAATTCGAGCCCGAGGCGGGCGCGTGCAGGGGATCTGCAAAAAGTGCTTGGGGCTCCGTGTAGAGCGTATTCACCGGGATGGGGCCGTCGCCGAACCCTTTCACGAGGATCGCTCTCTTGTACAAAGAAAGCAGCAAGTGCGGCCAAAAGTAGGTGAAAAGGAACCATGCCGCGACACAGACCCCGCCGAATATGAGCAAGTGTTCGTATTTCATATACATCATCTCACTTCGGCAACCGGCGGCACCGCATACTCGCCATGGAGGATGGCCTCGCCGGGTATGTACACGCGCAGCCAGAGGATGAACCTGCCTGAAGGGGCGGGCAGCCAGTTGGACTCGCGCCCCGCGGGAGCCGCGTTCTGAACGTAAATATCGACCGAACCGTCGGGGTTTTGCACGAGGCCCGATCTGTCGCTCACGCTGTACCGACTGATCGGATTCGCCACGAAGTGATTTCCCGCATCGCCCATCGTAATCGACCAGAACGCATGGTTGGGCGGAAGCCCGCCTGCCGGAAAGTGCATAACGTAGTCGTGCGCTCCGGACAACGCATGGCCCGCTCCGTCGGTGTTCGTCCACCAATACATCGCCTCTTGCGGTACGTTCACCGGGCCGGGAAATAACTGGGCGTGCGCGGCTCGCAGCAACAAGCCGTTGCCGGGCTCGCCTAATCCGAACATGGTGATCCAGCCGTTGACCTTCGAAGCCTTGATCCTCGCGTAAATTTGGGCCGTGACAAACGCCAGTCCCCAGCCGATCAGGAAGCCTTGCAAAACGTCAGCAGGTACCGTTCTAGAACTGGTAAAGAAATTCCCAAAGACGAAGGATCTGATGATGAAATAGCCGCATATCACGCCCACAAGTATCGCCAGATAAGTGGATGCTCTGCTCACGGTTATTATTTTACCGCTCTCTGAAAACGAGTGTCCACATTAAATATCAAGAATGCAGTTAATCAAGAAAGACTAATGGAACCAAATTTTTTCCGTCTGCTCGCCGCCAGATAGGGGAGCGAAGTATGGATTCAGATTTGAGTTGGTATTTCATTCTTTTAAGTCGTTTTTGACCGCCCTAACCGGATTTTCAACCGAGGAGTATGTTATTTCTGACATATTGGACATCGTGATTTCGCAGGGTCATGAACAGAATATACAACCAAACATCCTTCGTTTCCATGGATCGCGATGTCGTAAATTCAGTGTTATGAACAGAAATTGCCTTTGGCTGAGGCAGCGAAAGGCAATTCAGTACGTCGAAGGCTCCTCGCCGAGGATTTGAACCTCGAACCTAGCGGTTAACAGCCGCCCGCTCTGCCGTTGAGCTAGCGAGGAAGGCGAACGAGATTATACGTACAAGGAGAGGATGTGTCAATATTTGATCGCGCTCAATTGATTCAGTTTATCGGTCCGATGCATGGCGGTGATCTGGCGCACCGTGCCGGTCAGGCCGCGCACCACTATCGAATCGGTCCGCGCACCACCGCCCGAGTAACGAACACCCTGCAGCAGTTCGCCGTCCGTGATGCCGGTGGCCGCGAAGAACACATCCTCCGAGGAAACCAGGTCATCCATCGTCAGGATCTTGTCGAAGTCATAGCCGGCTTCCCGCCCGCGGCCCAGTTCCTTCTCATCACGCGCATATAACTTGCCCTGAATCTCCCCGCCCATGGCGCGCAGGGCACAGGCCGCCAGAACCCCTTCCGGCGTGCCGCCGATCCCGATCAACATGTCGACACCCGCATCGGGCCAGGCGGTCATCAGAGCCGCAGCCACATCACCGTCGGGGATGATCCGAATGCGGGCTCCGACTTCTCGAATTTCAGCGATCATGGCATCATGACGCGGACGATCCAAAATGATCGTGGTCAAATCCTCGACATGTTTGTTCTTGGCCTTCGCCACGGCTTTAAGATTCTCGGTGATCGATCTTTCGATGTTGATCCTGCCCTTCGCCTCGGGCCCCACGGCCAGCTTGTTCATGTAAACGAAGGGACCCGGGTTGAACATCGTACCGCGCGGCGCAATGGCAACCGTCGCCAGCGAGTTGGATCGTCCAAAAGCCAAGGGACGCGTCCCGTCGATCGGGTCAACCGCCACATCCACGTCCGGCGCCGAACCGTTGCCGACGTTCTCACCGTTATAAAGCATCGGCGCATTATCCTTCTCGCCCTCGCCGATGACGATGATGCCGTTCATGTCCACGGTTTGAAGGACCAGCCGCATCGCGCTGACCGCGGCCGCATCCGCCGCCTCTTTGTCGCCGCGGCCCATCTGATGCCCCGCCGAAAGTGCGGCAGCCTCGGTCACGCGCACCAGTTCGAGCGCAAGGTTGCGGGTAGGCTCTTTAGGATCCATGATCGCCTCCGAATTCTATTTGAGCAGGAAAAAATGAATCCAGTAGAATCCGATTACGCCGCCCCAGATGAGCGAATCGACCCGGTCGAACGCGCCGCCGTGGCCGGGGAAGAGATTCCCTGAGTCTTTCATCTGGCCAAAGCGTTTGAACAGACTCTCGCCCAGATCGCCAAACAACGTCAGCGTGCTCAGAACAAGCCCAAACAAAATACCCTGCCAGATCGAGACATGCAGTGGACCATACTGGGTATAAGCGAACGCAAAGAATGCCCCGTAGAATGTCCCCATGAACACCCCCGCGAAATATCCCTCCCAGGATTTCTTGGGGCTGAGATGCGGCGTCATGCGATGCCTGCCATAGCGCGCACCGAAACTGTAGGCACCGGCATCGGTCAGCCACACAATGGGCAGTGCAAACATCACCCACCAGGCACCGTAAGGCAGAGACCGCAGGTCGATCATGTAGGAGCCGATCCAGCCCAGATAAACAAAACATCCCACCGTCACCAGGAAATCGAACGCAGCCTGCGCGCGGCCGCGCTCATAGGCGATGAGATGCACCGCCATTGCCAAAAGGATCAGGAAGGCAAAGACGGCCTGCGCGGCGGAAGACCAGAAGGCGCGCGCTGCCAGAATCGCCAGCGTCCCGCCCACGGATAAATAGATGGATGGCTCATATTCGGCTTCGCGAAACATTTGCACGAATTCCCACGAAGCCAACACCATGAAGAAGCCGATCAGGACAAAATATAAAATACCCCCAAAGATGATTGCAGGCACAACGATCACAAGCAGGCCAAGTGCAGTGAGCGTCCGCCTAACCATTGCTCTTGTGTGCCACCGTTTTCGAGACTCCGCCGTAACGGCGATCGCGCTGGGCAAATGCTTCGAGCGCGCGACGGTATTCCTCCTTGTCAAAATCAGGCCAATAGGTGGGAGTAAAATACCACTCCGAATAAGCCGCCTGCCAGATCAGAAAATTGCTGATGCGCAATTCGCCCGATGTGCGGATCACCAGATCGGGATCGGGCACGCCCGCCGTATACATATATTGACTGACCATTTCATCGGTGACCCTGTCAGGTGGAACGCCATCTTTCATCATATGCTGAATGGCCTGGACGATCTCATCGCGTCCCCCATAATTGAACGCCACACTGAGGACCAGACGGTCATTGTTTTTCGTCAGCTCAATGGCATCCAACACCTTGTCCCGCAGGGGGCGCGCCAGACGCTCCAGGCGCCCGATGTGCCGCAATCGAACTCCCTCTTTGCTCAGTTCGGCCAATTCACGATCAATCACCTCCTCGAGAATGTGCAGGAGGCCGTCCACCTCCTCCGTCGGACGTCCCCAATTCTCCGTGGAGAAAGCATAGATCGTCAAGTACTTAACACCAAATTCAACCGAAGCCCGCATGATGCGGCGCAGGTTCTCCGTACCGGCTTTGTGCCCGGCCATGCGCGGCAGTCCGCGTGAGAGCGCCCAGCGTCCGTTGCCATCCATGATGATGGCAACGTGACGGGGGATCTTTTCAAGGGGGGCATCAAGCGATGAATTGGGCATAATCACAGGATGTCAATGCGGACACTACGATCTCCCGCCCGCAATGACAAAAAATCATACTTCCATGATCTCGGCTTCCTTCTTCTGGCCGGTCTCACCAACTTCTTCGATGAACTTGTCGGTCATCTTTTGCAGGTCTTCCTCACCGTTCTTCAGATCGTCCTCCGAGATCAATTTCTCTTTCTCGAAATCGCGCATATCGTTGTGCGAATCGCGGCGGATATTGCGGATCGCGACGCGCGCTTCTTCGAGGCGCGTATGCACATGCTTGACCAATTCATGGCGGCGCTCTTCGGTCAGGGGAGGCAGGTTGAGGTGGATGACCTTGCCGTCGCTGTTGGGGGTCAACCCCAGGTCCGAAGCCTGAATTGCCCGTTCGATTTCCTTTAACGTCGTTGAGTCAAAAGGCTTGATCATCAGCGAACGCGCTTCCGGCACGCTGATGGTGGCCAGCTGCATCAGCGGCGTGGGAGTATCGTAATAATTGACTGCCAGTCTTTCGACCAGCGCCGGATTGGCACGGCCGGTCCGGATCGCGGCGAGATCATCGTTCAGATTCTTGATCGCACTCTGCATGCGATGTTCGGCGTCCTTCAGAAGGTCTTTAATCACATCGGCCTCCAAGAATAATAAGTTCGGTATTAAGGATACACTAAAACAGAAAAATCCGCTATGGGAAAAGCGACAGACGAGAGCTCCTGAGAAAGCTTGAGAGACTCTCAGGGAAGACGGGTCCGGACAAATTGCCTTTGCCTGGCCCCGTTCCATCCATGCCTGTCCAAACAGGTCCTAGGCACTGACCTAGGCACTGACCAATGTCCCCGCCTTGCCGCCTTTAAGCGCACTCATCAGCGCCTGCGGATCCCACAGGTTGAGCACCAGGATGGGCAGATTATTCTCCATGCACAGGGTGACGGCCGTGCTGTCCATCACCTCGAGCCGGCGGTTCAAGACCTCGATGTAACTCAATTGCTCGAATCGTTTCGCTCCCGGATTTTTCTTCGGGTCGGCATCGTAGACGCCGTCCACTTTTGTGGCTTTGATGACGACATCCGCATCCACTTCGGAGGCGCGCAGCGCCGCGGCAGTGTCGGTGGAAAAGAACGGATTGCCGGTCCCCGCCCCGAAGATCACGACGCGTCCCTTTTCGAGGTGTCGAATGGCACGGCGCCGAATATACGGCTCAGCCACCGCCCTCATTTCAATGGCGGACATCACCCGCGTGAACACACCGAGGCGCTCCAGGGCGTCCATCAAGGCCATGGAATTCATCACCGTGGCCAGCATGCCCATGTAATCGGCGGTCGAGCGGTCCATGCCGTGCTCCAGGCCCTGCTTGCCGCGCCACAGGTTTCCCGCGCCCATCACGACCGCCACCTCCACACCCATGTTATACACGTCTTTGATCCGGCTGGCGATCGCTTCTGCTTCATTCACGTCAATCCCAAATCCATTTGGACCTCCGATCGACTCCCCACTGAGTTTGAGCAGGATGCGTTTGTATTTTAGTTCAGACATTTTCCACTCTTTCTCCGCTCCCGGGAATCGGAGAGCCGGCCACAAAGTCTTGCTTAAGAAGAAGGTCAACCTTAAGGGTTGACCTTCCGTCTTATCCTTGACTGATGTTTTCGCCCAATTCCCAGCGCTGAAATCGGCGAACGATCAGGTTCTCTCCGGTCGCGGCAATCGTCTGCAGGAGGAGCTTCTCAACGGTCATGTCCTCATCGCGGATGTAGGGTTGGCGCAGGAGCACCACCTCGTCTTTAAATTTCTCAAGCCGACCCTCCACAATCTTTCCCATGACCGCCTCAGGCTTGCCTTCTTCTTTCGCGCGCGCCCGGGCGATCTCCGCTTCATGATCCAGCTCGGAGGCAGGAATGTCCGCCGCCTTGATGTATTTTGGAGCGGAGGCTGCGATCTGCAGCGCAATCTCATGCGCCAGGTTGCGGAACGGCTCTGAACGGGCCACAAAATCCGTTTCACAATTGACTTCGACCATCACGCCCACCCGTCCCCCGCCGTGGGAATAAAGCTCCACCACCCCATTGGAGGCTTGGCGGTCGGCGCGCTTGGCGGCAGTCGCCATGCCTTTTTCGCGCAGAAAATCCACCGCCTTTTCAAAATCGCCGTTCGATTCTTGAAGCGCCTTGCGGCAGTCCAATACGCCGGCGCCCGTCGCGGTGCGCAGTTCTTTGATCATCTCAGTGGTAATTTCCATTTTGCTTTCCTCAGACCCGAAGCGGACTATTCCGCCTGCCCCCTTTCAGCGGGTTTCTCTGGCGCTGGGGGCTCGCTCGGCTTTTCTTCGGGCTTATCGCTGTGCGGCGCCGGCTCATCGGGCTTGCGGGTCGCGCTCAACTTGGCCAGGGTAGCCTCACCCAGCAGCGCATCTTCCTGGACGACTTCGTCGGTTTCGACCACCTTCGGCGCCCTGCGTCCCTTGGGCCTTTCGGTCCTGACCTCGGCCACCGGAGCGGGCGCGGCTTCCTCTTCCGTCCCCTCATCCTTGCGCATCGCTTTGCCTTCCAGAACGGCATCCGCAATCTTCGAGACCAACAGTTTAATGGCCCGGATGGCATCGTCATTGGATGGAACTACGTAGTCAACGCCTTCCGGGTTGCAGTTGGTGTCCACCAGTGCCACAACCGGGATGTGGAGCAAATTGGCCTCATGCACCGCCGCGTCCTCGCGGCCGACATCTATCACAAAAACGAGCTCCGGCAAACGCTTCATCTTCCGAACGCCCGATAAGCGGATCAGCAGACGATCAATCTCGCGTTGAATGAGCAGGCCCTCCTTCTTGGTGAGGCGATTGATCTCGCCCGTGTCGCGCAATTGTTCGAGGCGTTCCAATTCCTGGATGCGGGCATGCATCGTGGACCAGTTCGTGAGCATACCGCCCAGCCAGCGTTCCGTCACAAAAGGCATGCCGCAGCGCTCCGCCTCCTCCTTCACCGTCTCCTGCGCCTGGCGTTTTGTGCCGACGAACAAGACGGTCCCGCCGGCCGCGGCCGTATCACGGATCAGGTTATAGGCCTGATTCAACAACTTAACCGTTTGTTGAAGGTCAATGATATGAATGCCGTTGCGTTCCGTAAAGATGTACGGCTTCATTCGCGGATCCCACTTGTTGGTCCGGTGTCCGAAATGGACGCCGCTCTCAAGCAGGGCTTTCATAGATATAACAGCCATGTTTCTCCTTGAATTTCCGTTCTCCAAACACGCAGTTCCTCTGGCGTGGAACGGAATGAGTTTAGCGGGAATACAGACCCGCTCAGGGACGCTTGATGCCCGTCCCGGGCAAGATGTGCTTCTGGACGAAGCGGCGGGATTATACCATAAAAGAGTACGCTATCTTATTCCATTTGAAGTATAATCCAAACCGAAAAGCATCTTTTGGGCAGGTTTAAACGTATGCACCGGGATGAACGCGGATGAGCATGACAGCTTGACAACCACTTATGGTTGTAATGAATTCAGCGATTCAACGGCTGCTCCCTCCTTCCCTCGAGAAGGCCAGGGGCCAGTCGTGCGAGAATCAAAATGTTGAGCCTGACGTGAGCAGCTGCCCGCAGCGGACAAGAAGAGATGGAACCGTGCTTCAAGCCCTGAAGCAGCCCGCCTGGAGGCCCATCCCTGCATTCGGGATCCGTGGTCTGGAAGCCGGACCGTACTGCCGAACTCGGCCACGCACCGAAGCCTGACGAAACTTCGAAAGGATCTCAAGAGATTGCTCTCATGGTTTCAGCCACTTCAATTCAGCACGCAAAAAGCAATACAGCCCCTCAATGGGAAATAAATCCTGAAGTAGCTTTTGAACCGGTTTCGAGGGATCCCTATGAATTATCCTATGCCTGTCTTCTCATTCCACGGTTCAGCACGCATTACTTGATCGGAGACCTGGCAGATGATCTGCATGTCTGGATGAAACAGATCTGCGTCTCGTTTGGTTGGAGGTTGGATTATCTGTCTGTTCAGCCAGATTACCTGCAGTGGATTCTGCGTGTCCTGCCCGCCGCCTCCCCGGCCCATTTCATGAGCGTCACCAGGCGGCAGACCTCTCAGGAAATCCTGGAAAATTTTCCGCGCCTCAAAAATGAGAATCGCTCAAAGGACTTCTGGGCACCGGGCTATCTTGTGATTGTGAGCACAAGTCCTCATCCGCCCAAGATGATCAAGGATTATATTCGGCTGACCCGCCAACAACAGGGGATTATCAGCCGCCGTGACTGAGAAGAAATTGCCCGGATTTTATGAGATAATCATAGAACGTTAATCTCAACAGCACTGGCGCACAATACATCAAGAGACGCTTCCGGTCTTTTCGCTCCTTGCACCTGTAGGTCAAAGATTATATACTGAGCGTCAAGGACACTTAATTCATAATGGCAGACGTCACACTTAGCAGAATAGGCGCACTACTCCGCGGCGTGCTGGAATTGCTCTGGAACAAGCCGGAGGGCATGCCTGCCAGCGAAATCTTGGCCTACCTGCCGGAACTGACGCCCCTGACCGAGTACGAAAAGGCCTATTCCCCCTCCACAAACATCCCGCGCTACGAAAGAATAGTCCGAATGGCCACCCTGCCGCTGGTCAAGGCCGGATGGCTCGCCAAGAGCAGCAAAGGACGCTGGTCTCTTACAGAAGAAGGGCGGCAGGCCTGCCGGAAATTCCCCAACGTACAGGAATTCTATAAGGAGGCCATCAAACTGCTGGATGAGGCCAGGCAAAATGCCCCTTCCTATATAATGGCAGCCGAAGAGGCGGAAGAGAAAGCCTGGGAGCAAATTCAAAAATACCTGCAGGTAATCCGCCGAACTGAGATCCAGGACCTGGTTGCGGATCTTTTGACAGCCATGGGATACCATATCGGCTGGATGGCCCCGCCCGAAAAATCCCGCGGCCAGATCGATCTTGTTGTGTATGTGGATCCGATCGGGGTCAAGGGACCTCGAATCCTGGTCCAGATCAGGCACAAAGGGCAGGCGCTGACCACGGAAGGTCTCAAAAACTTTCAGTCCGCACTGGGTTCGAGCGACTACGGCTTGCTCTTCTCCAGCGGCGGCTTCACCGGTGATGTCAAGGATGAGATCCGGAATGAGGCTTTTCAGAAGCTCACAATCTGGGATCTGGAGAACTTCTTTGACCTCTGGATAAGATATTATGATCATCTGAGCCAGGAGGCCCGCCAACGGCTGCCGCTCAAAGCCATTTACTTTCTTTATTTTTCCGGTGAGGTCTAGCCCATCACCCCCGCCGCACGCAGTCAGCCAGAACCTCCGCACAGGTCAACCAGAAGGCATACAGAGTGCTGAAGAACGGTAAAACCTTCGACGAGAACATACGGACCCTATCCGGGGAACTTGAATTGGCGGTCCGATGGAAAAGACCCAGCCTCCTGCTGGCAATCTGCCCGTCCAAACTCAGCCAAAATAAAGCCGAGATCGTATTGGAAAGACTGATGCAAAAGCTCGGGCAGGCCGTTGTGCGGGTCAACATCAATGAGAAGCAGCCGGATGCGGCACACGCCATTCTGGCACAGGGCCGCGCCGATAGATCCATCTTCTTCGTGTCTAATCTTGATCAGGGAGGCGGCGCCGACGGGAAAGATGCTTATCGAACCCTGAACATATACCGGGAGTTGTTTGTGGAACAGGGCCTGCGATGCGTGTTCTGGCTTTCGCTGAACGAGGCCTCCAATTTGCCGAAGTTCGCTCCGGACTTCTGGGCCTTTCGCCATCGGGTCATTGAGTTCGCCAGTTCGCATGGATCGACCCGGACAAGTCTGCCGGCCGATGTTTTGACCTGGCCGCTGCGCGATTTCAACGATTCACCGCAGGATCTCAGGGAAAAAATCCGGGGGCGCGAGGAATTGCTGGGCCAATTGCCGGACCGAACTGAATCCGCGCTGGCCAGGGCCGAACTTCTGAGCGAGCTGGGGTACCTGTATTGGAGGCTCGGCGAGAACGAAAAGGCCATGCAAAGCCTGACGGGGGGGATGGCAATGGCCGAGAATAAGGAGCTGGCACAGGTCCGGTCCTGGCTCCTGAACGGCCTGGCCATCCTGGCCTATGAGCGGCATGAGTATCAGGAAGCGTTTGAGATCTATTCCAAAATACTCAAGGGGGGATCCCAGGACGGGTTCTTATGGATGAACCTGGCCGTCACCACGAGCGCGCTGGGAAGAAATAATGAAGCAGTGGTTCACGGCCGCAGGGCCCTGCGGTTGGTTTCCACGGATGCCCGGCTTTGGAATACAATGGGGCATCTTCACATCTGGATGGGAAAACTGGACGAGGCGAGCTCCTTTTTCAAAAAGGCCATCGAACTGGCGCCAACGGTTCCGGCCCATCATCTGGCGCTGGCTGCATGCTGCAGTTCGTTGGGACTGTTGGATGAATCACAGTCAGAAATTTCTTTGGCCCGCAGGCATTCAGAGGGCCCGGGTCCATATTTGGATATCTGCCAGGAGGCGATCTTAGGGAATCCGGAAACGGCGTTCCATTCGTTGAAAGCCGCCGTTCGGAACGGACAAATGACCAGGACCGACGTGAAACGCGACCCGGTCCTGAACGAGATCCTGGACCACGTGCTGATCGAGACCTCCCTTTAACTGATATGGACCGACCTGCCATTTTTGCCCGACGAGCCTTCGAATGAAGACAGAAGATTGATGAACCATGGACCCTCAAACGACGATCTTGATCCTGGATCTGGGGCTGGCCTTTGCGATCGCCTTGATCGCCTACCGCAGATCCACCGTGCCCGGCGCGGTCAGTTTAATCATCTTCTCCGCGTTCCTGGCGGTCTGGTCGTGCTCCTTTCTGGTGTTCGCCCTCTTTTCAGGTCCCGGGCTCGACCGCATTTGCACGGCAGCGATCTACCTGAGCAGTGCCATCGTCGCCTCCGCCCAGTTCACTTTCTCTCTCTCCTATACGAACCGGTCCAACTGGATATCCCGTCCAATGATCGGTTTGCTGGGAATCATCCCGCTGCTGACCCAGGTGCTCTTTTGGGTGGAGCCATGGCGTTCCATATTCTTTGTGAACTCCGGCGCCTCTGCATTTCACCTGACCTTCACGGGCCGGTGGGACAGAATTTGGTCAATTTATCTTTACCTGTTGGTGGGTGCGGGAACTCTCCTGCTGATTGACGACTTTATTCGAAGGCCGCGCCCCCTGGCACGCTACTGGGTAATCATTTTGGGTTGTTTCGCGCCCTTCCTGGTCCTGCTGACCAGAATTATGGATCTGGGGAGCCCATTCCCTCTTGATACATCCCTGGCCGCCTTCACGATCGCCGGACTGGGCCTGAGCTATGGGATCTTGAACCATGACCTGATTGCCTCCCTGCCGCTGACGCCCGAAGTCGTGATCAAACACATGGACGACGGCTGGATCGTTTTGGACATGCAGAATGTGATCGTCGATATCAATCCTGCGGCCGAACGAATCATCGGCCTGTCCCGTGAAAAAGCCTATGGACAACCCATCAGTTCCGTATTAAATGATCTGCCCAATCTGGGCAAGACCTTCGACGGGGTTCAGGAACTGGAAATGAAGAGGAGCATCCGGTCCCAGGAAATATGGCGGTATCTGAATATCCGCATTTCCTCGCTGAACGATCAGCGCAACCTGCCCTTCGGCCGCCTCATCGTGTGGCGCGATATTACGGAACAAAGGCTGGCAGAAGATGCCCGCCAGCGGGCCCGGACCGAGATGTTCGTCCTGTTGAACGCGATCTCCAGCGCCGCCAGCCATGCCATCAACCTGGACGAGTTCCTATCGGAATCCATTTATCAGATCATCATTCCGTTCCGCAGCCAGGTGGTGGGGATCTTCCTCATGGATGAAAGGCAGAAAACGAGGGGCGAGCACGGCCTGTTTTTGGCATCGCATTTCGGAATCCCCGAAGAGGCGATCGATGTCATCTCGCACATCGATATCTCCTCCCCCCTGGCAGAGCTGGCGCTGAAGAACCGGCAGGCGGTGCTGGTGGAGGATGTGAAAAATGATCCCCGCATTCCGCCGTCCCTGCAGCAGTCCGATCTCGAATGTCTGCTCTTTTCACAGCTGACCGTGCAGTTGACCGATGAAACCCGGAAAGTGGGTTTCATGTTCTTGGGAAGGCGCGAAAAGCCCGTGTTCAGCCAGGACGAGATCGTGCGCTTGACGACCCTGTCCGATCAGATCGCGATCCTGGTTGACAGCGACCGCAGACGCAAGCTGGCCATCGCTTTTTCAGAGCGCCAGCGGATCCTAAGAGACCTTCATGACTCGGTCAGCCAAAAATTGTATGGCCTCGTGACCCTGACCGAGGCCGCCCAGGCCGCCCTCGAAGCGGGGTCGGAAATCAATCCGTCCCAGGTCTTGTCCCGGATCGGGGATAACGCCCGACAGGCGGTCAAGGAAATGCGCCTTTTCCTCTATCAGATGCAGCCGATCGAGGTGGAGAAGGAAGGATTGATCTCCGTCCTGCATCATCGCCTGGCCGCGGTGGAAGGCCGGGCCGATATCAAAGCCAGGCTGCTGACCGATGAAAGCATTTCCCTTTCCAAGGACAAGGAGATCGCCCTGTACTTCATTGCACAGGAGGCGCTGAACAATGTGCTGCGGCACGCCCATGCGACCTCCGTCCTGGTGACCGTCAAGCAGGGCAAGCGCAACATCATCCTGAGGGTCCAGGATGACGGCATCGGCTTCGAGCCCAAAAAGGTCGACCGGGGCGGGATGGGACTGCGCAACATGTATGAAAGAGCGCTGCAGATCAATGGCAAGCTCAAGGTTGTGTCGAAGCCCGGTCAGGGCACAACCATCGTCATCACCGTTGGGAAGGACCAACCGGTCAAACAAATTGAACGCAGGCGATAGAAGCTATGACAAAGATACGAATTCTGGTAGTGGATGATGAAAGCGTAGTGCGAGAGGGCGTGGTCGCGATCCTCTCGCTCCAATCGGACATGGACGTGGTCGGGGAGGCTCACAACGGGATTGACGCCGTAAAACTGGCGCACAAGACCAAACCCGATGTCATCCTGCTCGACATGGTCATGCCCGAGCAGGACGGACTGGCGACCATCCCCAAGCTGAAAGAAATGCTGCCCGACAGCAAGATCCTGGTCTTGACAAGCTTTGCAGAGAGCGATCGTGTTTACCAGGCGGTCAAATCCGGAGCGCTGGGCTACCTGCTCAAGGATGCCACCCGGGCCCAGCTGTTGCAGGCCATCCGGGACGTCGCGAAGGGTCAAGCCTCGATCCACCCCTCGATCGCGCTCAAAGTGATCCATGAGATCGACCATCCCTCCGAACTGCTCTACACGGCCAATCCCCTGACCCCGCGCGAGCATGAAACCCTGCGATTGATCGCGCGCGGATTGAGCAACCAGGAAATCGCAGCGACGCTGGTGGTTCACGAACGAACCGTGGCAAAATACGTCAGCAATATCCTGGAGAAACTTCAGCTTGCCAATCGGACGCAGGCGGCCCTGTATGCCATCCGGGAGGGTCTGACCGAGCCCAAGAACAAGGACAAAAAATCGACTTAAGCGCCCTCGAGCTCGGCGGATAAAACCTGCCCTGCCAGACCCCTCCGGAAAAGTCAGAGTCCGGGGGGTCTTTTGTTCCTTCCGGCCCCCCGTTCCCCTCCCCAGGACAAAAGTCATATGGTTTTCATTATTCTGCTGCCTCCAACAACATATTTCGGGCGGATAACGTTGACAATTTGACCACTCATTTTTGACCATAAAATCGTTCGTTCCCGGTCCGCAGTGAAACTGCAAATCACCACTTTCTGCGGTTTTCAACACAATGTGAGCTCCATATAATGCAGCCATATCTCAAACAGGACTCTTCGTTAAGGAGATCAAATTGTTTTTGGGCAAGCACTTCTCCAGGCTAGATAAGAACAACCGCCTTTCGACGCCGCCCCGCTTCCGAGAGGAATTATCGAGCAGCATCTACATTACCCAGGGCTTTGATCGGAATTTGCTTGTCCTGACCCGGACCGCTTTCCAGGAAATATATCGGAGAGTGGTGTCCCTGAACATGGCCGATCCGCTGACCCGGGTTCTGCTCAGATTGATTTTGGGAACCGCACATGAAGTGCGGATGGACAAGAATGGTTATCTCACCATACCAGACGAACTGAAGGAATTTGCCAACCTGCACGGCAATATCCTGGTGGTCGGCCAGGGTGATTATTTTGAGGTCTGGTCCACAGAGCTGTGGGATAACCAGGAAGCGCAATTGAAGGACGCGGATACAAATTCCAGCAGGTTTTCCAGACTTACCGTGGCAACACGGTAAGGGACAATTCATTCCAAGGACGATGGGACCGGCTATGTTAACAAAATCAAAACCAACAAACCATTCCGCAGAGGGGATTAAGAAGATCCGTATTCTTGTGGTCGAAGATCAGAACGTGGTCAGGGAGGGCATCGTGGCCATCCTCTCCTTCCAGCCGGACATTGAGGTGGTGGCCGAGGCCCAGGACGGAATCCAGGCGGTCGAAATGGCGCAGAAGACCAGACCAGATGTGATCCTGCTCGACATGGTCATGCCGCGGCAGGATGGCTTGACCACCATACCACAGCTGAAAACGGCCGTGCCCAAGGCCCGGATACTGGTCCTGACCAGTTTCGCGGAAAGCAACCGGGTCTACCAGGCCATCAAGGCGGGGGCGCTCGGTTACATGCTGAAGGACACGACCCGCACCCAGCTTTTACAGTCCATCCGCGACGTGGCGTCGGGCCAGGCTTCGATCCATCCCTCGATCGCCATGAAGGTAATTCACGAGTTCGACCAGCCGTCCGAGGCCTCTTACAGCTCGGAAACCCTGACCCGCCGCGAACTGGAGGCGCTGCGCCTGATCGCCCGCGGCCTCAGCAATCAGGAGATCGCCAATGCCCTGGTCGTCAATGAGCGGACGATCGCCAAATACGTGAGCAACATCCTCAACAAACTGCATGTCGCCAACCGCACCCAGGCGGCGCTGTATGCCATCCGCGAGGGCCTTGCCCTGACCGCCATGGAATAGAAGGAATCCGGCAGGCGCATGCGCAATAAGTGCCTGGTCACAAATGACCGCGAAAGTCCGGCAAAGGCGGTCAATATCTGCAATCGGAATATGCATCATTATCTGATTTTGAATTATTTTGGAATTCATATAATTAACCGCACAAGGAATGACTTCTGTCATCTGCATGTCGGACAAAGGATGTTATGAACGGCTTTGACTATATTGTCGCAACCGATTTTGACCGGGCCTGGCTGAACTTCGAACTAGACCTGCCTTTAAAGCCGGATAAGAACGGCAGGCCCAATCCGTTCTATATTGACCGGCCCGGAAATCCCATTGACGAGCTGACGGATGCGTTATTGGCCCCGTTCTACCGGCCTCCAAAATTCTTTTTTTCCGGCCACCGAGGCTGCGGGAAATCCACGGAGCTGCTGCACCTGCTGGGCAATCCGGAGATTCAAAAGAAGTACTGGCCCATCAATTTCAGCATCCGGGAAGAAGCCGATGTGATCGACCTGGACTTTCGGGATGTCCTGCTGGCCATCGGCGGCCGATTGTTCCGGGAATATCGCCGAAGAGGCGGCGACCTGCCCGATCAGCTTCTCAAGGAACTATATGGCTGGCAGGGCAGGATTGAAAAAGAGGTCTCCACCATCCTGGAGGGCCGGCGTCCCGATATGGAACTGGATACCTCCGTCAACGCGTTCTTCGTCAATGCCGGACTGAAAATGAAGCTGGAACCTGCGACCCGCGTGCAGCTGAGACAGGTGGTGGAAACCGATATCACCGGATTGATCGCCGTCATCAACCACATTGCCACGAGCATCTATGCCAAGGAGCACCTCATCCCTCTGATCCTGATCGATGACATGGACAAGCCCAATCTGGACAAAGCGCGGGCAATCTTTCACGATCGCCGGGAGATCATGATGCAGCCCAACTGTGCGATCGTGTACACGGTATCGAGCGCCCTGTTCTACAGCAAGGAATTCGATGCGATCCGCGACCAGGCTTTCTTCCTGCCGAACATTTATCTGCACCCGCCGATGGAACCGGAGACCCACCACGAGGAAGGCTACCAGACGCTGAGGAAATTCGTGCACATGCGGATGACCCCCGATCTGATCGATGCCGCGGCGCTGGAACAGGCCGTAACCTACAGTGGAGGCGTCTTCCGGGAGCTGGCACGGATTATCCGCACCGCGATCGGCCGCGCCAGAAGACGGAAGGCCGCCAGGCTGGACGGCACGGACATTGAGTGGGCCGCGACCGAAATCCGCAATGAGTACCGGCGCATCCTGGATAAGGAAGACATCAAGCTGCTGAGAAAAGTTGGAGAAAACAACCACCTCGAATATAACGACCGGATGAGGCCCCTCCTGCAGCTCCTGGCCCTGCTGGAATACAGGGATGGAGAGAACTGGTGCGATATCCATCCAGTCCTGAGGAAATTGGTATATGACTAACCCCAGCAGCAATCCTGTTGATCCGGTCGCACCCTTCGAGGAACGCATGGAGATCCTCGGCAGGGAATTGCAAATGGCCATTAAATGGCAGAGGCCGTGCATATTGCTTGCCGTGTATAACTCGGAGTATGCGCGCAGCGACGCCCAGACCGAACTTGAAAAATACCTGCGGGGCCTGAATCAAAAGCCGGGCCACATCCGGATTGACGATCAGGGCCCGATCAACATTTCCAGTTTCCTGAGGGCGTTCAAGGATCCGGCTCACACGGTTTTCTTTGTGGATGGCCTGGGCAACGGGAACGGCGAAGGGGGCAATCTGTATGCCCTCCTGAATTCTCACAGAGATTTCTTCACGGAAATGCGGATCCGGGTGATCTTCTGGCTGACCCGGAATGAGGCCATGGATTTCGCCCATCAGGCACCGGAGTTCTGGACGCAGCGTCATTATTTGATCGAATTGGTGGAGGCCCTGAAGACCGAGCAGGCCCTGCAGCGGAACATCGAGTCGGTCTGGCTTGAATTTGAAGATTTTATAGAGTCCACAGAAGAGACGGACGCCGCACCCTCCCTGTGCGATTCGCTCTTGAACAGCCTCCCGCAGGAGAATGAATCTGTTTCCAGGCGCGCCAACTGGTTATTGAATTTTGGAATCCTGTACTGGCGGAAGGGCGACTATGAAAAGGCCGACCGGCTGCTGCACGAGGCGTTGAAAAGCGCCGGCCGGACCCAGGACAATCGGTTTGAAGCGGAGTGCTTCAATGCGATCGCCCTTGTGAAAACCAGCCTCGGAAGCCTCCAGGCGGCGGCCGAGGCGTACAAGCAGGCCATCCAGCTGGCCCCCGAGCAATTCGTGGGGTGGAACAATCTTGGGAATCTTTGCCTCAGGACCTTCCACAACGATGAAGCCATGATTGCCTTTCAAAAGGCCATTGCACGCAATCCCAAGGATCCAATTGGATGGAATGGGTTGGGCAACGTATATTTCAAGATGGGCTATGGGGAAGACGCGATCAGCGCCTATCGAAAGGCCATTTCATTCATGCCCACTTTTGCCCAGCCCTGGAACGGTCTGGGGGATGTTTACTCTGCGGCCGGACGCGCCGACGGGGCGATCCAGGCGTATCGCAGGGCCATTGAATTGAACAGAGAGTATGTCACTCCCTGGATTCGACTGGGTGTTCTTTTCCTCAGGCAGGAACGATACCGGGAGGCGATCAAGGCCTATCAGAGCGCTTTAAGCCTGGATCCCAAGAACGGCGCCATCTGGAACGAACTTGGAGCCATTTATCTGAAATCCAAATCCTATGAGGAAGCCGCCGAAGTATTCTCCAAGGCGATCCAGCTGAACGGCGAGGATGGCTGGGCCCATCACAACCTGGGCCTGGCCTGTACCCTCCAGGAAAAATACAGCGAGGCGGTGTCCCTCTTCTTAAAAAGCGTGGATCTTTTCCAGGAAGAAAAGGACAAGGCCGCCTCCTGGAATCAGCTCGCGAATGTGTATCGATTGCTGAACGACTATGACAACGCGATCGCCGCCTACCAGATCGCTGACGGGCTCGATCCCAAAACCCGCACCCTCAGCAAGAACGCGGCCGACCAAGGGGCGCCCCCGGCAGCCTGCCCCAAACAGGTTGCAGAGCCGGCTGTGGCCAAGTGCGAATCGTCCAGCCCGCGGTCCGAGGCGCAGGACACGTTAAAGGATGATCCAGGGCCGGATCCCGAGAATGGATCTCCCGCCCGCGAGCCGGAACAGAAAGCTGGGGAGGCGCCGCTATGGATCTTCAGCCTTGCAAATGAAAAAGAGCAGCAGGCTGCTCCCACAGGGAACAAAAAAGTGGAAGGCACTCCAGGCAAACCGGGGGAACCCTGCACGCCTGGGCCGGAACAGCCCGATGCCAAAGGAGCCAAGATGTCAAACCTAGACCATGCCAACGAAACGGATTCGCAGAATCCCGCCTCGAAAGGGAATCTGGAATCGAAGAACGCGGCAGAGATCAAAACCGCCAGCGCAGACGCCTGGAATGCCAGGGGAAACACCCATTTCAATCGAGGAGAGATCGAGCAGGCCATCCAGGCCTATAACAAGGCGATTCAGCTTGACCCGTCCTTCGGATGGCCCTACAGCAATCTGGCATTGACCTATCTGACACAAGGTCAGTACGCGGAGGCGATCCTGCTCTATGAAAGAAGCCTCGAATTGCTGAGCTCGGATAAGGACAAGGCCGTATCCTGGAATGGATTGGGCAACATATATCGCTGCATTAACGACTATGAAAACGCGGTGGCGGCATATCAAAAAGCCGCCGAACTGGATCCGGACACTGCGGGTATGCGCGACGGGACGAATAACCTCCCGGGCGAGCAGACCATGAACAGCTCTCAGACCTGGAACGATCTCGGAGAAGCGTACTTCAAGGTGGGAACCTACGATCGGGCCCTGGACGCATTTACCAAGGCCATCGAATTGGAGCCCGGCAACGGCTGGCCTTACGCCAACCTTGCGCGTATTCTGGTGTCGAAGAACCGGTATGAAGAGGCCATCGCCCTTTATCAGAAAAGCATCGGCCTGCTGCAGAACGACAAGGACAAGGCTGCAGTTTGGAACCGCCTTGGCAACGCCTACCGAAAATTGAATGATTACGATAATGCCATCAAAGCGTATCAAAAAGCCGTGATCTTGGCGGACGAAGGCGTTAACCTGCTTACCCGAACGCGTTTCAGCCTGCTGAGCAATTGTAATGTCGACTAGCAGCTACGGGCATCCTTATTACCACGGAGGTAGAAAAATGAACGACTACGAGTTTTGGAATGAATTGGGCAAGATATTCAAGGCGGTGGTTGCCTACCAGGAAAAGGCGGTCGAATTTAACAAGCAGTTCAT
>DATJBI010000041.1:0-24467 GCA_035515435.1 Anaerolineales bacterium
CGGCGTGACCGCGGATGATAATTCAGAAGCTGGCGGTGCGTATCTGGATAACTGCAATTTCAGCGGGAGCGCATGCTCGTCTCCCCATTCCGCGGTGACCATCGCTTCCAGCGATTTCAGCGGCAACGATGAGTGGGACAATCCGGGTCTGCAAGTGGATTCAAACGGCGCCATCAAGCTCACGGATGTGACCGCCAGTGGGAACGGACTTGGAAACACCGGTGGAGGTGCCCTGCTCGATAACTGCAACCCATCCAGCGGTGTCTGCAGCACCTCTGGTCAAGCGGTGACCCTGAGCGGGACCAACATCTTCGACAGCAACGCAGGTACCGGTTTGACGGTCCACAGCGGCGGCGTGATCACGTCCTCTTCACTGGATGCCAATCATAATGGAAGCGTTGGCGCGGTCTTGGATACCTGCAATTGGAATGGCAGTTCCTGCACCACCAGCATCGAGCCTGTCACGTTGACCGGTACGAGCAGTTTCAGCGGTAATTCAGCAGACGGTTTGGATGTATTTTCGAAGGGCGCCATCTCCGTCAACAACCTGACCGCCGTGGCCAACACCTACACGGGTGTATGGCTGGATAACGAATACAGCCCCACCACCTATTCCGCCGTCAAGATCACCGGCACCAACACGCTCACCGCCAATGATTACTCGGGCCTGTACATCCTTTCGGATGGCGCCATCTCGATGAACAATCTGACCGTCGATAACAACGGCTTCCTGGGACCCTACGATGGCTTGTTGGCCGTGAACTCGGACGCCGCCAAGCCGGAAGCCATCACGCTCACCGGCACGAACAGCTTCAACCAGAATTTCCTTAACGGCGCCGAGTTCCACGCCTCCGGCGCGGTCACGCTGAGCAACGTGACGGCTGACTCAAACCTGGGCAGCAGCGGAACCCCGCATGGAGACGGCGTCTTCATCCAGAATGACTATCTGGGCGCGCAATCCGTCACCCTGCTGGGAACGAACGAGATGTCCCACAACTATCAAGATGGTCTGACCGTTCAAACCCTGGGCGCCATCACCCTCAACAACCTGACCGCCAGTTCGAACTCTCACGGCTACGGCGCGGATCTGAGCAGCGACGTCACGGGCAACGTCACCCTGGCCGGGGCCAGCACCATCGATAACAATCATCTGACCGGTCTCGTCGTGGGATCGAAGGGCAAAGTCACCATCAGCAACCTGACTGCCAATGTCAACGGCATCTATGGGGCTTATATTGACAACTCCTATGCTGCCTCGGCCCAAGCCGTGACGCTGAATGGCAGCAACACCTTTAGTTGGGACCAGGCGAACGGAGGATTGGATGTGCACAGCAACGGCGCCATCACCGTGAACAACCTCACGGCTGAAAACGATGCTGGCGTCGGCGCAACCCTGGACAACTGCGACAGCATAGGGTTTGGCTGCACGAATCCATTCATCGCGCCCGTCACGCTGAGCGGCACCAACAACACCAACCTCGACGCGGCAGGTGGATTGTCTGTAGTCTCGCGAGGTGCCATCTCCGTCAGCAACCTGCATGCCAGCTCCGATGGTTCTTCCAGCGCGGAGCTGGGGGCATCTCTGAACAACTGCGCCTCGAACGGTCTGACCTGCACCGGTTCGGCCAATGTCACGCTGAGCGGAACGAACCTCTTCAATTACAACCTGTATGGCTGGGGCTTGTTGATTGAAAGCACCGGCACGGTCACAACCAACAACCTGACCGCCGTGGGCGATGGCACAAGCGCTGGCTACAGCGGCGTGGAAATTGGCAACACGGCAGCCCCAACGCCCAAGAATGTCAGCCTCAACGGCGTGAACGTCTTCAACTACAACGGCTGGGACGGGCTGGACGTTGATTCTCGTGGTGTCATCACCGCTGCGAACATCACCGCGGATTCAAATATCAATGAGGGAGCCCACTTGTACAACCAGCACGGCGGGTCGACCGGCGGCATCACCCTGACCGGCACCAATGTGTTCATCTACAACGAAAGCGCCGGTAGCTTTGCCAGCAACGATGGCCTTTCGTTATTCTCCAACGGTGCGGAGAGCATCAGCCACGTTACAGCCGATTTCAATGGGGCCGGCGGGATCTACTTTAGCACGCCCGGCAAAGTGACCGTCACGTGCGGCTCGTTCACCGGGAATGGCACAGCCTTTTATTCCTACAGTTATGGCTGGGAAACGGCTAGCAACGTTGCCGCCATCACCCTGATCGGAACGGATTATGCCGGCAACTATTCCGGCAGCTGGGGCCTGTTGGGCGCCACCTCTACTTCCTTCCTGCCCCGCACCTGCACCCTGCCGTAAGACGCAAATCGGTAATTCGGGTTCAAAAAGAATTCTCCCCTAGCTCCGGGGAGAATTCTTTTTTGGCAGTCTTCATTTGCCACACCGAGATCGGAATGGGACGGCCAGATCGGCGTGTTTGAGGCCGGCGCGAAATAATTGCCGGATGCAACCATCCAATTGCTCGCCCTCCAGTCCGCAGCCCATCCGGAGACCAGCATTTGATCTCCGCTCACCCCCTCAGGGGCGTGTTACGCAAGCGCTATCGGATGAACCGCCAATCAAGACGGCCTCCCCCTGTCCGCAACACCCAAACCGGACCTATCCCGACACCGGCCCTGGATGCCGTGGGGTGAGTTCGCATGAATCATCCAGGGTGCCCGACATTGCCCATCAACCAATCGATCCATTGGGCGAGGCCCTCCCCGGTACGGCACGACACAGGAAAAGTGTGCACTCCGGCATTGAGCGCCTCCACGCCGCGCCGGAAATAGTCCATTTTGAAGTTGACGTAGGGCAGGAGATCGATCTTGTTGATGATCAGCGCCTCCACGCCGCGATACATGCCCGGATACTTGTAAGGCTTGTCATCTCCCTCGGGGACGGATGCGATCAGGACGGACTTATGCGTGCCCAGGCGAAATTCGGCGGGGCAGACCAGGTTGCCGACGTTTTCCACGATGAGCAGATCGAACTTCGTGAGGTCAAGCTGCTCGAGGGCTCCGCGCAGCATCACCGCATCGAGGTGGCATTCGCCGCCGGTGTTGATCTGGATGGAAGCCCGCGCGCCGGCCGCGGCGGCCCGGTCGGCATCCAGCGAGGTGGCGATGTCTCCATCCACAACGGCGATCCGCAATTTGTCCACCAGGCGCGCCAGGGTTTGTTCGATGATGGAGGTCTTGCCCGCGCCGGGCGAAGCCATCAGGTTAATGGAGAACACCCCCGCGGCATCAATGCGGCCGCGGTTTTCCTGAGCCAGCCGGTCATTGGCATTCATGATATTTTCAACAATGGGAATATTTGAAGGCATTCACTTCTCCACAAGATTGAGATCGGCTGCGTCGCCCGTTTCCACGTCGATCGATTCCAAGCGAAATTCGTCGCCCGAGGCGACCTTCACACGCGTGCTCCCGCAGCGGGGACAGGCGAGATTCTCGCCGTCGACCGGATAGCGCCGATCGCAATCCAGGCAAAGGAACTCGACGGGCACGCGCTGAAAATGCAGGGTGGCTCCTTCGGCGATGGTGCCTTTGGCAATCATATCCCAATAGAACTGAACCGAGTCATCCACTACATAGGATAATTGACCGATCAACAAATAGAGATCGGTAATGCGTTTCGCCCCGGCCTGCTGCGCGTGGCGGAGGGAAATCTCGAGGATCGACTGGGTGACGGGCAGTTCGTGCATTTCGATGGATCACTTTCCTTGCCGCGAGCTCTTCACAGGAGGAGGCAACGGCGTCTGTGACGAGCAATCAGGCCGTGGGAAACAGGGCCTTTGCCAAATCCACCGGCTGGAGGCCGGGAGATTCGATCGAACGTGCCGGATAGAATTCCTCAACCGCCGTTTGTACGGCACGTTCATCCGAAGATATGCCGTCCACGGCGCGTTCCAGATCCGGCAGGCTTTCAGCCGGATAAAAGAAGAAATCGCCGGCAATGTACACGTCGTGCAGCTTTTCGTCCTCCTTGACCGCGGGGACCCACATCCGGCCGCCCGGTGTGTTGAACATGTTCTGGATCAGATACACGCCTTCGCGAATCTTGACCTGATCCAAATGCGGACGAGGCGGGTCGTTGACAGAAAGCCACTCGGGAGTATACATCACCCCCAGCGGCTCGTCAGCCTTTTGAAGGAGTTCCCGGTCCACTTCGCGCAGGAGGGGCATCGGGCCCAGCAGGGGTTCCGAGCGCCAGGGCTTCGGTCAAGGGGCCCTTCCGGCCCCGTGCTTCATGGTGCTCAGGTTCTCCTGCAGCGTCCTATAGACCTTATCGCGGAATCTTTCATCAGGCAAGCGCAGGGCCTTTGACACCGTCTCATAGTCGCAGTCCATGATGAAGCTGCCGACCAAAACCAGCATCCCTTCGATCTCTGCCGCGCCGTTGCCGGAGACTTTGCGGCCGTTGGCGATCATATCATTAACCGTTCTTTATCCGGCATTCACACCAAAGGCGCGGTACGTTTCGATCACCGGCTGGAGATGCTGGCGGTAGGACTCGGCCATACAGGATACAGGGACTGGCTTTGCTGCCAGGAAACCTTGTCGAGAAAATAACAGTTCGTGGTTTGAGCTCCTGAAAATTAACGTTTGTGAATTCGACGCGCGTCCGAGACCAGCGTTCCGGCCCGGTAGGAATCAAGCGCCAGCTGGATGTTCTTTTGGGCGGGCAAAAGGACCTCCAAGCCCTGGGCCTGGGCGTGTTGAAAGGCAGGTTCGCCCATTCCACCGGCGATCAAGGTCTGGCAGTCTGCAATGGCCGAGAACATGGCATTTCCCCCGCCCTGCCCCTGATGTTCGTGTGCGGCGTGTTCCGCCTCCTGGCTGTGATGAGGCTTGTCGCGCCTCTCGAAACGGACTTCCCCTGTGTCTGGCAAAGATGCCACCAAAAAGAACGAGGCACGTCCCAGATGTGGACTGATGGTTTCGCCATCGTCGGTCGGAAAAGCAATTTTCTTCATGAAGACTCCTGTCAGATCCCATTCATTCAAAATCCTCAGCGCGCCTCAACAACTTGTGGAAGGATCGCGGCAAGGGGTGGACTCAGATCGACACCGGTGGAAATATCCGCAGGCTGGATGCCGATCAAATGCAGGGGCTGGGGTAATTTGCCTCGGAACTGCGCCGGCGCCGGAACTTCCTGAAGGGTGACCTGATGATCAGGCAGTTTGATGCCGGTAAAAAGCGGAATCTCATCGCACTGCAATTCGATGAGCGGGCCCGGCCCCTTGCGCGCATTGACCGCATCCAGCACGAGCAGATGGCTGGCTTCTTCCACCCAGGGCAGCCGATTCAGCCCAGGCGCGCCCCCGTCCAGGAATTCCAGTTCGGGAGCGCGCTCCGCCAGATGCGCTTCCAGACCTTTCCAGGCATGAACTCCCGGCTCCTCGCCGCGGTTGAGCATGTTGCCCCATGCTCGGACGATCTTGCGAGTGATATTCTTATCCCTCATTCCAATTTCCAATATTCACAATTTTCGTCTGCTTCGATTGCAGCGACCCCTTATTTGAACCCGATCATTGTTTCAAGAATCCTTCGAAAAGCCAATGACATAGAAACGCCCGGATCGGGTGGCTTCAAGATTGAGCGTCTGCAGTTCTTCGATAGAATGATTCCCAAGAACCTGCAGAGATCGGATGCGGTCATTTTCATTTCGGCCGAGCGGCCGAGCGCAGTCCATATGAGGGCAGATCGTCGAAGGGCCTCCTCTTCAACACCACGGAGCGGCAGCGTCTCGATCAGAGCAGCCGCGGCGCGTTGAGCCGCCTTCCGCAGCGCAGCCTGCGGGGGCCATCCGCTGAAAAACGGACAGCCATTGATATATTGACTTGGACCGATCGTTCAGCTTGAGATATTTGAAGATGCGCTCGCACCCATTGTTGGAACTTGACCGACCTCACTGATGAGCGGATAAGCGCAGCCGTTGGCCTGTTGGTATCTTAAAACCAGGCAGAACGGCCTTCGATTTCCCGAAAAAGGGCGTACTCAATCCTTGATCAGCCGAAGGGGAACTGCGGCCGGGCTGTCATCTGGCCATCAATTTCTTCTATAGCCTACCATCAAGGATTCGAAGCTGGTTTGTGATAATTATCACTGGAAAGCAAGGAGGATTGAAGTTAACCTATATATGAATTAAGCAAGTGGTGAAATGAGCATGAAGCCCACCTTTTCTCTCGAAGTCCAGGATCTGGCCGAACGGCAGGCGATGCTCTGCAAGGTCTTCAGCAACGCCCAGCGGGTTTTGATCCTCTGGTTCCTGGCGGAGCAGGAAAGAACGGTCAGCGAGATCGCCGAGGCGATCGGCGCCTCCCTGCCCAGCGCCTCCCAGCACCTTCATTTCATGGAGCTGAGCAACATCCTTGCATCGCGGCGGGAGCGCCAAAACATCTACTACCACCTTGCGGAGAATGAACTCCTGCGAAATTGTCTGGTCCTGGTGAACAAGCCAAAGGGCCAGTTAATGGAAATCGAATCACAAACTCAACCAAGGAGAACCATATGACTACACCTGATCTGACAGCGATTGCAGCAAGCAAAGTGGTGGACGCGCGTGCCATGTCCTGCCCGGGCCCATTGCTGGAGGCCAAGAAAGGCATCGCCACGGTCAAGGTTGGCGAAATTCTTGAAATTTGGTCGGGCGACGCCAACACCAAAGTGGATATGCCGCGTTGGTGCGAAAAGGTCGGACACGAATTTCTGGGTGTCCTGCAAGGCGAAGGCTACGAGCGTTTGTTCATCCGGCGCTTGAAATAGGAGCGAGATGAGCGCACCGGATCAACAGCCCAGGATCTTGATTCTGGGCACCCTCTCTGGCGGCTATGCCGGGGCAGATTCGACGGGGCAGAGTCACCTCGACTACCCGGCCAACACCTACATCCTGCCTGTGATGTCGCCTGTCATGTTCCCGCCGGAATTCTATCTGCGTTCGTTCGAGCGCGGCATTGACGGGATCATTGTCATGTACAGCGGCACGGACAGCCCGTACAAGGTCGAGGCCGATCTGACGGCCAGGCTCATCAACCGCGCCTACGGCATGATGAAGGAACGCGGCCTGGATATCCGCCGTTTGCGTCTGGCGGCCATCTGCACAGTTTGCGTCAAGCCGTTCCTGAAGGAAGTCAATCAGATGAACGAGCTGCTGAAAGGCATCGGTGTTGCCAGGGATGAACTGGCAGCTCATGCCAGCGCGGCGCACCTGGAAAAGGAGGCGGCCCATGGATAAGCTCCGTGTGGAGGCGCTGGTCATCGGCGGCGGGATCGCCGGCATGCAATCCGCCCTCGACCTGGCAGATCAGGGTTTTCAAGTGGCGCTGGTCGAGCGTGAACCCAGCATCGGTGGGCGGATGATCACGCTGAGCAAGGTCTTCCCGACCCTCGACTGCTGCAGCTGCATCACCACCCCCAAGATGTCGGCCGTGGCCCATCACCCCAACATCCGCCTGTTCACCTACTGCGAGGTCCAATCTGTCCGGGAGCAGGGCAGCGGTTTCGCGGTCAGCGTGGTGCAAAAGCCGCGTTACGTGGACGTTTCCAAATGCACAGGCTGCCGCGACTGCGAATATGAGTGTCCCATCACGGTGCCCAGCCCCTTCGACCGCAACCTCGGCGCCTACCGCGCCATCCGGGTGCCCTTTTCGACGGCCGTTCCGCAGAAGGCGGTGCTCGATCCGGAATATTGCCTGTGGTGCGGCAAATGCGAACAGGTCTGTCCGGTGGATGCGATCGACTTCTCCCAGCAGATGGAAACTTTCACCGTCGAAGCCGCCTCGATCGTCATGGCAACCGGCTTCGAGTTGACCCCTGTCAGCACCAAGAAAGAATATGGCGAGGGCAGGCTCCGCAACGTGATTGACCCGCTGATGATGGAGCGTTTTCTCGCTCCGACCGGACCCTACGGACGGGTCCTGCGCCCGGGCGATGGCAAGGAACCGACCTCCATCGCCTATGTCCAATGCGCAGGCTCGCGCGACGAAACGCTCGGCATCACCTATTGCTCCCGCGTCTGCTGCATGTACGCCATCAAGCAGGCCATGCTGCTCAACGGTGCGCTGCCCCTGGCCGACATCACGATCTATTACATGGACATCCGCACCTTCGGCAAAGGCTATGAACAGTTCTATCAAAACGCCAAAGCCATGGGCGTGGAATTCGTGCGCGGCAAGGTCGCTTTGATCAAAGAAGACGCCGACCAGAATCCGGTCGTGAAAGTGGAGATGACGGACACGGGCGAAATCGTCGAGCGCACGCATGACCTGGTCGTTCTCTCGCAGGGGATCATTCCAGCTTGCCGCCCGACCGTGAGCCTGCCTGTGGGTTCAGACGGTTTTATCTCCGTCCCGGAGCCGGACTGCGCGCCGTGCGTGACAGAGCGCCCGGGCATTTTCGTCACAGGCACGGCCATGGGGCCCATGGATATTGTGGATAGCATCATCTCGGCCAGCGCGGCCGCGGCGGAGGCTTCGGCCTACATTCGGGAAAACAGGGCCGCTCTCGAGGTCCGGAAGGAGGCGGCCTATGCCTGAGGATCGGGAACCGCGCATCGGCGTATACATCTGTCATTGCGGCGGGAACATCAGCGGCACCGTCCAGTGCGAGCTGGTTGCCAAAGCCTTGAAGGGACTTCCCGGCGTGATCATCACCCGCACCGACGAGTCGATGTGTTCGGACGCGGGGCAGTCCATGATCGAGCAGGATATCAAGGAGTTGGGCGTCAACCGCGTGGTGGTTGGGGCCTGTGCCCCCATGCTGCACGAGCAGACCTTCCGCGGGGCGGTGACGCGGGCAGGCTTGAACCCGTTCCTCTACCATCATGTCGGTTTGCGCGAACAGGACTCGTGGGTCCATGAGCACAACAAGAGCGCAGCCACGGACAAGGCCCTGCGGCTGATGTCGGCGGGCGTCGCGAAAGCACGCCTGCTCAAGCCGCTCGAGCCGATCCGACTCGCCGCGGAAAAACACGCACTGGTGATCGGCGGCGGGGTGGCCGGCCTGCGGGCCGCGCTGGACATTGCCCGCCAGGGCCTGCGCGTTTCGTTGGTCGAGAAGTCCCCCTTCCTGGGCGGGCGCATGGCACAGCTGGGCAGTGTCTTCCCCACCGAGCAGGACGCCCGCAAATTGCTGCAGGACCTGATCGGAAAGGTTGCGGCGCATCCGAACATCACGATCTTCACCCAGGCGGAGCTGACGGGCGTTTCGGGTTACGTTGGGAATTTCAATATTCAGGTGCGGCAGCATTCGCGCGGCGTGACGGAGGAAAACGCGGCCGCCCTGATGGCCGCCTGTTCCCAGCTTGTCCCGGACCCGTTCAATTATGGGCTGACCGATCGCAAGCTGATCTATCGGCCCTTTGAAGGTTGTTATCCATCCACTCCCGCAGTGGATTGGGAGCACTACGACGGCCGGCCCTTCGATGTGGGCGGCTGGCCGATCGTCCTGAAGGACGAGCCCAGGGAATTCGAGCTGAACGTTGGTGCGGTGGTCGTCGCGACGGGCTTTGACCCGTATACGCCGTCCCGCGGCGAATATGGATTCGGCGAGCTGCCACAGGTCGTAACCCTGCCTCAGTTGATACGCCATCTGGCCCTGAGCAAAGACGGCCAAGGGCTGCAGTGGAACGGGCGTGCCGTCCGCGATGTAGCGCTGATCCATTGTGTGGGCAGCCGCCAGGTGGATGGCGTCCACACGCCGCCGCCCGACGGGCAACTCAACAATTACTGCTCGCGCGTGTGCTGCACGGCTTCGCTGCACATGACCGCCGAACTTCACAAGCGCTACCCGCAGCTGAACATTTTCGATCTGCACCAGGACATCCGCACCTACGGCCGGGGACATGAGGAATATTATCGCCAGGCGCTCGAAGATGGCGTGCGTTTCCTGCGCTACGACGGCGCGGAATGTCCCGTGGTCTGCGCGGCGCCGAAGGGGGATACGCACCCCGTGCTGGTCAAGGTCAAGGATCTGCTGACCTACGGCGAGGAACTTGAAATCCCGGTGGATCTGGTGGTGCTGGCCGTCGGCATGATGCCGCGCGACATTCAGGGCCTGGTAAAAATGTTGAAAATCTCGCGCGGCACTGACCGCTTCCTGCTGGAAGTCCATCCGAAATTACGACCCGTGGAGACCGCGGTCAATGGAATTGTGCTGGCGGGCACGGCGCAGGGCCCGATGAACATTCAGGAGAGCCTCAGCGCGGCATCGGCCGCGGCGGCGAAAGTCGCATCTCTGCTGGGACGCGGGAGAGTGGAACTGCCGCCCTTCGTGGCTGCGGTGGATGAACACAAGTGCAATGGGACGGGTGCGTGCGTGGAGGCATGCATCTACGAAGGGGCCATCGCCCTGCAGACAAGCGAAGAAAACGGCAGGCAAATTAAACGCGCACTCATCACGCCCGCCAACTGTGTGGGCTGCGGCGCGTGCGTCAGCGCCTGTCCGAATCAGGCCATTAACGTGCAGGGCTGGACACTGGCGCAATACCAGGCCATGGTCGAAGCCATCGGAGCGGAAATGCCTGCGTTGGCGGAGGTGCCAGCATGACGGTACCGAACAAGGCACTTTCACGCGGTGAGATGCTCAAACAACTGCGGACGAAGCATGCCGAATCCGTGAAGCGCGCCCAGGAATTACTCAAAGAACAAAAGCACATGCAGCAGGAACTTTGCGCGTTCTTCCGTGAGAAACCCCGGACCGTTCCCGAAGCGGCGCAGGCGACCGGCATTCCGGCGGACAAGGTCCTGTGGTTTGTCGCGGCGATGAAAAAGTATGGCGTCGTGGTCGAAGCGGGCATGTGCGGCGATTATCCGCTCTATAAGAAAGCGGAGGAGAATTAGCATGAACAACCGCGTAGACGCGACTTTATTGCGAGACCTAAAAAAATATGGCGCGGTGGGCATCGAGAAATGCTACAACTGCGGCAACTGTACGGCAACTTGTTCGCTGGCATCCAACGATGCTCAATTCCCGCGCCGCATCATCCGCATGGCACAATTAGGATTGCGGGATCAATTGCTGGGCAGCAAGGAACTGTGGCTGTGTTACAACTGCGGCAAATGTTCCGAGACCTGCCCGAAGCAGGCGGAACCTGCCAACCTGATGGCCGCCGCACGCTGTTATGCCATCACCAATTACGACCCGCTGGGAATCGGGAAGTTGTTCTGCAGAATCCCGCTCCTGGGCGGCCTGATCGCGGTAGCCATGGTTCTTTTCTTTGGGGCGTTCATGTACACCCAGCGGGGGAGCATGTCGACCGAATCCTTGAAACTGTTCAATTTCATCCCGTATGAGTTCATTCACAACGCGGGCATTGTTGTGATGATATTGGTCGCCATCGCAAGTCTGCTGGCGATCTTTAATATGATCTCCCGCATGGCGCGCGCCAACGACATCACCATCCAAAGCATTGCCAGCGGCGCGCGCATGAACTGGCTCGCGGCTTTCTGGGAAGCAGTCGGCATCCAGGCTTTGTGGCAGAAGCGCTACCGCGAGGAATGCGATGCGGAGGAAAATCAGAAAGTCTGGTATCTGAGCAAGTGGTTTGTCCATGCCGCTACGATGTGGGGCTTCCTGGGCCTGTTGTCTGCCACGGTGCTGGATTATCTGCTGGACATCCTGGGCCTGAAGTCAACCGGCGGTGCGGTTCCAATCTGGTATCCGCCCCGTTTGATCGGTACCCTGGCCGGGCTGCTGTTTATCTATGGGGTCAGTGTACTGCTGATCAAACGCTGGCGGGCCGCGGACAAGGCCCACAGTTACTCGCGGCCCTCGGATTGGATCTTCCTGACCCTGCTGTGGTTCAGCGGCGTGACGGGCTTCATCATCGAAATCGCCCTGTACCTGCCCCATCCGCCCATCTGGGGCTACTGGATGTTCCTTTTCCACGTATCGGTTTCGATGACCCTGTTGCTTTTGCTGCCCTTTACCAAATTCGCGCATTCCCTGTACAGGATCATTGCCCTGTACTTCCATGCGCTGAAGCCGGTACCGGTTGTGGAAACAGCGCAAGCCGGCACGGATTGATTATTTCATCATGATCAAGACAGGAAAGAGGTGAAAACGACAAGATCCAATTTGAATGATCAGCACGACACGCGAGCAAGGTCGCTGTATCCAAACACAAATCTTTTCAACCCAAAAGGAGATTACCATGGCAAAGCAAAAAATGGCTATTGTTTGCAACGGTGAGACCGGTGCGAACATCATGCCCACCCTGATTTTCGGATCTTCGGCAGTCGCCCTCGACTATGACGTCTACATTTTCTTCTGCCCGGCCGGAGCCAAGTGGACGGTGAAGGATGAACTGGAGAAGTTCGGCCAGCCCAAGGGCCTGCCGAATCCCATCAAACTCTTCAATGACATCCTGCAGCAGGGCGGTCACATGACCCTGTGCGAACTGGCCATCGAGAACAAGGGCATTGACCCCAAGAACCTGCGCGATCCGCGCATCAAGGTCACCAAGGCCCCGCCCTATCTGATGGATGTCGAAGGCGCCGCCCAGACCTACGTCTTCTAAGGCCCGCCTCAGGCTCGGCCATCCAGACGGTTTTCGGATCGTCTGCAGAGCACCAGCAAAAATACAGCCGCAAGGCGCATTCAACGTGCCTTGCGGCTGCACGCGCTCAGGCCTTTTCCCCCGGCTGTTGCGCCAACCTCAGGATATCTGCATTGGATGGGTCGTGGATAAAGCTCCAAAAGGCATCGCGCGGGCGCGGGGGATCGCTCAGCCGTTGTCGCACCATGTAGACTTTGCGATACAGGGCCAGTCCCTCGACGGCAATATCCACCACGTTGCCTCGTTCCAGCGGACAAGCCGTTGCCAGGGTAGAAACGAAGGACACGCCGTATCCCGCGGCTACCGTACGAACAATCGCCTCTGCGTTTCCCAGTTCCAGCGACACATTCAAGTCCTCCAGGCTGATATCGTGTTTGGCGAGCTCCGTTAATACCACCCGGCGCGTGCCGGAAGTTTCTTCGCGCATGATCACCTTTTCTTCGAGGATCTCTTCAGGCCTGATCCTTTTTCGGAGCGCCCAGCGATGATCGGCTGGCACAATCAAGGTGATCGTATCTCCGAAAAACTCCTGCGCTTCCAGGCTTGGATCGGAAACCTCGGTGCTGACCACACAAAGGTGCGCCTCCCCATCCAGGAGTCTTAGCGCCGCATTTTCCGGTCCGCACGCGAAGATGCGCACCATAATGGCGGGATAACGCAGGGTGAAGCGGGCCGCGATCTGCGGCAGAATGTATTTTCCGGCTGTCGTACTGCAGGCGACGCGTAATTCCCCGGCAACGTCCTCCTGGAGCGAGGTCATCATTTTCCGGAGGTCGTTGGTATCGTGCAGCAGACGACGCGCCCAGGGCAGCATCAAACGGCCGGCCTCGGTCAGTCTCAAGCCATTGCTGCGGCGGGTAAACAAGGTGACGCCCAGTTCCTGCTCCAACGACCTGATCTGATAGCTCACCGCAGGCTGGCTCACGTGAAGTTGTTTGGCCACTTCGGACAGGCTTGCAGTTTCAGCCGCATACAGGAAAATCTCAACCTTCCGGAAATCAATCATCGCGTACTCCTTTGGGCACGAGAGGCGGAAATTCGAAATGCCCATTTGTCAGAGCCTGTCAGGCCCCCCACTTGCTCTTGAAACCTGTTTCTCGATCTGCTCTCTCCCGATCATTATAGTTTGTTTGGTTTCCGTGTGCAATCTCCCTCCTCGCTTCAGGAGGCATGGGGTGTTTTGATCTCGGAGCGAACGGAACCCATCAGCATCTTTTATGACTGGTCATAAAGAGATGTTTGTCACTTCAAAAAAATTCTTAGAAGCGGCAATAAAGAGATAGATTGCGGTTCGTGATGTTTCGTACTTGTGGCCCATGTGGGGAAACTCTATAGTTAATTCAGGTAGTCATTGATCAAGCCATCTGACCGGCATGGGTCACAAATGTGCCGGCTGAGATGCCCCACCACCCTGAACGATATGGGCCTGGCCGGGTGGGCAGGGGCGCGGAAGTTTCTGGAAACTCGCAATGCGCTGCCCTGCAGCAAAGGAGAAACAAAATGAGCACACGAGTGGATCCCGGTTTCTTGAAGGAACTGAAAGAATACGGTGCGGTCGGCATCGAGAAATGCTTCAACTGCGGCAACTGCACGGCGGTTTGTCCGTTGGCAAGCAATGAATATGCCTTCCCACGCAGTGTGATCCGCCGCGCCCAGATCGGTCAAAGGCAGCGCCTGAAGGGACAACTCGATCCGTGGTTGTGCTACTACTGCGGCGATTGTTCCAGCACCTGCCCGAAGAACGCCGAGCCGGGTGAGACCATGATGGCCGCCCGCCGCTGGCTGACCGCGCAGTACGATTGGACCGGACTGGCAGGCAAATTCTATACCTCCCGGGTCTGGGAGATCGGATCGGTGCTTCTGTTGAGCGCCTTCATCCTGCTGATGTTTGTCGTGTTCCACGGGCCCATCGTGACGGGCCGGGTGGAACTGAACACGTTTGCCCCCGTCCATCTGATCGAGATCGGCGATTGGGTTATGCTCGGCGGGCTTTCCTTTTTCCTGTTATCCAACATCTATCGGATGTATGTCTTCACGACCGGGCAGGGAGAAAAAACGGACATACCCCTCAGACTCTATGTCACGCAGGCCTGGCAGTTGGTTTACCAAGCCGTGACCCAGAACCATTTTTCAAAATGCGATGGGGATCAAAAGCTGCGCTTCTGGCAGAAACCGCGCTGGCGGAATCATTGGCTGTTGGTCAGCGGCTACGCCTTGATGTTCATCTTGATCGTGGTGTTCCTGAAATGGTTCCAGACCGATAATATCTATCCGATCTGGCATCCCCAGCGCTGGCTCGGCTACTACGCCGCGCTCGCGCTCCTGATCGGGGCGGGCGATGCCATCTGGGGCCGGATCGTAAAGGACCACCGGATGCACCATTATTCCCACCCCAGCGACTGGATGTTCCCCATCCTGCTCATGCTGACCGCCGTGAGCGGCATCCTGATCCATACCTTCCGCTATCTCGACCTTCCCATGGCGACCTACTGTGCCTATGTTGCCCACTTGATGATACTCACTCCCATGCTCGTATTGGAAGTGCCATTCGGAAAATGGTCTCATCTGGCCTACCGACCGTTCGCGATCTACTTCCAGACCCTAAAGGAGAAGGCCCGGGAACTGTCAGGAGTCCCGGCGGCAGGGCTCGCGCCCGCCGACTAGAAGATCCGCGCCAAGCACCGTCAAAGAGGGGCCGGAAAGCTGGGAGCCGTCCGGCCCGTCCAATTCTCAATGCTTCGCTATGCGCCTTGTTCCGGAAGCCGCAGCAGGTCCGCATTCTCGGGAGCGTGGACAAAGCTCCAGAAGGCGTCGCGCGGCCGATAAGGGTCGCCGATCCGTTTTCTGGCCATATAAATGGTCCGCAGCAGGGTAAGACCCTGCACGGGAATGGCTACGACGTTGCCGCGTTCCAACGGGTAGGCCGCGGCCAATTCGGAGACGAAAGCCACTCCATACCCGTCCGCAACGGTGCGGACAATCGCCTCCGCATTGCCCAGCTCCATAAAGACATTCAGATCCTCCAGGCTGATATCGTTCTTCGCCAGTTCCTCCAGAGCCACCCGCCGCGTTCCGGAAGTGGGTTCGCGCATGATCATGGGTTCTTCCAGGAGTTCGGACGGCTCCAGGGACTGACGGGCTGCCCAGCGATGATTGGCCGGTACGATCAGCTGGATCGTATCATGGAAGAATTCCTGAATTTCCAGGTTGGGATCCCCCACCTCCCTGCTCAATACGCCCAAATGGGCCTCGCCGGCCAGCAGGTCGAGCGCCACTTTTTCGGGGGCGCAGGCCGGGATGCGCACCTGGATGCCCGGATAGCGCAGTCGAAAACGCGCCGCCAGTTGAGGCAGGATGTACTTCCCGGCGGTTGTGCTGCAGGCGATCCGAAGTTCGCCCGCCACATCCTGTAATGAAGACATCATGGCCTGCAAGTTGGAGCTGTCATTAAGCAGCCGGCGCGCCCATGGCAGCAGGAGCTGCCCGGCCTCGGTCAATTGCAAGCCGGTGCTGCTCCTGATGAATAGAGTGGCGCCCAGTTCCTGCTCCAATAATTTGATCTGGTGACTCACTGTAGGCTGGCTAAGATGAAGTTGTTTGGCGGCTTCAGAGATATTTAATTTTTCAGCCGCACATAGGAAGGTCTCGATTTTTTGAAGGTCAATCATGATTTTCACCGATCTGCATGTGTGGATGGCGGAAAGGCCGGAAATGCGCAAGCCTGGAGAAGGCCAGCCTGGCCCCTTTCACCGTGAGCACCATAAGTATGGTCATTAATACGGCGGATGTCAAGCACCACAGGCAGGTCGCGCCGATGATGAAGGGTTCAAGAAAGGTGAGATATACCGAAAACAAGGTGCCCAGGACCGCCATGCCAAACATGGACAGGGTGGCGTAGTCTGTTGTGCGGCCCCTGGCGCGGCGTGCCGCCAGCCAGAGCGCGGCAAGGGCCGCATATCCCGCCAGACCCATCAAGCCGACCGGGACGATCCCGAACAGGCGGGCATACGCACTCTGCTGGACGGTATTGCAGTCGCCCACCGGACCACAGACCGCGCTGACCTGTGCCGTTTCAACATAAGCCAGGTAGGCTGCCACACCAAACCCAAGCGCGCACAAAATGGGAATGACCCGATCCGGCTTCTTTTTTGGGGAGTCCACTTTCCTTTGTTGGAATTGAAGGACTGTCCAGGCAGCAGCCCCGATCATGCCACCCATCACCAGGACCGCCAGCGCGTTTCCCGATGGGTCCAGGGCGAATTTCTCCTGCCAGGTGAGATCTTTCAAGGCCGGGGAGGCGGAGGAAACAGAATCAGGGTTCGGCCCGGTCGGAGGCCCGGAGTTTTCCGTCGCAGCGATCACAGCGCGCAAACCGGGAATGTCGGGAAAGTCCACGCCGCCCTGCCTCAGGTCCGTCTCGATCAGGCCTGGCAGTTGTTCGGGGATATCTGCCGAGCCCATCAGATATTTGTCGCCGATGACCAGGAAGGGGACGCCGGCCTCCTGCAGTTTGAATTTGTCCAGCGCGGCGAGGAAGAGGGTCTGTCCCTGCGGCTGAGTGACATCCACGCCCAGGATTTCCAGTTGACGGCCATATCTCTGCATCAGGGGCGGCAGGGTGTCGTTGATCACAAATTCACAATGCGGGCAGGTGGGAGAATAGAACAGCAGCGCGTGCACGATCGGTTGGGGTGACTGCGCCCGCGCCTCTGGAGCAGGAAGGACGAACAAACTGGCAAGCAGCAGGATGGGTAGGCTGATCGGATAGCGTTTCACTTTTTGCTCCGTGTTGCATACCAGCCGGTGCGGACGTCTGTCCGCAGGTCGAAATCCGGTACATAGGGTTTGAGGTCGAGCAGGGGTGTGCCATCCAGCACATCGACGCCTTCGACGGTGAGTCTGCTTCCCTGGCGCGCTAGGAGGCGCACGATCGACAGGCCGATCGGGTTGGGACGATCGGGATAGCGCGTGGCAAAGATGCCGTGCTCCCGGTCGTCCAGGAACGGTTTTACATGGAGTGCGTACCCCGACGATTCATGGAAGGCATACAACAGGTAGATATGAGACAATTCCTCGATATCCTTCAATCCGTCTGCGAATTGGGGGAAGACTTCCACCAGACCGATCGCCTGTGAACGCGAGGCCTGGATGGGCGTCTGTTCTTTTGCGGTGAACGGCGAATGGATGATGCCGATGGGGTGCAGGATGATTTCCATGGAGCTAGATCGTCTCCTTTTCACGGAGGAAAGTCAGCAACTTCACGCCCTCCACCTGGCGGAAGGATGCGCCCTGGCCGACCGTACGCAGCAGCGCGGCTTCATCGACCACGCGCGTTCCCGAAATAATGCTTGCGCCGTGATCGAAAAGGATGGGTGAGAGCGGTGTGCTTGGCCCCAGAAGCATGACTGTGGCGTGCGGGGGGCAGAGCGCCAATAAGCCCTCCAGGGTGTGGTTGATCAAGGCACTGCTGGTGATGGCTACAATATCGGCTCGCGGGATCAAATCCGCGGCAGCCTCCGCCGGATAATCATCTTCTCTTGGATTTTGCTCGATGACCCATAATTGCCCCACCGCCTGACGCAGTTGTGAAACAAACGGGAAGTGGCCGATCAATGCAACGTTCTTTCCCCGCCCGCGGCCGGCCAGCACGTCGGAGGCATTGATCGGCATGGCGGGCGATTCGTCCATCTCCAGCATGGAATTGATCGCGGCCAGGCCGAGGCCGGCTTCCAGCGGTTCATCGGAGAGGGCCAGCTGGGCCAACTCACGCCCGCTTTTGTGCTGCAGGCGGCCAGCCTCGCGGACCTGCAGGTGTCCGTGCAGCTGGGGGGATACAAGCGTGGCCGCCATCCCGCAGCGGCGACTGCAAACGACGGTCCAGTGCACTCCGATCAGGACGGATCGCACCGGGGCGTCCTCCGGCAGGCTCGCGATCAGCGCCTCAAGGATCTTCATTCTTCGCGGCTCTCGATGAGTCTGGACAGTTCGTTGGCCTGCTCCACCAGCACCTGGCGCATCAGATCGCAGACGCTCATGAGTTTGGGATTGGCAATGTAATAGAGCACACTGCTGCCTTCCCGGTGAGTCGCAACGATATCCGCATTTCGCATGATCTTCAGATTGCGCGAGATCGTGGCCTGAGGTTGATTGGTCGCAGAGGCAATTTCGTTGACTTTCAACGAACCATGCCGCAGTAGGTCCAGGATCCTCATCCGCAACGGGCTCCCCATGGCCCGGCATAACTCGGCTTGAATTTCAAAGGCCTTCTCTTGGCTCATCAGACATCACCTTTCTTCGGAAATTCGGCGTCGGAAGGAATCGTCCGCCGGCTGTGCGCGTCGTCAGGATATCGGCAGGGCGCGGCGCTCCAGAAATGGTCCCCGCCCCGTTCCACGATCTGCACCCGCCCGCCTGCTTTTAATTCCGCCAGCGCCTGGCCCGCCCGCTCCGGCGACCAGCGATTCAGGGTTTGTTCGACCTCAGCCTGCCGCATCGGGTGACGGGTGATGATCTCAACAATTGCGTCCAGGGCATTCTCGCCGCGGCTGACGTCAAAATTGCCCTCGGCCGGATGCACCACCCGCGCAATTTTCCCCAAGATGGACAGAGCCCGCGCCAGGCCCTCCTGATCCGGCAGCTGAACCCAGGTTTCCGCCGGGGAACGGGTGGGCAAATTGACATGGACCTCATCGGGATGGATCCGCCTCAGGATCTGAGCGATCCTGCGCAGGGCCGGTTCGGAATCATTTAATCCGTGCACCAGCATCACCTCCACCCATAATTTTCCCCGGTACTCTGATCGAAAGGCAACCAACCCGTCCACGAGCCGTTCCAATGTGACCTGCGGGTGGGGCCGGTTGATCCTGCGATAAAGTCCAGCCGTGCCTGCATCCAGTGTCGGCAGGATGGCATCGGCCGCGGAAAGTTCCGCGCGGACTTCGGGCAGGTACAATAGAGAACCATTGGTGATCACTGCAATCGGTTTCTCCGTCAACCCTTTGATCCGGCGGATCAGCCATCCAAGCTTGCTGTGCAAGGTTGGTTCGCCCGATCCGACAAAAGTGACCCAGTCCACCTGCTCCTGGGCGAGGGACTGCAAGGCCTGCCCGGCTTCGCGAAGGATTTCCTCCGCCGGCACATACTCGCGGCGCTCATTCGTCAGCGGGAGGGTGCGCCCCAACTGGCAGTAGACACAGTTCCAATTGCAGGTCTTGAGCGGGAGGGTGTCAATCCCCAGGGATCGGCCCAGCCGCCGGGAAGGAACCGGGCCAAAAGTGTACTTCATGCGTCGTCACCTTTCAAGGGAGGCCTCGCAATTCCTTGTCCAATGTCAGGTCCAGGGTATCAAACTCGCTCGTCTTTATCTCCACTCCGGCGCTGGCAAAAACATATTCCGGTCCTTTCCCCTGGAGGCTTTCCCGGAGAAAAATACGGTCGATTTTCCGAGAGACCAGCCATTCCGCCATTTTGATGCCCTTGGCTTTCTCCTCCTGACAATAAGGATTGACGGTGACTTCCCGCTTCTCAACGATTCTATCGGCCAATCGCAGCGTGATGAGAGCCACGAAAGGCGCTTTGCCGAAATGCTCGCTTAATTGGCCGTCCGCAGCAGCCAAAGGAAAAGCGTAGAGCACCCGGGAGGGGATCATGGGTTCACATTGAATGGAGGCCCGCTCCACATGGGGCACCTGAGCCTTGATCGTCTGCTCCAGACGCTGACCCGTCGCATGGGCTTTTTCGAGATCCTTCACGCGCAGACCCACCTCCGCTTCCAGGAACCGGTAGCGCCCCGAATTGCGACCCTTTAATGTTTTGACCTGGACCACGGAGGGGTCATTCTGAATGATTTCACGAACCTGGGACAAGGTGGCTGAATCAATGGAAGCATCCAGGAGAACACGCATTCCGTCCCGCAGCAATTCCCACCCGGTTTTAAGAATAAAAAAAGCTACGAAGAGCGCCGCCCAGCGGTCGAAGTTCAGACCGAAGAACTGTCCAAGCAATGCCGCAAACACAACGCCGGATGACAGGACATGAGTGCGGTACTCGAGGGCTTCGGCGGTCAAACTGGGGGAGTTGGACCTCTCTCCGGCCTTCAATTCAAAATGGCTGAAGATCAGCGGCAGGATCGCCGATAATATCACCCCGACCAACATCCACGGATTAACCGCCTTGACGTGCCCGACCGCAAAAAGCGCTTGGTGCACGATTTCGTAACCGGTCAGGAAGATGAGCCCCGCCATGGCGATGGAGATAACGTTCTCGACCTTGTACAGCCCATAAGGGAAAGCCCGGCTGCGGCGCCCCGAGATCTTCAGCCCAGCCAGCACGGCGACCGAAGCGACCAGGTCCACCAGATTGTGTATCATCTCCGCGGCCACCGCCAGGCTGCCCGAGGCAGCAGAGATGATCAGATTCAACAACCCTAAGAGAATATTGACGACGAGCGAGGCCCAACCCCAACGCTCGATGGATGTATCGCTCATTTGGATGCAACCTTTCACACATAAGTCAATTCGTGCCGGATCGCCCTCACCTGCGGAAGGCGCAATTGCTTCACGGACGGCTCCTAAATCAAACTTCCCTTCTCCTGCGGGTCCCTGCCGGAGGAGCTTTCAGCCCGGCAAGGGGCGCGGCATAACCCGTCAAGGATCATTGTCGCCCGCGGTCCACCCGGGTGTATTGCGTCCCGGGATCGGCCGGGCGGGCGTCTGCTGGTCGGGCAGCCAGTTCCGCGCCCCGGCTTCGGTCTTGGAATAGCGGACAGCATGGGCATCGCAGCTCTCCGGGATTTCCAGGATGGATGCATCCAGATCATCGCCGAAGATGGCTCTGATGGGCATCATCGGGCGAAACTGTTTGATCTTGCTGGAACATTCTTCGCCCGTGGTCCCCGTCAGGTCGATCAGCAGTTTGCCCCGGTAATTGTTCAAGAAGTTGGCCGGCGATTGCGCACCGTCAGGTTGGGATGGAGCAGTAGGTGTGCACCGCATGATGTTCTTCTCGACGGGTGTGATCGTAGCATTTCGGACAGGGCCGATCCAGGCAGCGCGGAGCGGCCTCATGCGGTTCTTTGTGTCCGCACTTCGGACAAACCCGGTTGCCGCCGGGGGCCGCAGCGGGTCCCCTTCCCATCCGTCCTGTTCTCCCTTCTGCTAGTGCAGCTTCTCCACATGATTCACGATCTGGCCGCTGGCATACGCCAGGACGGCCTGCTCAATATTGACCATGTCGGTCACGACCGGAAAGATGTTGCGCGACTTCAGGCTTTCAAAGGCACCCCGGCCCATGCCGCCGCATAACAGCGCCCCGCAGTCATCAATGGCATCGGCCATGCGGTTGTGACGGTCCTGGGCGGCAGGTCCATAACCATGCGGCTGCTTTCCGCCCGCGTCATGCTCGTTCTCTTTTCCTTCCGCGTCGAATTGAGCATGCCCCAGTTTGTCACGCATTTCGGTGTGGGTGATCCTCCCATCTTCCACCGTGACCACAACGTAATAAGGTGCACGGCCAAAATGCTGGCTGATCGTCTTGCCATCCTCAGTAATTGCAGCGATTTTCATTATCGGTATCTCCACTTATGTGATCTGGAAGCGAAATATATGGCCAGCGCGAAACCCAGGATCAATGCGGGTGTCAGGATCTCTGCCGACAGGATCAAAGTGATGATCCGCTCGGCCTGCCCGCCGGAGGAGAGGGTCAGCGCTGCCAGGAGGAAGATGGAGCAGGCCGAGATCCATGCCAGACCTGCCAGGACAAGCTTCCTTGCGTTCACAATTCACCTCTTGGCAAAAGCCGGGCCGCGCTTTAGTTCTTGAGGGGATGCTCGCCCAGCCAACATGCGCCGATGCAAAAGAGGACCAGCAGCGTCAGGCCGCCCGCAACGAACAAAAAGATCTGAGGTGCTGCGGAAGTGCTCGCCAGATCGGCGGGCATGACCATGCGGCTCGGCGGCAGGCCGTTGGAAGCACTGCCCAGGACTGCGGAGGTCGGCGTGGCGCAGCTTGACGGAGTGACCTGCAGGGTCGCGGCATAGGGAGCGGCCCGATCAACATAGTCAGGGTGGCAGCTGTGACAGTCGGTGTAAATATCGCTGAGCGGCTGCGCATTCATGCCCGCGTGAGCCAGGCTTTCATCCATCGTGCTGCCATTGCCGCCGTGGCAATTGATGCAGATGTCCTGGTGGGCGTGCACGCTGTGCCAGGCACCCTGGTCGGCCACCGGATCCTCCTGGGCGTGGCAGGTGGTGCATGAAGATGGCGGCGGATTTCCGCATTGGGCGCGCGCTGGCACCACTCCGACCAGCAGCAAGGCGATGGTTCCCACGACGGAGGCCATGAAGAACGAGCGAAGCAGAAGTTTGGTAGACATATCAAGACTCCTTTGAGGGTTTTTTTATGGGACTGCCTGAGAAGTGTCGTTCGGTGGGCCGGTCGCGGTCATCCATGGGACAGAGCACCAGCAGCATGCGCGCTGGAGCCGCATTCACATTTTTCCAATAGTGAGGCAGGAAGGCCTCGAAGACCAGACTGTCGCCCTCTTCAAGCAGATACTTCTCGTTGTCTACGGTATAGGCGATCTGTCCTTCCAGGCAGTACACGAACTCGCGGCCGGTGTGGACGATCGGTTTCTTCCCGCTGTCGGCATTGGGTTCAAGCGTGACGATGACGGGTTCCGCGCCAAAACGCGGCATACCGGCGGCCATGTCGTCCATCGTTCCATTTTCAAAAGAAATGTGGAGACGCCTGTTCCTTTTCTGATAGACCAGCTTTTTGTTGCCGCGATCGGTCTCAAAGAGCCTGGTCATGGGAATCTGCAGGGTTTGCGCAAGCTGTTGCAGGGTGTTTACGCTGGGCGAGGTGCGGCCATTCTCGATCATGCTCAGGGTATTGACATTTAACCCGCTCAATTCGGCCAGGGCCCTGATGGAAAGCTTGCGCATTACACGCGCCTCCCGGAGTCGTTCCCCGACACTGATACTCTCATTTTCCAATATGGTGATGAATGGGCTTTCTGCTTCTGCGGGATTATCCGCCTTCCGAACCAGTGCTTCTTCGTTTTCCTCAGGTGTGTCAGCCATGGAATGAATCTCCTTGATATTGTGTCACCCATTATTATAGTTGATTAGATGAAAAAAAGCAATATTAAACTATTTTAATGTTACATTCAACTATTCAAATTATTACACAATGCACTTTTGCGCATTTTGTCACAAAGGTATTATACAAATGTTGATTTATGCGCCTTATCAAATGAATGCAAGGAAAGGACCCAAACATGGCTTCACGAATGCTCACACACGAAATTTCCATCCTGGAAGCCAGTTTATGCTCTGCACTCGCTGAGCCCACGAGGCTCCTGATCCTGTATGCCCTGAACAAAAAATCCCTGAACGTTACCGGAATATCAAATGAACTGGAAATCCCTCAGCCAAATGTCTCACGTCACCTGAAAGTCCTGCGCGAGAGCGGACTGGTCAATACAACCCGCCAGGGGAGTTCGATCGTTTACAGGCTTGCAAACAGAAAAGTCATCGAGGCACTTGATCTACTGCAATGCGTGCTGCTCGCCTCCATCCAATATCAGGACAGCTTAATAAGAGAGTTCAGTACTTCCGGATGGCAGCCCTAAGATTAAGCGGAAAGCAAAGTCCATTTTTTCTCGAGAGGTTTTTATGCAACCCAAGAAACTCTTTTTGATGCCCGTCACTGCCGGCATCCTGATCGTGATCGTCTCGAGCATCGCCCTGCTGCTCACCCAGGCTGCACATGCCCAATGCGGATCGCAGGCATCATCCTGCAAGAACTGCCACGAAGTGCAGGGCAAAAAGCCGGTGAACAACGATGGCACCGCCTGGCATACCTCGCACGCCTTCGGCGATTTTTGTTACATCTGCCACGGCGGCAATCAA
>DATJBI010000042.1:0-33160 GCA_035515435.1 Anaerolineales bacterium
TGCCGCGTATTTCATCCTCGCACTTGAAGGTCCAAACGGGCTTGATGCCGCTGGTGGGCATGATCGAGGTCGTTACGATCTTGGACAGCGCACCCGTCTTGCGTGCCGCGGCCATGAGGGCATCCTTCATTTCGATCGCACTGGCGAATCGATCGGCCGGGTTATATTGCAGGGCGGTGTTCACGACCGCCTCCAGCTCGGTGGAAACGCGGGTATTGATTCGGCGGATCGGCCGTTCCCCAAAGGAGAACGGCGGTTCCAGCCGCGGGTCCCGGCGGGTGAGCGCATGATGGATGGTTGCGCCCAGAGCATAGATATCCGCCAGCGGCGAGGCATCCCCGCGATATTGTTCCGGCGGCGAATAACCTTCCGTGCCGATCATGGTCCCCTTTTGCCCGGACTGAAACGTTTTCGCTATGCCAAAGTCGATCAGGATCACATCGCCGTTGCTGTTGATCATGATGTTCGAGGGTTTCATGTCGCGGAAGATGATCGGATCCGGCTTGTGGTTGTGCAGGAAAGCCAGCACATCACACAGCTCGATGGCCCACGTGAGAACCTGCTCCTCCGGCAGAAAGCCTGCCGTGTCGTTGATGATCGCCTCCAAGTCCTTGCCATGGACGAATTCCAGGACAAGATACGAACGATCCTCCGCAGAAAAATAATCGTAAATGCGGGGAATGGACGGATGGTTGAGCGTCGCCAGAATATTGGCCTCGCGCTCAAAATTATGAATGACGGTCTGCCGCGTCAGGGGATCGGGCGCGATGTTGATCATTTCCTTGACCGCCACCAGTTTGGTCACATTGGCGAAATGCAGGTCCCGGGCACGGTAGACCGATCCCATCCCGCCCACGCCGATGACCTCCTGAATGTAGTACCGATCCACCAGTGTGATACCCGAATTCAGCTGCCGGCGCGTGCGAGCAGACTGGTCATCCAGTGGGGGCGTGATGTTTTGTGTGTCCAGGCGGAATCTCCTTTTGTTGAATTATAGTGTGCGTCGGGGGTATTGACAACCGCCCAAAACTCTCATTAATGAAAGCCGCCCTTGCCTGTAAGCGGCTTCTAAGGCAGAATTTGAGCAGAATGAAGATTCTGGCTCTCAGCGATCAGGTCGAAGAACGGGTGTACAGCCTGGCCGGGCAGGGATATTTCCGCGATGTTGCTCTGATCCTCGGTTGCGGCGACCTGCCGTACGCCTATCTGGAATACCTGGTTTCGGTGCTGAACGTGCCGATGTTTTATGTGCCCGGGAACCACGATCCGGCGGAGGATCCGGGATCGGTTGCCACGCGCGCCGAGGGCGGTTCCAATCTCGACCTGAAGCACGCCCGCGCCAAGGGACTCTTGCTGGCCGGTTTTGGCGGCTCCATCCGTTATCTTCCGGGCGGCGTCAATCAACACAGCCAGGCCGAGGCCTACCGGCGGATGGTGCATTTGATGCCCGGCCTGCTGTGGAATCGAATTCGTTACGGCCGCGCCCTCGATATTCTCATCACGCATTCGCCGCCGTTCGGCATACACGATGAGGACACGCAGGCCCACCGCGGCCTGCAAGCCATCAATTGGATCCTGCGCTGGGCGCGGCCGCGCTATCATTTTCACGGGCACAGGCATTTCTATCGTCGAAATCTGGAACCGGCTGTGACCCGGCTTGGCCCAACCACCATCATGAATATTTTTCCTTATAAAGTGATCGAGATTGAACATGACTGATGAAATCACCCACCGTGCCCGCGCCGATTTTAGCAGGGCGCGCTTCAGGGCTTTTTTGAATCGAGCCGTGGCTGCGCTCTCCGGCCAGCCGACCACTCTGCTTTCCTACGACGAGATCAAGCAGAGCCTGCATATCGGGGGACCGATCTATCGCGGCGTGCAGACCGTCCGGGTCGACCAGATCGTCGGCAGCCTGAACCGTTATCATGAATTTGACCGGGCCTTCCTTCCGGCGGAGGGGCAGCTCGCGGCACGCTGGCAAAATGTCGACCGGGCCTTTTATAAGGAGATCAGCCTGCCGCCGGTGGTCCTTTACAAGGTCGGGCAGGTCTATTTTGTGGTGGATGGTCATCATCGCGTTTCCGTCGCGCGCCAGCAGGGACAGGAATTCATCGACGCGGAAGTGCGCGAGTGTTCGACCAAAGTCAACATCACGCCCGATCTCAAACCCGAGGACCTGAAGATCCTTCACGAGAAGGTGCATTTCCTCGAACGCACCCGCCTCGACGACCTGCGTCCGCAGGCCAAGATCCGTCTCACCATCCCGGACGGCTTCGAGCGCATGCTGGAACACATCGCCGTCCACCGTTATTTCATGGGACTCGATCTCAAGCGCGATGTTTCCGAGGAGGAGGCGATCACGCACTGGTACGATCTGGTGTATTTCCCCATCGTCAAGATGATACGGCAAAGCAGAATTTTAAAGGATTTCCCCGGGAAGACCGAAGGCGACCTTTATCTGTGGGTGCTCGATCATCAGCATTATCTTGCCAGTAAAGAGGGGCAGACGCTCCAGCCGCCGGAAGATGCCGCGCGTGAATTCATCGAAGACCATGAAGATTGATGGAGGGCTCATGATTCGACATCCGCTGTCCGGTGTGTATGCCGCCGCGGTGACCCCGTTGAAGTCCGATCTTTCTCCGGACCTGGAGGCGCTCGCCCCGTTCCTGGCTTTTCTTGCGGAGCGCGGCTGCCACGGCGCGCTGATCTTCGGCACGACCGGCGAGGGCCCATCCTTTTCCGCGGCCGAACGCCAAGCGGTCTGGCGCGCGGCATTGAAGGTTCGTGAACAGGCGCCGGACTTTAAATTATTCGCGGGCACCGGCACGCCCGCGCTGACCGAGACAATTGAATTGACCAAACTGGCATTCGATCTGGGCTTCGACGCGGCGGTGACTCTCCCGCCCTATTATTTCCGCAGGGCAAACGAGGCCGGCTTATTCAATTGGTTCGAGCAGGTCATCCAGAAGGCGGTTCCGGCGGGCGGATCTTTGTTCGGCTATCACATCCCCGGCGCGGCCGGGATCGGTTTTTCGTTTGATCTGCTCGCCCGCCTGAAAGATTCCTTTCCATCCCGATTCGCGGGCATCAAGGATTCATCGCACGATCCAGGATTCACCCGGACCCTCGGTGAAAGATTCGGCGCGGACTTGACCGTGTTCAATGGCACCGATTCAGATTTCACCCTGGCACTGCACAATCACGCCGCGGGCTGCATCACCGCGCTTGCCAACATCCTCTCGCCCGATCTGCGCAATATTTACGAGGCGGTCCTGGGCGGCAGGGATCCGTCCGCCTTGCAAAGGAAGGTCAGCACGCAGCGCCAATTGCTCGAGAAATATCAACCGTTCCCGCCGCTGCTCAAGGCGATGCTGGCACGCTTATCCCAGCAACCGCGCTGGCCGGTCCGGCCCCCGCTGACCGAATTGTCCACCGCGGATGAAGAGCAGGTTGTTCATGAATTCGGATGACAGCAACCCACCGCCCTTCCAATCCGCCATGACTTTTTGATCCCGCTCACCGGACCGGCTGCCTCCGGGCCGGAGCGCCATGCGAACAGGCGGTTGTCGAACTGCCCGGAAACCGCATATGGACCGGCACAATCTCCTGAAGCTCCATCGCCAGGAGTGCCACCGCCCCCACCCAGCTGTCAGGGCGCAGGAAGCGTCGCAGCTTCGTCGACGGCTGTGACCCCGCTCGTCAAACCGGCCGCCTGCACCGCGGAAGTCCGGGCAGTGGTACCACCATTACCCAACTCACCGGATCGATTAAAAACCGCCAGCCTTTTCGTCCTCCGCCAGCAGCAACTGCACACGCATCGTCCATGCCCGCAGACCTGGACGTTCCTCCCTTCGTCCGCCCGGTCGCGCGGACAGGGGGTGTGTGAATTGGTTGTGCCACGACCGGGATACCTCTCCAACATTTGACCCCCGCGCCTGTCAGCAAAGCGAGATGACTTCCAGGCTCGTCCCTCCAAGGAGGATGACGCGGAGGGTCGAGCATAAAAATCGCTCGATGAGAATGATTGCTTTGCCTTAATGCCCGGCCAGGTTGGGTCAGGGGCCGTGCTCATGATCGCGGACCGGATCCTCCCCTTTGCATTGCCGGGTCGGTCAGCGGCAGATCCACCTCTGGAAGCTGAGCGGAGTCAATGCACCGTGAAACTACCTGGCCCAATCATCATGGACCATCTTCGCCAGCGCAGAGACCAGGGCATAAGCCTGCTGGTCGCTTTCGCAGCCATTCGTCATGATCACCAATACAAACGCGTTTCCGTGCGGCGGGTAAACAATTCCCGCATCGTGATAATACTTTCCCGTCCAGCCCGTCTTGTGCGCCACGCCGGTGCCGGGGGGCAGCCGCGCCGGGATCATCTCGTTGAATTTCTGTTGAAGCAGTATCTTGATCATCTCCTGCGAGTCTTGCGGCGAGAGGACTTCGCACTTGGCCAGCTTCAATAGAATCTGCATCAGTCCGCGCGCGGTGGCGGCGTTGTTCAGTCCGAGCCGGAACGCCTGGTTATCTTCCACCCCGCGCCGGACGATGGCATCGTTCGTTCCCAATTCTTGCATGAACTGGGTCGTTCGTTCGGGCGTGAGGCGTTCGACCAGGAGATTCGTCGCAAGGTTGCTGCTGACGGTGATCATGCGAAAGATCAGTTCGCGAATCGAAAGCGATTCACCGATATGTTCATATAGATCCGTTTCCGAATCATCTTCGACGGATAACGAATATGGGCTCCCATCCGCAATGCTGGTGAATTCATTCTTGACAAACAGCGGATCATCCAGCGAAAACGATCCGCGCCGGGCTTGATGGAACGCTTCCATCATCACGCAGACCTTGATCGTGCTGGCGGGATGAAAGGATCGATCAGGCCGGATCAACATTTCTTTCCCGGTTGCGATCGCATGCGCGGCGAGTCCAACCTCCGCCCCGCTTTGCTGTATCAATTCCGTGAGAGCTGTCATCATCCAATCCAATCGTCAGACGGGCTGGCCGAAGGCGCCTCGCGTTCCCGCACCACCTTCCACTGATTTTAGCATGCGACGGCCGCCAGGGGGCTCGCCGCGATTTCAAAGATTGAAATTATCATCCTTCCGCCTCCAGAACCATTATAATATCTGCATGACCGACATATGGCGGCTCCTGATCACGCCTCCGGCACACGGCGCCTGGAACATGGCCGTGGATGAATCGATCCTCGAGCATATTGGGCGCGGCCAATCGCTCCCGACGCTGCGGCTTTATTCATGGCAACCGCCCTGTCTTTCGCTCGGTCAGGCTCAGCCCTTTGCGGATGTGGACCTGCCGCGCCTGACCGAGCGCGGCTGGGACCTGGTTCGTCGTCCCACGGGAGGCCGCGCCATTCTGCATGCCGATGAATTGACCTATTCCGTCAGCGCCTCAACGGATGAGCCGCGCCTGGCCGGCTCGATCCTTGAAAGTTACAACCGGCTGGCGGGCGCCTTACTGCAGGCGGTCAAATCGCTTGGACTGCCGGTCGAAATGAAGGAGGATTCGGGCACGCCTCGCGAAACACCCAATCCGGTTTGCTTTGAAGTCCCTTCGGCGTATGAGATCACCGTTCATGAAAAGAAACTGATCGGCTCGGCGCAGGCGCGGCGGAAAGAAGGCGTGCTGCAGCACGGCTCGCTTCCATTGACCGGGGATCTGGCGCGCATCACCCAGGCGCTGGTCTTCGCGGACGAGTCGGCACGCGGCCAGGCGGCCGAAAGATTGCTTGAGCGCGCCACCACGGTCGAGTCTGTTTTGGGGCGCGCGGTGTTGTGGAACGATGCCGCGCAGGCTTTCGTCTGGGCCTTTGAAGCGGCGCTGGATATGAAATTGGAAGAAGGGCCCTTGTCCGAGAGTGAACGCGGACGGGCCGATGAACTGGTCCGCGAGAAATATGCTCATCCGGAGTGGACGGAACGTATTTAGGCCCGACCCGGCGAGCGTTTTTGCAGAGCGGTCCCTGCACGGCGTGCGGAGACTGCTCCGATCACGGCGTTTGCCCGCCGCGGCCCATCAGGCCCTCTTCATCTCCGCCTTGAAATTCTCCAGCGCCTCGATCGGGGTCGGGTCCACGCCATAGGCCATGGCAAGATAATAAGCCATGTAATCGCCGAATAAGATCAGGGTCCACATGTTGGCCAGAAGCGAGTCGCCGCGTGCGTCCAGAAAATCGGTGTTGAGGCCTTCCAACATCAGGGCTTGTTTGGTCAGATCCGTCCGCAAACGATTGCGGGGATGATCCGAGGGTGCGCGCAGGAAGAGGGCCATCGTATGCGGCAGCAGGACTTCATCGGGGTTGACCGTGCCCGCCAGTGTGTTGTGATCTGCCTCCGGCAGGAATTCAAAGTTGGCGCCGGCCTTTGCGATCTCATTGATTTGCGTTTTGAAACGGCGCGCCACTGGCGCCAGGGCGCCCGCGCCGAATACCGTGACCCAGCGTCCCATCAGCTGACCGGCGTAACGTTTGGCGGGATTGTGGGCTGCCGGAACCTCGGCGCGCAGATGTTCCTGTGATTTCTTCATCGCCGCGATGGCTTCCTGCAGGGCGTGGGATGGATCGGCGATCAAATTCGATCTTGCCAGCAAAGCCAACAGCAATCCAAACGAGAATCCGACGGCGGCGCGCGGCTGACCTTGATGATCGAAGGTCCAGACCGGAATGTTTTCTTCCTTTGCGCGCCCGGATAATTTACCGCCCGTGCTGATCACCACGATCGTGCCCTGGTTCTCAAGCGCGTTCTCAAATGAGTCGAGGGTCTCTTCGGTGTTGCCGGAGTGCGAAGATAGAACCACGAGTGTCTGCCTGCCTTTTGCAAAAGCAGGCAGGCCGTAATCGCGGTGGACAAAGATCGGCGCGCGGCAGGTTGCCGAAACCGCGGCCGCCACCAGGTCCGCGCCGATGGCGGAACCGCCCATGCCTGCGATCACGATGCGCTGAATGTCCTGCGCACCGGGCAGGGCCAGGGTCTGTCCCAGTTCCCACGCCGACTTCAACTGATCGGGCAGGCCCTCAATTTCAGCCAGCATGTTCTGCGGATCGAGCTTTTTGAATTCGGAAAAATTATCAAGGTCAACCATTTTGATTTACCAGCCTTTTGTATTGAGGATGTCTGCGGATGTACACTGCCACATACGAACACAAAGGGATCACCCGCAGCGCGTTCTCTGCTGCATACTCGAGGGCGGTCCGGGTTAATCGTCCGGCAATGCCCCGGCCTTCCAGCGGCGCCGGGACGCCGGTGTGATGGATGATCATGGTGTTTGCCTGCAGATGATAATCCAATTCGCAGAGAGTTCCGTCCAACCAGATTTCGAAGCGGCGCTCCGCTCGGTTATGGAGCACCTCAAGTTCCTCCACATGGATTTCCATGAATTATTTCATCTGCCTCGCTCTGGCGATCACCGCAATAAATTCCATGATGGCCTTAAGCGCCGCAAATACCGTCGCCTCGGAGGGATCGAGCGGCGGCGCGACCTCGACCACATCCAGTCCGACCAGCGGCAGACCCTGCAGCGATTTTAGCAAGGCGATGACTTCACGCGGGGTCAAGCCGCCTGAATCGGGGATGCCCGTGCCGGGGGCAAAGGCCGGGTCGAGACAATCGATATCCAGCGAGATATGAACGGCATCACACTGCGAAAGTCTCTTGAAGACCTTTTTTGCAATTCGCCCCATGCCCTGTCCGGCCACCTCGGCCGCGGGATAAACGTTCAAACTGCCATTTTCGATCAGATCAATTTCTTGCTCCTCCCACGAGCGCAGGCCGACGAGACAAATATCCCGTGGGTTGATCCCGGATTCGATGCCGCGGCGCAGAACGCAGGCATGCGACAGTTTTGAACCCGTGAACTCATCACAAAGATCGGGATGCGCGTCCAGCCACAACACCCCCAGCCGCTGGCCTTTGAAGCGTTCCCGCTGGCCTTGAAAGATCGGGATGGTCACCGAATGATCACCGCCGAGCAGAATGGGGATGTTGGGAAGGGCTCTGACCTTTCTGCGGATCAGATCGAAATCAGTTTCAGGGTGCGTGACCGGTATGTCGCCGAGGTCGGCAATGCGAAGGTCTTGGAGCCGCGTGCGGTCTTCGCTAAATGGGGTGGTATGCCTGGACCAAAAGCGGATCCGCTCCGGACCCTGCGCGGCGCCTTTGCGGGCGGATGCCAGTCCGTCGTACGGAATCCCAATGATCGAGAAATCAGATTCGGCCGGGGAAAGATCTGGGCGATGCAGATCCGCCCAAAGGCCGTGGGTGGGAGCGGGGTCGGCCATATTTGTCCTTGTGTGATTTATTTCAATTCTACCAAATGAGGGGCGGACGGGCTTTGCCTCTGTGGTAGACTGCAGCATGTTTGCCTTTTGGAGAGTGATGCATGAACAGGGTTTTTAAGTGGACCGGGATTGGGCTGGGTTGTTTGATCGGTTTGATTTTGATCGTTGTCCTGGGATTGTATGCAAAATCGAGTTGGGAGTTTGGGACGAAATACAACGTGCAAGTCGAAACCGTGGTCATCCCCACGGATGCCGCCTCGCTCGAGCGTGGCCGGCATCTGGCCACAATTCTATGCATGGAATGTCATGGCGACAATCTTGCCGGGAAAACGGATTGGATCAATTTTGGGCCGCTCGGCAGTGCCAACACGCCTAATCTTACTTCGGGGAAAGGCGGGGTTGGAGGGCAATTCACAAACGACGACTTTGTCCGCGTTTTGCGCCATGGAGTAAAGCCGGATGGAACTTCCGTGTTCATCATGCCGGCCAACGATTTTTATTATCTCAGCGACCGGGATCTGGGAGATGTGATCGCGTATGTCAGATCCGTGCCGCCCGTGGCTGGCGGTGAGCCATCTTCGAATCTTCACTTTAGTTTTATGGGTGACGTGCTTTACGGTGCGGGCGTCTTGGGGAATTCATTGGTCGCGGCCAAGATCGATCAGACGGACCGGCCCGGGAATGCGCCGGAGGCTGGAGTGAGCGCAGCCTACGGTGGATATTTGGTCAGCATCAATGGCTGTCGCAGTTGTCACGGTGCGCAATTGGCAGGTGGAAAAACCCCTCAGCCCGGCTCTCCTCTTGCGCCCAACCTGACGCCCGGCGGTGAACTGAGCGCATGGACCAGCGAGAACTTCCGGCAGACGCTTCACACCGGTGTGACGCCCTCCGGGATGAGTCTCCCCAACCAGTTCATGCCGTGGGATTATAAAGGCCGGATGACCGACGATGAACTGGAGGCCGTCTTCCTGTACCTGCAATCGCTGCCAAAGTTGCCAACTTCAACCGCACCGGCCGAATAAGGCCTGCGTCCGGGTCGGGGGCTCAGACGGAATTCTATTTTTCCACCCCGTAGAAGCATAGACCGGCCGTTCCGGGCCCAGTGTGGACCGCCAGGGCGGGCGAGAGTTCCGCGAACATCCACTCTGCCACATTCACCCTGGCTTCGACCAATTCTTTGATCTTTTCCACCTCGTGCTGGGCGCCGGCATGAACGTAGGCGACCTTCGCTTTGCCCTGGCCGATCGCCTGGGCAACCATCTCGGCCATTTGTTGATAAGCCTGTCCGCGGCTGTGGGCCTTTCCGAGCGGAACGATCTCGCCGTCTTCCAAACCGATCAAAGGCTTGATGTTAAGGACACTGCCCAGCAGGTTTTGGGCCTTGCCGATCCGTCCGCCCATATAAAGGTACTTGAGCGTATCCGCGGTCTGGATCATGTGAGAGATGGGAATCATGTTTTTGACCAGGGCCGTGATCTCTTCCAGTCTGAGGCCTGCCAGTGCGGCGCGCGCCGCCTCGAGCACCATCCAACCTTGACAAAGTGAAGTTGTACGCGAGTCGATCACTTCGACCCGGATTTCAGGATCGGTCTCCTTGAGCATGGATTGGGCAAGGCGTGCGGCCTGGAATCCGCCGCTGGCCTTTGAGGTCATGTGGATGCTGATGATCTCCCGGCTGCCCTGCTCGATCAAACGTTCATAGGCGCTCAAGTAGTCCCCGGGGCCCGGGCTGGCCGTGGTCGGGACAAATTTAGCCGTGACCATCCAGCGCAGGAATTCTTCGCGTTGAACGGTGACCAGGTCGCGCAAAACTTCCTCGCCCCGGTGAATATAATATGCCACCGTCGTGATGTTCAAGTTTTTCAAGAACGTCTCAGGCAGGCTGGCAACGCTATCGGTCAGAACGGCCACATTTGCCATTGGTTCTTCCCTGTTTCATGCTTCCTATTTATTGTACACCTCTGCGCGAAAGGGAGGTTGACCATCCCTCCGTTTGCTCTTACAATATTAACGATGGGCTATGTTTGTGTTTATAATGCAGGCTTTTACCGTCCTGACCACGATCCTCCGTGCTCTCTCCGTCGTGCCATGATCGTCATTTAACGAATTGACTTTTACCGTCTTCGGAGGAAAATCCCATGTTGACCCCTCTCCTTTCCAAGCGTGCCCCAGTATATGCCGACATTCCCGATGAAAAGTGGAACGATTGGCGCTGGCAGTTAAGCCATCGCCTGAATAGCGTGGAAGAGATCGAGCAGATCATCCTGCTGACCGGTTCTGAAAAGAAAGCCTTGAATTCCAGCGGCCTGTTCCGCGTGGATATTACGCCCTACTTTATCTCCCTGATCGATCCAAACGACCCGGAAGATCCCGTGCGAAGGCAAGTGATCCCGACCGAAGCCGAGTTGGTGCCGTTCACATCCATGATGGAGGATTCGCTCGCGGAGGACCGCCACTCGCCCGTGCCAGGCCTGGTCCACCGCTATCCGGACCGAGTCCTCATGCTCGTGACCACGCAATGCGCCTCCTACTGCCGCTATTGCACCCGCTCGCGCATCGTCGGAGACCCAAGTGCGACGTTTTCCCGCCATGAATTCGAGATGCAGATCGAATACCTCAAACGCACGCCGCAGGTGCGCGATGTTCTGCTCTCCGGCGGCGATCCGCTGGTGCTGGCTCCCAAAATCCTCGAGGAGATCCTGACGCGCCTGCGCGAGATTCCGCATATTGAGATCGTCCGCATCGGCTCGCGGGTTCCGGTGTTCCTGCCCATGCGCATCACGCAGGAATTATGTGATATGCTCAGCAGGTTCCATCCGCTGTGGTTGAACATTCATGTCAACCACCCCAATGAGATCACGAAGGAACTGGCCGAGGCGTGTGACCGCCTGTGCCGCGCCGGCATCCCACTTGGCAACCAATCCGTCCTTTTGGCGGGCGTCAATGACTGTGTCCACATCCAGCGCGAGCTGGTCCAGAAGCTGACCCGCATCCGCGTCCGCCCGTATTATCTCTATCAATGCGATCTGGTCGAGGGCGCCGGCCATTTCCGCACGCCGGTTGCGAAGGGCATCGAGATCATCGAAGGCTTGCGCGGCCATACCTCCGGCTACGCGGTCCCGCAGTTCATTGTGGATGCCCCGGGCGGCGGCGGGAAGATTCCCGTGATGCCGAATTACCAGATCAGCGCCTCGGATCATAAGATCATTTTGCGCAACTACGAAGGATATGTGACGACCTATGAAGAGCCGACAGAATACAAGGCGCATGACCCGCAGACCTGCAAGTATTGCCAGAGCAAGCGCATGGAGCCGGGTCAGACCGGATTGACCGGCTTGCTCGACGGCGAGCAGATGTTCATCAAGCCCGCCGGCTTCGACGAGATCCATGATCGCAACGGCATGCAGCACCGCTTGAAAGACTCGAAGAAATGGCAGCCACTTGGCATCGGTCCCGGCGGCGACCCTGTTCATCACGAAGAAGCGTAACCCAGTTAAGGAGAATCGTATGCAAGCCTTCCATAAATCATTTCTTGTGACGCTGGCCCTGGCCGCGCTCTTGGCGGCCTGTGCCGCCCCCCAACCGAGCCAGGACCAGGTTCAATCCCTGGTGCAGACCTCGGTCGCGGCGACCATGCAGGCCCAAAATCAAGTCGGCACCTTTGTCGCGCAGACGGTTGCGGTGCAGGCCACTGCGACCGAGGCGGATACGCCGACCACGGAGGTCACGGCCAGTCCGTTCCCCACGCTAACCCCGATCGTCCCGGTGATCCCGACCGCCAGTCTGGCACCTGTTTCCTCGGGCGGTGGAGGCAGTTATAGTTATATCCAGCCGGGCTACGCTTGTGACGTGATCACAACACCCAGGGACGATTTACAGTACTATCGAGGTGAACACTTCGTGGTGAAATTCACATTCATTAACACTGGCACCGCGCAATGGTGCGAGAGCAATTCGTGTCAGGGAGGCCCCGATTTTACATTTGACAGCGGCACAAATTTTCTGAGTATTTCCGGCCCCATAGAGATTCCAGCGCTTAAGTCCAATGCAACCCCGTATACGATCGGCCCCTATGGCGCAGTCGCTCCGCCCAAAGTGGGAACCTACACCATGGTCTGGAAACTGCAGGGTCCCATTTGTTACGCTGCCATCCGGATCATAGTTAACCGATGATAGAATCCTGATGATCTGGGAAAAGATGCGATGAGAGTCAGTTCTTCACGCGCCTTGCAAATCTTCCTCGCCTCGGTGCTCCTGCTGATGAGTTGCGACGTATCCACATTCGCGGCGTCTGAGCAGATTCCCACTCCCATCCCGGGTGCGATCGATCTGCTCATCGCTCAAACGGCCGCGGCGGCCGCCACCCAGACGGCCGCCCTCCTGCCCCCGACCCTGACGCCGACCCTCACACCCTTTCCGACCCAAACTCCTCCCGATACACCCACCCCTACGCCAACCTTTATTTTTCTCCTGGCAACCATGACACCCACAAGCACAAATGGAGTTTTTACATGTGGGCTGGTCTCACAGTCTCCACTGGACAGATCCACCTTCACTCCCAACCAGACCTTTACGCTGAACTGGAAGGTTAAGAATACCGGTTCCAGCGCCTGGCTTCAGGACAGTGTGACCCTCGACTACGTCAGCGGCAAACAGTTCACCGGGGTCACCGTGGTAAGTTTGCCCAAGACGGTGCCGGCGGGCAATTCCATCACCCTGAGCATAAATATGACCGCGCCCTCCCAGCTCGGGGATTACACGAGCAACTGGACCTTGGTTGCGGGCGGCGGCCAGACTTTTTGCAATTTGTTCCTCCGGATCATCGTCAAAGGCTCATAGCCGCGGGCGAGCGGCGGCCGAGGCGGCCGCCGCTTCTTTTTAAATTGAGGCCGAGGCTGCGTCCCCGCCTCGCAGCTTCGCGCCGACTTCCTGTTCCAATCGCTTGACGATCTTGTTCCGGATCGCGGCGGCCTCGGCATCGGTCATTGTTTTGTCGAGGGCCTGATAGGTCAGGCTATAAGCCAACGATTTTTTGCCCGGACCGATCTGATCGCCGCGATAAACATCGAATAAGCGGACGTTCGTCACGCTCTTTCCGCCGGTCTGGCGGATCAACGTTTCGAGGCGTGCCGCCGCGACCGATTCATCCACGATGAGGGCGATGTCCTCCAAGACCGGCGGAAATTCAGGGACGGGCCGGATTGCGTAGCTGCCAGGCAGGGCCCGCAAGGTCTCGAGGTCGAATTCCGCGACCAGCACCGGCAAATCGCCGAATTCATATTTTTCCTTGACCAGCGGATGCAGTTCACCGAACACGCCGACGGTTTGCTCGTCGATTCTGATTTCGGCGGCCTTGCCCGGATTCAGGAAGCTGACGGAACTGGCTGCCGAGCAGGAAATGTTGGTATAACGAAGTCCGCTCAAAAGGAGTTCGAGACGTCCTTTCATATCGTAAAAGTCGAACGGGGCTGCCTCTTTCACATCCCAGGCAGTCGCGGCGCGCAGACCCGTCATGGCAAGTGCCAGTTTGCGCGGCTCCCGGGGCAGTTCATTGGGCACGGGTTCAAAGATCGGACCGATTTCAAAGAACGCCAGCGACTGGCCCAGACGAACATTTTTCTCCATCACCTCCAGCACGGATGCGGCCAGGCTGCGGCGCAGCACGCTTCGTTCCGGTGCAATGGGATTGGCGATGCGCACGTAATCGCCGCGCAGGCCCAGTCGCGCTTCGCTTGCGACGGATGTGAGGCGATAGCTCACCACTTCATCGAACCCAAGCGTTACGAGCCGATCACGCAGCTGTTCCTCCCATTCATGGGCCGGATTGCCGATCTGGGGCGGCAATCGATCCGCCATGGTGGTGAAAGGAATGCGGTCGTAACCATAGATGCGCGCGATTTCTTCGAGAACGTCGGCCAGACCCACCACGCCGGTCCCGATATCCATGCGGAGCGGCGGCACCCTGGCTCTGACTTTCCCCTCCGCCACAGTGCATTTGAATTCGAGGCGCTCCAACAGGTCCGCGATCTGTTTGGCGCTGAGATCAATGCCGAGCAGGCGCCGGACGTCGTGCGGCGTTACGGTGAGGGTTGGGTCTTTTGGTTTAAGGGGATATTGGTCGACCAGACCGGGCGCGACGTCTCCATTGGACCACTGTGCCATGAGCTGCAGTCCGCGTTTGACCCCCCTTTCTGCCAGGGCGGGGTGAACGCCGCGCGAGAACCGGAATGAGGCCTCGGAGGGCAGGTTGTGCTGCTTGGCCGTGCGGCGGATATTAATAAAATTCCAAGCCGCCCCTTCCAGCAAAACATTGCGGGTCTGCCCGGTGACCTCCGACTCGGCGCCGCCCATCACGCCCGCCATGGAGAGCGGACCCTGCTCATCGCAGACCAGGACATTCAGCGCCGTGAGCGTTCGCTCAACATCATCGAGGGTTTTGAGCCTCTCCCCGTCTTTGGCAGGGCGTGTGATGATCTTGACGTTTTTTCTGCCGGCGCGCTCTTTGAGCACGTCATAATCAAACGCGTGAAGCGGCTCCCCAAGATCGAGCATGGCGTAATTGGTCGCGTCCACGATGTTGTTGATGGGACGCATGCCTGCCAGCTTGAGTCGGCGCTGGATTTGATAGGGACTGGGTTTGATCTCAACATTGCGAATCAATCCAAGCACGAAGCGCGGATTGAGTTCGGGGTCGGAAATCTCAATGGAAACCAGTTCTTCAACCGATTCCCCTGAGGTTTTGAATTTGAGGGCCGGCTGCTTTAACGCGCGTCCACTCAGCGCGGCGAGTTCGCGCGCCACGCCAATCACGTTGGCATTGCGCGCCATATTGGGCAGGATGCTGATATCGAGCACCGCGTCGCCCATATAATCTGCGAGCGGCATGCCGAGGGGCGCGTCGTCGTCCAGCAGAATGATGCCTTCGTGTTCGTCGGTGATGCCAAGCTCCTTTTCCGAGCAGACCATCGAATACGAATCCACGCCGCGGATCTTGGCGCGCTTGAGCGTGGTCAGCTGCAATCCTTCGGCGTGGCCGTCGTAAAGCGTGGAGCCCTCCTTGGCGTAAGCCACCTTGATCGGCTTCGCCAGTCGGCCCGTGCCCTTCAAGTGAAAGATGTTGGGTGCACCAGTCAGGACAACCTGGTGCTGCTGGCCGTCAAAGAGGTCAAGCAGGGTCAACCGGTCCGCGTTGGGGTGCGGCTTGACTTCATGAACTTCAGCCACGACAATCTTATCCCGATCCCAGGCAATGCCGCTGGTCTTGAATTCATGCTTTTCCTGCCCGCCGTAGACCGGCCGGGGCAGGCCCACATATTGGATCCCGTCCACCTCCAGACCCGCCAGCGTCAAGGCGCGCGCAATCCCTTCCACGGTCAAGCCGTCGAGATCAATGAAATCTTTCAGCCAGGAAACAGGTATTTTCATTCCGGCCTCCTAGAATTGTTCAAGGAAACGCACATCGTTTCCCCAGAAATAACGGATATCTTCGATCTTGTAGCGCAGCATCAATTGACGCTCGGGTCCCATGCCGAACGCAAAGCCGCTATAGTGCGCCGGATCATAGCCGCCATTCTGCAAGACCACCGGATGCACCATCCCGGAACCGAGAATCTCAAGCCAGCCGGAATTCTTGCAGACCGCGCAGCCCGTCCCGCCGCACACAAAACATTCCACATCCATTTCGGCGGACGGTTCCGTGAACGGAAAGTACGAAGCGCGGAAACGCGTACGCACATCCTGCCCAAACATGCGATGCGCAAACTCGATGAGCGTGCCCTTCAAGTCGCTGAACGTGATGCTTTTGCCGACTGCCAGTCCTTCCACCTGGTTGAACTGCACTTCAGAGCGGGCCGTGATCTGTTCGGCCCGAAAACACATGCCGGGCAAAGCGATCCGAATCGGCGGCGGGTCGGACGGATTCATGGCCGCGAACTGGCGCAGGGCATGAATTTGTCCGGGCGAAGTGTGGGTGCGCAACAGAATCGGATTGTCGCCCCGCCCTGTGGTTGCCACATACAGCGAATCCTGCATATCACGCGCCGGATGATGCGGCGGGAAGTTCAGCAATTGAAAGTTCATCTCGTCCGTTTCCACTTCGCGCGACGTATAGACCTGAAAGCCCATCTCTGCCAGGATGGACAGGACGCGGCGCAGCTGCTGTGTGGCGGGATGTAGTCGTCCCTGCTGGACGGCCCGGCCCGGCAGGGTCACATCCAACTTCTCCTCATTTAACGAGCGTTCCAGTGCAGATTTCTGGATGGCTTCCGTTTTATCGGCCAGCGCCGCCTCGAGCGCCAGCTTGAGGCGGTTCGCCGCCTGGCCTACCGCCGGACGTTCATCCTTCGATAACGCACCCAACCCGCCGAAGGCCTGCATCAACGCCGAGCTGCGCCCGAGATGAGTCACCCGCCACGCCTCAAGGGCGGAGGCATCTTGCACAGACTCCAGCGCGCCGAGCGCAGTTTTTTCGATCTCACTTAATTTGTCAAGCATTCCAACCTCCGTGACGCAATATTCAGTGTCCAGTGTTCGCATATCCTCTTCACAAATAAAAACCTCCCGTCCACCAATGGGACGGGAGGGAGTTCCCGCGGTACCACCCACATTGATTGTCCTGAGCATCGGCAAAGGACAATCCGCTTTGTGCCGACCAGCATCGACCTCTCGCATAACGTTGAGATAACGGTTCGGACTACAAACGGAGCAGGTCTTCACCCGAACGGCTCAAGAGGGAACTTCAACTGGCTTGCAGCGGGCGCAGGTCTCAGCACTGCTCCTGCACCTCTCTGTCGGCCAAAGCCAGACTACTTTCCTCTTTCATGGCCTTTAATTCGTTGGTGTAATTATCTTCAAAAACGAGATGGTGTCAAGGCTGGCCGATGGTTCTGGCGCGGTCGATCGGCAGACTTACGGCGTCCTTGTCTTCCAGGATGTGCTCGTTGGATACATCGTCCAGGTCGGGATGGGCGTACGCGAAGGAGTGGAGGTTGGCGTGGGTGTGTCGGTTGGGATGAAGGACGGATCTCCCAGCCACGGCAGGAAGCGGATGATGCTTTTTGCATCGTCCGATCCTTTGATCTCGCACCGCTGCAGCTCGTACAGATTGCCCTTGCCCTGATCGGCCGTGAATCCGGTCGCGCCCATGGCGGCAATATAGCCGGCAAAATGCACGTAGTCTGTCACCGCGCTGTTTGCTCCACCGAACGGATAGGCAAAGGTAAGGATGGGGACGCCCAGGGCCTGCTGCAGGTCTTTTCTTGACTGCACGATCTCGTAATGCAGTTGATCGTCGGTCATCACGGTCACGTTCTGATGTGTTTCGGTGTGGCTCCCGATTTCCCAGCCGGCCGCCGCCATCTCCTTGAGCTGGTCCGTGGTGAGGTAATTTGGATCGGTGGGCAGTCCGCTGGTCTTATTCATATACCCGACTACGGTGTAGAGCACGCCCGTGAATCCATACTCCTGCATGACGGGGAATGCGTTGGTATATTGGCTTCCCCAGCTGTCATCGAAGGTCAGGAGGATGGGATGCGGGGGCAGGGACGCTCCCTGCGTGATGGCCTGAACCAGCATGGAGGTTGTGATCGTCGTGTACCCCCAGTCGTAAAGCAGTTTCATCTCGTCGGCAAACTTGGCAGGCGGCACATAAAATTCGCTGTCGAGGGGCGAGACGCTGATATGGTGATACATAAAGATCGGAACCTGCACGTGACCGGGTCCCTGGGATACCCAGGTGGGAGTTGGGATGGGGGTCGCCGTAGGAGTCGGGGTGATCGAGGGAGTCGGGGTGGCACTGGCCGTTTCCGTCGGGGGCCGAGGCGTTGCAGTTTGGGTCGCGCTCGGTGTCGGCGCGTCAAACGGCAGGCCCGCACACCCTGCAAGCAGCGCCGCGGCGAAAAGGATAATAAAGATGCGATGATACATTTTCTCCTTGTAAAAAGCAGGGTTGCATTGTACCCCAATCTGCACCCGCCGAAATTCTATTCATTGCGCTTTAACGATTGAGCTCCCACAGAATCCGCAGGCCCTCCAGGGTAAGCCACGGCGCGAGGATATTAATGGCCTTGGTTTCCTTCGCGATGAGCTCTGCCAGGCCGCCCGTGGCAACGACTTTCATATCGCTTCCCAACTCGGACCGAAAGCGGGTCACCATGCCCTCGACCATGCTCACATAGCCGAAGAGCAGTCCTGATTGCATGGCATGCACCGTGTTGCGCCCGATCACGGAGGGCGGGCGCTGCAGATCAATGCGCTGAAGCTTGGCAGCATGCGTGAAAAGAGAATCCGCCGCGAGGTTGATGCCCGCCGTGATCGCGCCGCCGAGGTATTCGCCGTCCTGGGTCAGGGCGTTGAACGTGGTGGCGGTGCCAAAATCAATGATGCAGGCCGGACCGCCGTAAAGATTCATCACCGCCGCCGCGTCGCAGATCCGATCCGCACCGACCGCCCTGGGATCTTCATAGCGGATCCGGATTCCGGTCTTGATGCCGGGATCCACCAGGAACGGTTCCTGCTTCAAATATTGGTGACAGGCCTGGATGACCCGACTGGTCAACTGCGGAACGACGCAGGACAGACTGATGCCGATTAGATCGGCAGGCGTCTTGCCTGCATGTTCGAGCAGACCAAGCAGCTGCAGACCGTATTCGTCGGGCATGCGGGCGTGATCCGTCGCGAGGCGCCAGTGCGCCCCGAGTTGTTTGCCTTCGTAGAGGCCGAGGGTCAGGTTGGTATTGCCAACGTCGATGACAAGAAGCATTTGATGACTATTTTACCGCCAATGCCCTCTCCACGTCTGTGACGACCGTAAAGAATAAAAATAGAAACGGCACCCAGAGTTGCGCTACCAGCCGGCCGAGTGAAAAGACGATGTGCCATTGCAGATCGTAGGGCGTGATCAAATAGATCCCGTAATAGCCGAGGGCCTGCAGGCTGAGCGCCAGACCAATGGCCACATGGGCCGGCCGCAGGTCCGGGGCCGGGGCGAGTTTGAAGATTAACGCGTAGACCAGCAGGATGGGCAGGATGCCGATCCCCCATCCGCCGAAGGTAAAGACATCCGCCCCAAAAGATCGCAATATGGTGAGATGGCGCGACAGATCCAGCACCTGTTGAATTGAACGGTTCAGGCCGCTGCTCAGAACATCACTGGGGGGCGCAAGCAACCCTTTGAAGCCGAGCACAACGATCAACGGAAAGGCCAGACCCAGCACATACCATCCGAGCACGCGCCACGGCTGCTGACGAAAGAATGCAATGAACAGGGCAGGCAGGCTGATCAGGACAAAGAGACTGCCCTCATTCTTTGTCCAGGCCGCGAGTCCTGCCATGAAACCCGCCAAGATCAACAAGCCCCTCTCTTTCGAACGGACATACAGGCAGATCGATACGGCGGTCCCCAGAAAGAAGTATGCCAATGGAAGATCGGCCCGCTGGGATGCCCCCTCGTTCCCGATGAGGGCGGAGCCCAGCAGGAGAATCAAAGCTATGCTTGCCTGACCGGGACCCTGCACCAGGTTGAGGGAGGCCCCCAGCAATCCTGCACAGCCGAGCATGAAGAGTCCGCTCAGCACGATCGGAACGCGCTGGGTTTCCTGACCGACCGCCTGCCAGGCCCAGGCCACGTCCATGCCCAGCTGCAACGGATAATCCGCATGGAAGATCGGATCCATCTGGCGCGAGAACGATCCCAGCCAGCCGGCCTGGTCGCGGTAGATAAAGCGTGCGGCGCGGTTATACATCATCCACGCATCCCAGGCGCCGTGCGGCTCACGCGCCCAGACATTGACCGCAGTCAAGGCGGATAAAACTGCCGGTAGGATCACCCCTGCCATTAAGATGATCTGCAAACGACTCGGTTGAATTCGGGGAAGGGCCAGGGGGAAGTCCTTTCGGGCGCGAACGAGGGCCGCCGTCAACAATCCGGCCGAGAGCGCCAGTTGGACAAAGAGAAATCCGTTCTCGCTCGAGAACAAAAGCATGTACACAAAATCCAGCAGGGAGGCCTGCCCAAGTCCAAGGCCCAGGCCGAGGAATAGCTTGACCCAGAACACCTTCCAGCCGCCTGCGGGCCACAGCAAATGAACGATCAGAATGCCGGTCAACAGCGAAGGCGAAAATACCAGGATCGACAACAGGGTCATGGAGCCAGCCTGTGCAGCAGATATAGATTATCGTTCAGCGGGATGACACGAAATTGTCCGCGATTGGCTTGACTCCAGATCTGAAACGCTTTGCTGTTCAAGTTGGCCAGGGTCCAATCCGGCTGGTCACCCCGGACCAGGATGATCGGGGCCATGGTGTACTGGGTCAGGGTATATTCTCCCTGTTCATTGTTGGCATCGTAATGCGCGCCGGGCACATCGGAGTTTGTTATGTAACCGATCACGCCTCGCTTGAACGGCAGGAGTTTTTTGACGGGTTGAAAGCGCAGCTCCCATTGCGTCACCGGATCGCTCCCGAGGCTGCCGATCGCCATGGCCCGGCGCAGGTTTTGAACACCGAAATAAATGCTGGCCACACTGATCCCTGCGAGCAGGGCCCGCTGTAAGACAAGTCGGATGGTCATCTCTGTTCTTTTGCCTGATCAATAATCTCTGCGATCAGATCATAGCGGCCGAATTGCGGCATGAGGTAAACACCCTGTGCCCAGGGCTTGATCTGTTCGATCAATTCTACCGCGATGCGCACTCCTTCTTCCGCGGCGCGCTCACCCGCCTGATCCATCCGCTGAATGATTTTATCCGGGATGGCAATGCCGGGCACTTCATGATTGAGAAAGTTGGCGTGCCTCAAACTGACCAGGGGCAGGACGCCGACCAGCAGCGGCTGCTCCAATTTCCCGTGTTTCTTTTCATAGGCGGATAGAAATCCGCCTGCCTGTCCCGGATCATAAATGGGCTGCGTTAAAAAGAAGTCCGCCCCCGCCCGAATCTTTCTCCGCAGATTCCTGATCTCCTGGTCCCCTGCGGGCGCGCTCAAATTCAGGGCCGCGCCGACGAAAAAATTCGTCGGCTGACCGATGCTCGTGCCGGAGTGATCCACACCTTCGTTGAATCCCTGTTTGATGAGTTTGATCAGACCGGACGGCACGAGATCGTAATTATCCATCGCCTCGGGATAATCGCCGACGGCCGTGGGATCGCCCATGACGACGAACACGTTGCGGATGCCGAGGGCATGTGCGGCCAGCAGATCGCCCTGGACGCGCAACAAGTTCCGTCCGCGCGTTGGAAAATGCAGCGTGGTCTCCACATTCACGCGGCGCTGGACTACGTCGCACACTGCCCAGGCTGACATTCTCATGCGCGCCATCGGGGAGTCAGCAACGTTGATGACGTCCGCCCCGGCTTCGCTCAGGAGCGAAGCGCCGGCGATCAGTTTGTGAGTCGAGAGTCCGCGCGGCGGATCCATTTCAACGGAGATGACGAACCGCCCCCCGGCCAGTTTTTGGGCGAACTGGGTCGGCTGATCGGGGGCACTCTCGCCGATTTCCTCCGCCGGCAGCATCGTAACGTGGGAGGGATTGATCTGCGGCGCAGTATCGAGCGCTTTCCTCATGGCCGCGATGTGTTGAGGCGTCGTGCCACAACATCCGCCGACGATGCTCGCGCCCGCTTCGCGGAAGGAAAGCGCATAATCGCCGAAGTAATCCGGGTCAGCCGGATACATGATGCGCCCGCCGACTTGTTCGGGCCAGCCTGCATTGGGTTTGACCCAGAACTTCGCCGGGCGGCCGGGAAGGGCCTGATGCATCTGCTTTAAGAGTCTCAAAAGCTGCGCCGGCCCACCGGAACAGTTGACCCCGATCACATCCGCGCCGGACTCATCGAGCGTGCGGGCGACCTTCAGCGGATCTTCACCCAGCAGGGTGCGGTCATCGCGCGTAAAGGTAACGGATGCCACCAGCGGCAATGAACAGACCTGTTTGGCAGCTTGGATCGCCAGCTGGATCTCGTGCAGGTCGCTCATGGTTTCGATCACGATCAGATCCGCGCCCGCTTCACACAATGCTTCAATCTGTTCTGCAAAAGCGCGCCGGGCCTGCTCCGGCTTCACGCGCCCAAACGGCGCAATGCGCACGCCCAGCGGCCCCACGTCGCCTGCGACCAGAACATTTTTGAATGAAGCCGCGGCAACGCGCCTGGCAAGTTCCACGCCGGCCTTGTTGATTCCGACGATTTGTTCTTCCAATCCATGTTTGCTCAGCTTGAAACGGTTGGACCCAAAGGTGTTGGTCAATATTAATTGGGCGCCCGCCTCGATATATTCCCGATGGATCGCCGCGACCACCGAGGGATTGGCCAGATTCAATTCATCAAAGCATCTTTCAAAGCTGATGCCGCGGCTGTGCAGCATGGTGCCCATCGCCCCATCCGCCAGCAGGGTGTTCTCTTTAAGTTGTTCCAATAAATTCATCTCAGTGTCCGATCTTCTTGATCACCGTTAAAGGTACACCCTCCCGCTCGATGGTATGGACCACGGGTGCATTCGGAAAATCTGTCTGATCCACGTTGTAGCGCGTGGTCAGGATGGCATAGTCAAAGACCTGCGTGTTCAGATCCACATCCATGTAGATCCTCAGATCGCGGCGCGCATAAATCGCGGCAATATAGGAGGGACCCGCCGCGAAGATTTTTCCGTTGGCAGGCGCGACGGTGTTGACGTAATTCATCGCGGCGCGATAGGACGTCGCCCAGTAGTCCGTCTCGAAGCGTCCCTGTGCGCCGCGCAGCCCGCCAATAAAACTGTTGTAATAAATATATTCATAAGGATGCAGTTGGATGCCCGCCGCGATCCCGGGAAGGACCAGCGCGCTCACGATCAGAGCGCGGAGGACGGGCGGGCGCAGGCGGCGAAAGAGCCAGTCCAGGCCCAGACCGCAGACCAAGAACACCGGCGGCAGGATGAAAATGACCTGGCGGAAGTTGTCATAGAGCGGCGAACGTGCAGCGATAAATGCCGTCAATGGCAGGACAAACCATAACACGGTCGCGATCAGGAGATATCTGTTCTTCCGCAGCACGGCGAGACCCAAAACAAATAAGGGCCAGATCGGTTCCGTGAGCTGGATCGCCAATAAGACTGGCAGGTAGGAGCGCGGCAGATCCTGAGAGTGATAATACTGCCCGTTGAACAATACCCTCCCCGGCCAGGGATACTGCGACATCACATGCCAACTCTCGATCAATCGCGCGGGCGGGTCGGGCCAAAGATAAGGCCACGTGGCAAGCATCACAGCCAGGGCGATCGCGGCATAGACAAAGATCACCGGCCATGATTTTTTGCCTGCGCCCTGCCAGGCCTGGATCGCGATCAAGAGTCCCACCAAGGGACCCAGGATCCGGATGGACGTGGTCAATCCGAGTGCGAGGCCGGCCAGCAGAACATTCCAGCCGAGGAGCTTAAAAGCCTCCGGGAATCGGCTTCGATATAACAAGCCCATCCAGGCCGCACTGACGATCAAATAGATCAGCCTGAGCCAGATCAGGGCGACCAGGGATCTTTGAATATAGATTTCAGGTTTTGTCCGGCCGAAGCTGGAGGAGAGATTCCGAAGCAGGCCGCCGAGCAGACTCTGGGGCTGAGCTGACGCATTCCGAATGAGCGCGGCCAGCCCGTTATCCAGAAGTTGAGGCGTGATAAAAAGGAAAAGCAGGGAAAGGATCCAGATGCCGGTGATCCAGATCAAAGCGCGCGGCGGCCGTCCCTGGATGGCCGGCTGCGAGTCCGCCATTCGTAATCCCAGGGCCAGGCTGATCAGGAACGCGCTCACGAAGGGAATATCTTTGGGGCTGATGAAGGCGTGGCCCCAAAAGACCGGCTGGGCCGCGAAGAGCAGCGTCGCGGCCAGCGCAGCCCAGCCGCTCATCCAGCGGCGGGCCAGAACATGAAAGGCATAGATGCCCGCCACAAAGGTGAGGAAGTAAACGAGATGGCGCAGATCGGAGGTAAGCCAGCCGGGGTGAACTGCCTTCAAGCCGCGGGCGACCAGGGCGGTGAACATCACAAAGGCGGGACCATAATTATCGTAGGTGTTGCCGGTCACGACGATCTGCGCGCTGGAAAGCCAGGTCGTGTAAGAGGCAAGCGCGTGGTCGGCGTATTTGTAGAATTGAAGTTCATCCCATGATTCGCCGAAGTCCGCCAGCGTGAAGGAGCCAAGCAGCAAGGTGATGAGGAGCAGGACGACGATGGGCAATTGTTCGGAACGAAGGAACTTTTTCATTTTCTGTTATTTTACCTGCCAATGGTCCGATTCTCGAAGCTCGCACCGGGCCAGCTTCTGCCAGACAGGACGGGCACGGTCTCGCGGTGGATCGTTCAGCGACCCAGGGATCGGGATGGCCGGCCAGCCCGCGTATTCTTGCAGGAATATTCCTATTTGCAGGTCTGAGGGGGATCTACTTTCCTGACATCTGACAGGAGCGCCCCGTCCCTCTGCACGCCAAAGACTATTTTTCTATTCCTGCAAGAACCGAGGTCCCAGTTGTCGAAGGTTGAGGCAAGAATATAGTAGGGCTGGCCCTGAGGCAGGCCCAGGCGGTTCCTGACATCCACGAGAAGGTCGGGCCGGACATCATTCTTCGCCACCTGTCGGACGCCGATGACCGCGATCCGGGCTCCAGGCGGTGCTGTGTCATCAATGCATTGAACGGATTGCGGGTAGGAGCTGCACCGCTCATCCAACTCCAGACTGCGATCGGCTCGTGGCAGGCCTCCGGTCAAACTGTTGTAATCGACGGGCTCCTCTGTTGATGGCGCCGGAACACCGGGACGGTGAACAGCGCCTCCTGCGGCGGGTTTCATTCGGTCAGCTCTTCATCAATTGTTCCACGCGGCTTTCCCCCACCGAATAATACCTGGCTCGGGTATGATGGACAATGATCGCCGCCGTGGATTGTTCGGGAATCAATTGGTACGCGGCGGACAGGCTCATTCCCAGGTCCGTTACGACAGCAGGCAACAGCTCAAAGACCTTCTTATGATCCTCCAATTCTGGAATGGCGGGATAGCCCCATGAATAGCGCTTGCCCTGCTCCGCGCCGATCCCCAGCTCGCGGCGGATGTGCTGATGCAAATAATCTGCGGTCGCCTCTGCGGTTTGGACGGCGAGACCGTGGGTGAAGTAGGCTTGCGAGTAATCGCCTCGGGCCTGCCATTGATCGAAGCGTTCCGTGGCTTCCTGTCCGACCGTCACGACTTGAAAGGCGACCACATCCATCTTTCCGGAATCAACCGCTGCGAAATAGTCCGACAACGCGAGATGCTCATCATAAGGCTGGCGTGGAAAAGCGAAGCGCGTCCAGGCATCGGGGGAGGCGGAGTTGATCGTATCGGGATCGTAGATGATCAATTCATCGCCATCCGATTGGCATGGGAAGAATCCGTAAACGCCCTGCGGCCTGAGCCACCTGTCTCTCCGCATTTCCCTGGTCATCCGCTCCAAACGCGCCTCAAACTCAACTTTGAGCCTGTCCCATTCCGCGCCATGGGAATTCTTCGCGCCCCACGACAAACGATACAGCTCATTGAGATTGAGGTGCTTCAGGACGATTTCCAGCGGCATGTCCATGACAATGCGCTGCCCCCATTTCAGCGGAGGCGCGATCGGTTCGGCCTCGACCGTTGAACGGGTCGCCGTTGTTCTGCGGTGATCCGGCACCTGCGAGGCGCGTCCCATTTCGAGGTCCGCTTCCTTACGGACCCGCGCCAGCAGTCCGGCGCGTTTCTCGGGCACCATGAGCTGATCCATCGTTTCGAGCCCTTCGAAGGCATCCTTGCAATAGAACACGCCGGGTTCGTGGGCTTCACCATCTTCTGTAAACAGGATCCTTCTTCCAAAGCGGCGATTGATCGCCGCACCGCCCACCAGCACCGGGAACTTGAGCCCGCGGCGATGGAGCTCGTTGATGATCAACGGCATTTGCTTCGAGGTGGAAACCAGCAGGGCCGACAGCCCGATCGCGCTGGCATTGACCTCAACGGCTTTGGTGAGGATCGTCTCGGCCGGGACCTGCTTGCCCAGATCGATGACCTCGTAGCCGTTGTTCGCAAGGATCGTCTTTACCAGATTCTTTCCAATGTCATGCACATCGCCGTAGACGGTCGCGAGCACCACGCGCCCCTTGCTCACGCCTTCCTTCCTTTCAAGATAGTTCTCCAGGTGCGCCACGGCCTTTTTCATCACTTCGGCAGATTGGAGCACAAAGGGCAGGATCAATTCGCCCGCGCCGAATTTGTCGCCGACCTCTTTCATGGCGGGTAGCAGGACGGTGTTCAACATGTTGACCGCCGATTCGTGTTTTGTTGGAAAATCGCCGCGATGGATGATGGCATCCATGTCCGCCTCGACCCCTTCCTTGTGCCGGTGAAGGATCGACCAATGCAGGCGCTGTTCGGGCGTCATGCCCTCCGTGGGATCGGCCGTTGATTCAGGCGATGACGGCACAATCTTTTCGAAGTGCTGGATGTACCGCTGCAACGCATCGGCCCGGCGATTGAAGATCAGGTCTTCAGCCAATTCGCGTTCCTCGGCCCCAATTTCCGCATAGGGCTTGACCTGGGCCGGATTCACGATCGCCATGTCGAGTCCGGCCTGCACGCAATGATAGAGCATCACGGAATTCAACACGGGCCGCGCCTGCGGCGCGAGGCCGAACGAAAGGTTGCTTACGCCCAGGGAAGCCGCCACGCCGGGCAGATTCTGCTTGATGAGTCGGATGCCTTCGATGGTTTCGATCGCGGAGTTGATGAATTCCGCATCGCCGGTTGCCAAGGTGAAGGTGAGCGCGTCATAGACCAAATCCTCCGGCTTCAGGCCATGTTCATTGACAGCCAGGTCATAAATGCGTCTGGCGACTTCGAGTTTTTTCTCGCGGGTCTTTGCCATGCCGCCTTCGTCGATCGTCAATACGATGACAGCCGCATTATGTTCCCCGGCAAGCTCAAAAACCCGATCGGCCTTGGTGCGGCCCGCTTCGAGATGAGTCGAGTTGATCAAACATCGTCCGGGCGCAGTTTTCAATGCGACTTCGAGCACATCCAGTTCGGTTGTATCAATCACGAGCGGGACATCCACGCCCATTTCGAGCTTCTTGACGACCCTGCGCATCAGTTCAACTTCATCGGGCCGTTCGGTGACCGCGCAGGAAATATCCAGGGCGTGCGCCCCGCCTTCGACCTGTTGGCGGGCCAATTCCAAAATGCCATCGTAATCTTCTTCGAGCAGCATCTTCTTGAACCTGCGCGAGCCCTGCGCGTTGCAGCGTTCGCCGAGCAGGGTTGGCGGAGGGTTCTGCCGCATCAGGGTTGCCGACATCGCGGAGGCCAGCTTCGGGTCGGCATGATGCGGGCGCGCCGGATGCGGGTGCGCCTCCAATTTGTCCACCAGCAGTTTCAGATGCTCAGGGGTCGTTCCGCAACAGCCGCCGACGACCGAGATCTTGTGCCTGGTCACGAATTCATACAGATCGTTCGCGAACGGTTCGGGCTCGAGCGGATACACGGCCTGACCATCCACGTTGAGCGGGAGCCCCGCGTTGGGAATGCAGGAGACCGGCAGCGTGGATTGTTCGCCGAGCAGGCGGATGGGTTCGCGCATGTGCTCAGGTCCCGTGGAACAGTTGAGACCGATGACGTCAATGCCGAGGCCTTCGAGGATGGTGAGCGCGGCTTCGACGTTCGTGCCAAGCAGCATGCGGCCGGTCGTATCCAGGGTGACCTGGGCCTGGATCGGCAGGTAGATCTGAGTCTCGTCGAAGGCCTGGTGGATGCCCGCGATGGCGGCCTTGACCTCGAGGATGTCCTGCGCGGTCTCGATCAGCAAAACGTCCACGCCGCCCCGAATCAGGCCGACAGCCTGTTCGCGGAAAACATCGGCGAGTTCATCGAAGCTGATGTTGGAAAGTTCGGGGTCGCTGGCCGAGGGAAGCCTCCCGGAGGGACCGATGGCGCCGGCCACGAATCTGGGTCGGGCGGCAGCCTGCTGCAGGGGGACGGCGGAATATTCATCGGCGAGCCTTCGGGCCAGGCGCGCGGCAGTTTCGTTGATCTCGATCACCCGGTCTTGAAGCTTGTATTCCTGCATGGTGATTCGATTGGCGCGGAAGGTGTTCGTCTCGATCGCATCCACCCCGACCTCGAGGAACGAACGATGGACCGCTTCCACAGCCTGCGGATAGGAGATCACCAGGTAATCGTTGCAGCCGCTGTATTGCTCACCGCCGAAATGTTCGGCGGTGAGGTGCCGGTTTTGCAGACTCGTTCCCATCGCACCGTCGAAGACCAGCACTTTCTTTTCGAGGGCGTCCAGGTATTTTCGATTTGTATACTTTCGATTCATGCTGCTCCTGAAGTGAATTCGCCACAGAGGGACACAGGCAGGGCGTGAACTTATTTGGCCAGACCAGCTTGCAAACGAACCTGTTGGATCGCCTGATGCCAGTCAGTCGGTTTTGCTTTTCGCATCCGGCGGAAGAGGCAGGTGCAGGGCTGTTCATTCCAGAGAAAGGCGGGCGGCAGTGCCTGCGCCGCACCGGCAATGGCCTCGACCTGCGGCACGCGGTCATCATCATAAACCACGGTATAAACTCCTCGAATGTTCTTCAAAGGTACGGCATCCAGCGGAGTTGCGTTCTCATACGGATGGATATTCAAGCGGTCATCGACCAGAGCCGGTACGACCGGCTGCTCTCGCTGCAAAAGCGGGTGACCGGCAGCCTGAATGGCACTTCCGATCTGCGAGGCGCCGAGAATTTCCTTTGCATGTTCTTGGATGCGATCAATATTGTCCACGGTATTTTTGCGATATCGTTTTTGAAGGAAATAGAAAGCATGGATCAGGATCATGAATGCCAGCCAGGCCCATCCCAAATAGGCGGAGCGCCAGGCCAGCAGATAAGCCGGAAGTGCTGCGAAAAGGAGCAGCAGAATCACGCTCCAGATCTTGAAAAACCGCGGAAACCGCGCCGATAATTTTGGGGAGGGCCCGTCAGGCTCGTCCGCCCAGAACGGTCGATCGTCCGTGTTCATAATTCTTCTCCATTTCCGCTGCTTGACATCTTTCTGCACGGCCGCACAGGAAAATCCTGGTCCGGGGTCGGCGTCCGGATCTGATCATCTGCCTCCAGACGGCCGGCAGCAAAATCGCCTCCCGAAATGAGAGGCGACACAAAGCAAGGTCGGCTCTCATCTCCCAGACGTGTTGTCTGCCGAAATTGGCACCGGCTCGTTCGAGCGGTTGCCGAGGCTTCAGCGGGTCGGTCCCTCCGCCTCTCTGGATGAGCATGTTCTATTCGATTGTTGCGGGAGTTTATCATGCGGAGAGGGGAATGTCAAATTGAAAAGACGGGATGCGCAACAGACGTGTGCACGGTGAATAATGAGTTGGAAAGATGCCGTCTAATCTGGTATTATCATCCCGGTCTGGCGATCCGTTTGGAATACCAAGATGATGAAGATGCCATGGAAGCGATTGAATTCATTGATCCGGCCGGATCACGTTGGATGGCTGTTTGCCGCGCTGGGAGTCGCCTTGCGACTCAGACAATATGCGGCCGACCGTTCGCTCTGGAAGGATGAAGCAAATCTCGCCCTGAACCTGGTCAACCGCTCATTCGGCGGCCTCACCCAGCCATTGGATTACGAACAGGGCGCGCCCATTGGTTTTTTGTTGATCGAGAAAACGATCCTTTTGGTTTTGGGGAATAAAGACTATATCCTTCGATTGTTCCCGCTGCTGTGCGGCTTGCTGGCTCTTGGCCTGATGGTCCGGATCGGCCCGCGATATTTTGGCACTGCCGGTTTGTTTGCAGTCCTGCTATTTGCCATTTCCTGGCCCTTGATCTATTATTCCTCCGAACTTAAACAATATTCCAGCGATGCGGCGTTTGCCGTGGTGCTGATCTATCTGGCGTTGCGCTGCCTCGAAGACAACAGACGCAGCATCGACTTTCTCTTGCTTGGCGCGGTCGGCTTGCTGGCCATCTGGACTTCGCACCCTTCGATATTTGTTCTGGCCGGGGTGGGATTGACATTGGTCCTGGACGAACTGATCCATAAGGCGTACCGGCCCCTCGCCTGGACTTTGGGTGTGGGCGTTGTGTGGACCGCCGCGCTGGGTGCCACGTACCTGGTCTCGCTGCGCTATCTGGCCGCAAACACCTTCCTTCAGAATTACTGGCGCCACGCCTTCATGCCGCTGCCGCCCTGGGACCATCTCGATTGGTTCGGCAAGACCTACCTCCTGCTGCTGGACGCCGTTCTGGGTTTCGATACCTGGGATCTGACCGGCCTCTATTCCATTTTGGTGTTCGTCGGCGTCGTGAGCCTTTTCCTCCGGGATCGCAGGATCGCCGCGATCCTCTCGCTGCCTTTTGGCCTGGCCTTGATCGCGGCGGCCCTCCAAAAATATCCCTTGGACGATCGATTGATGCTCTTCCTGGTTCCATCTTTCCTATTATTGGCGGCGGAAGGCCTTGGCCGAATCTACCTCTTTCTTCGAAAATCGACTGGAACCGCGGCGATCGTGATTTTGGGCGGTATCGTCCTCTTGACGCTCTGGATGCCCGGGCAGGGCGGAATCCAAAAATTCATTTCCCCGCCGATGGGCAATGATATCAAGCCCGTTTTGCAATATGTCGCCGTGAACCGGTCCCCCAACGATGTCATCTACGTTGAACACGGGGCCCGCCCGGCATTCGCCTACTACCAGGCCTCCTATGGCTTCAGCACCGGGCAGGTCGTTACGGGTACGGATTTCAATGGAAAGGCCACCTTCCAGGGATTCTCGAACGCGGCCAATCGATTAAAGGGAAACGACAGGGTTTGGTTCATCTTCACGAATGTGGATTGCGCGGACTGCCAGGGAGGCGGGCAGGGAACTTTCATTCAGTATCTCGACCAGATCGGCAGGCAGGTGCACAGTGTCCACGCGGAGGGCGCGGACGCATATCTTTATGACCTCAATCCGTAAATGCTCACCCCACCCTTCAGCGTGTTATAATTTTTCCCCTTGTCATCCGCCTGCCCTCTATGGTTCACAATCGATTCGCCGCTGCGCCTAAAGTCGCCCTCCTGGAAAACATCCTGTTGCTGGGCCTTGCCGGATCGCTGGCATTGATCGTACTCTCCCAGGCAAATCCGGGCCTGAGCCTGCCGGACCGGGACTATGGGATCTTTTCCTACGTCGGACAGCAAATTGTATTGGGAAAACTTCCCTACAAGGATGCGTGGGACCATAAGCCTCCCGCGATCTTTTACGTGGACGCTCTCGGGCTCTGGGCCGCGCACGGCCTGCGCTGGGGCATTTGGGCAATCGAATTTATTTGCCTGGCAGCGGCGATCTGGTTATCCTATCGCCTGACCGAAAGACTGTGGGGGGTTCTCCCTGCTCTGTGCGCGGTCGGCCTCTGGACGTTCGGCTTGAACATCACCCTGCAGGGCGGGAACACTACGGAGGAATTCCCGCTCCCCCTTCACTTCCTGGCCCTGATCCTTTTTCTGAGGCTGGCCCGATCTCCGGATGATTATCTGGACGGCGTGATCCTCGGGCTGGCTTTTTCCATCAGCTTCTTGTTCCGTGCCAACAACGCGATGGTGGAGACCGCCATCGTGCTGACCCTCTGGTTGATCTGGATCCTCCAGCGGAACTTTCGGGTGCTGCTTCGACAGCTGGTCGGGATGGGCATCGGCGCGCTGGCACCGATCCTGGTTACCTGCCTTTACTTTTGGGCGCTGGGCATCTTCAAAGCCATGTTCGATGCGTCCATCACGTACAACCTGATCTACAGCGAAACAAAGTTCAACGGCGCGTCCGGGCTGAGTGCCGGTCTCAAAAATCTCGGCCTGGCCGGGTGGCTCGGACTGATCGGCTATGGTATGGCCGTGTTTCTGCTGATCCGCCAATGGCGCGCCAAAACAAAACCCGCGGCGATCCTGCTCTTCCTTTTGATCGGATGTCCGCTGGCAGTGGCCGTCACCGATCCGGCCCAAAGAAACTATGGACATTATTTCATCAATTGGCTGCCCTTCATTGCATTATTGACCGGCCTGACTTTCCACACCGTGCAAAATTCGATACCCAAATTCAAAGACTTCACGCCTGCCAAATCCTATTATCTCGGTTTTGCCTTGTTGGTTGCCGTGGTCAGTTTTATTTTCAGCGGCCTGGCCGCTGAAAATTGGGTGTCATTGGCGAACCTTCTCAGCCGCTCCGAGGTGGAACGCGACTCGGTGATATCTGTTTATGTTGAAAATTATACCCAGCCCGGCGATCTCGTTTTGTTCTGGGGCGGGTTTCCCGGCGAGAATCTGATGTCACATCGCGCCTCCCCAAGCGCGTACATCACCTATCCCTTATTGCTTGATTCAAATCTATCGGAGAATTTCAGCAACCAGTTCCTGGTTGATCTGAGGCAGCACCCGCCCGCTGTGATCGTGGACATGGAGTATGCCAAGGCGCTGGCGCTTGACCCAAAGAAGCGGGCGGCCCAACTTGCGGCTCATCAGGAATGGCCCTATCTGCCTGCCAACATTGAAGAAGTATTAAGCTTCATAGACCGCAATTACCACTTGGAAGCCGATTTTAGAAATGCAATGGTGTATCGCTTGAACGGTCCATCCGCGCCGTGACCCTCCTCGAGATCCCTTGCCAAGGTCAAGCCTTCATCCGGGAATTTGCCGCCTGGAGGGCCGCCAGCAGTTCCGCCTTCATCGGGGAGGCGATGCGTGCCTGGCGGCTGTACAGATCGTTCAGCTCCTCGGGATCCTCCTCCAAATTGTACAATTCGTAGGCATCCGCATACTCCCCCTTGTATCCCAGATAATGGATCAGCTTGTAGGCCCCTTTCCTCATCGCCACCGTTGCCG
>DATJBI010000043.1:0-44839 GCA_035515435.1 Anaerolineales bacterium
ATGAGTTGTATGGGCTGTCAGAGGATGAGAGAAAGATAGTGGAAGGAAAAGCTAATGATTTCTGATATGGTAAGGCCAAAGAACTACGATCATGCATTGGAGGAGCCTCGGGGTGTGCTCTCCAATCTGGATTCTCGCAAGGCTAGGAAGGATATTATTTCAAATAGGGATGGGGTATTAACTCGGAAGACAAACTTCTTTATGCAATTAGCGCATTGGAAAGCGTAAATATTATTGTCCAGACTTATGAAGTTGGATTCCATCCAAAACCTGTCAACACAGACGTCAAACAATCCAAACGAGGATGAGATCAAGTTGGGTGCTTGCTATCTATGCCTGACGGCTGTTCTTTTTCAATCTGTTTTCAATAGTATTGTTAAGTCTGTACCGAGGTAGAGGCAGATCAAATGATTGCAGAAAATTCCAGCATTGAAGAAACTTAATCGCACAGGTAAGACGCCCGCGTATTTGGCTGGGGGCGGGCGGATCCCTTGTGCGATTTGGACGTAGGGATGGCCTCCACAAGGGAACAAAATACGGCCACATTACTCACGTTCGCCCTGATTGCCTAACAAGACCGCACTCAGAACAACCGTGTTTTTTGGCGAAATCCTTAAGGCAAGCATGATTAACCTGAATAGTCTAATTATCATATAGCTATTCAATCAAGGAAAAAAACGCTCTTCGGTTGAAGAGCGTTTTCTCTTGCTGCTAGATTTTTGTTTCAATCTCGAACGGGATGAGACGCATTGATTCCGGTGCGCTTTCGACGGCGCCCTGCTTGTGCTCATGCAACTGTTATATTCTTGTCCAAATACACATCTTGAATGGTGTTCAGGAGCTTCACGCCGTCCTTCATCGGGCGCTGGAAAGCTTTGCGCCCGGAGATCAAGCCGGTGCCGCCGGCGCGTTTGTTGATGACGGCCGTCGCGGCTGCTTCACCAAAGTCGTTCTCGCCCGAAGCGCCGCCGCTGTTAATCAGTCCGATGCGGCCCATGTAGCAGTTCGCCACCTGGTAGCGGCATAGGTCGATCGGATGGTCGCTGGTCAATTCGCTGTAGATGCGCTTATCGTATTTGCCGAACGAAACTCCGTCCGCATTCAGGGCGATATAGCCGCCATTGTTCTCCGCCAGCTTTTGCTTGATGATATCGGCTTCGAGGGTGACCCCGAGATGATTCGCCTGACCGGTCAGGTCAGCGGAAACATGATAATCCTTGTCCTTCTTGAACGCCGAATTGCGCAGATAGCACCACAGCACGGTCGCCATGCCGAGTTCGTGGGCGAGGGCAAAGGCCTGGGCGATCTCGATGATCTCACGATGCGAGTCGTCCGAGCCGAAATAGACTGTCGCACCGACTGCGGCCGCGCCCATCTCGTGCGCTTCCTTGATGGTCCCAAAGAGAATCTGCTCGAAACTATTGGGATAGGTCAAGAGCTCATTGTGATTGATCTTTGCGATGAACGGGATCTTGTGGGCATATTTACGCGCCACCATGCCCAGCACCCCGAACGTGGAGGCGACGGCATTGCAGCCACCCTCCACGGCAAGTCGCACGATGTTCTCCGGATCAAAGTAATCGGGATTCTTGGCGAAGCTTGCTCCGCCCGAATGTTCGATGCCCTGGTCAACCGGCAGAATGGAAAGATAGCCCGTTCCGCCCAGGCGACCGTTGCCGTACATCCGCGTCAGATTGGCGAGCACACGGTTATTGCGGTCGGATTGCATGAAAATGCGGTCGACAAAATCAGGTCCGGGCAGGTGCAGGCGTTCTCTGGGTATTTTTGGCGACTTGAAGCCAAGCAATTTGTCGGCTTTATCGCCCAACAAGGATTGAATATCAGTGGTCATTGTTTTCTCCTTGCTCGAGGCCTGGAGCCTCGAGCATTTGAATTTTTTACTCTCGTGGGGAGAGAAAAGTCCTTGGTTTTCCGGCCGTGGGATCGCTGCGAACAGGAAAAACGGCTGGTGTGACTGCATTGATTATAACCATAAACTCAGGCTATAATGATACGAGTTCATGCGACGAAGGCATTCGTGAGTCGTATATCACCGCAGGAGGCACAAATGACTGACATGTACCAAAACGTAAGCGGCCAGATGGATCCCTTCAAGAAGCTGGTGTCCTACATCCCCGGATTCAGCGGTTATGTCGAACGGCAGAATCGGCGCGACGCGGACAAACTCGTGCGCGACACCATCGCGCGCAGGTTCGACGAACTGGTCAAACGCGCGTCCTCCCTGCAGTCGGACCTGGTGGGCGCAGGCAAGCTGGACTCCGTCGGCGAGATGGAGAAAGCCGTCACCCAAATGCGCACCTTCATGGACAAGGTCAGCACGGCGGCACGCGGGTATTCCGGGCTGTTCGATGCGGTCAAGATCAACCAGAAGGAGCTCGAACAACTTTATAATTTCGATCTGGCGTTCTTCGATCTTGCCGATCAGATTGGACATGGCCTGGACAACGTCGAAGCCAGCCTGGGCGATGACGCCGCGCTCCCGGCTGCCATTCGCAACGTCACGACCCTCGGCCGCCAGGCCGTGGATACGTTCAACCGGCGTTCCGAGGCATTCACCGGAAGCGGGAAATGATCACGCCAAAAGGCACAGACAACTTCAAAGAAGGTCTGTGCCTTTTCTTGTTTTTGTGGTACAAAAAGTAACATGTGGAAGAATTACATAAACGCAGCCTCCATCGAAGAGGTACTCAGGACCCTGTCCGCGGAAGGTGCGCGGGCCCGCGTCGTGGCGGGCGCAACCGATTTGATCCTCGAACTGGAACGCGGCGCCCGCCAGGGCCTCGAGGTGCTTATTGATGTGACGCGCATTCCCGATCTCGACCAGATCACGCTCGACGAAGACGGCGTGATCCATCTCGGACCGCTGGTCACGCATAATCAGTGTGCGGCGTCCAAGTTGATTCGCGAACGGGCCTATCCGCTGGCGCGGGCGGCCTGGGAAGTGGGCGCGCCGCAGATCCGCAACCGCGGCACGGTCGCAGGCAACCTGATCACGGCCTCGCCCGCCAACGATACGATCACCCCCCTGATGGCGCTGGAGGCCTCCCTGACGCTGGCTTCCGGGCGCGGGGAACGCAGAGTCCGGCTGCAGGAGTTCTATACCGGCGTCCGCAAGAATGTCATGCAGGCCGATGAAATGCTGGTGGATATTTCCTTTCCGGCCATGACCAAGGACCAGCGCGGCGCATTTATCAAAATGGCATTGCGGCGCGCCCAGGCCATTTCGCTGGTGAACGTCGCGCTCGTCCTCACTTTGAAATGGGGGACGGTCCAGTCTGCGCGGATCACGCTGGGGGCGGTCGCCCCGACCATCATCCACGCGGCCGAGGCGGAGGAATACCTGCGCGGCAAGAAGCTCACCGACGAGGTGCTCGCCAGGGCTGCCGAACTCACCATGAATGCCAGCCGCCCGATCGACGATGTGCGCGCCAGCGCATCCTATCGGCGCGAAATCGTCCGCGTGATCACGCTGCGAGGCTTGAGGTCAATTCGCGATAGAAGGGAACCGGACGGTTTCCCCCGTGATCCGGTTCTGTTGAGCGGAAATGAAAATGCACTCGGCAGGCCCGGCAAAGGGGTGAGCAGCCGATCGCCGGACGATGCAATTGAAACGACGATCAACGGGGCAAAATATATTTTCAAGAACGGCCATGACAAGACGCTGCTGCGCCTGCTGCGCGAAGAGGGGATGCTGACCGGGACCAAAGAAGGGTGTGCGGAGGGAGAATGTGGTGCATGCACCGTCTTCCTGGATGGCCGGGCCGTGATGTCCTGTCTGGTTCCTGCGCCGCGGGCCCACGGGGCAGAGATCATTACGATCGAAGGTCTCGCCAACGGCAATCGCTTACATCCGGTGCAGGAAGCCTTTGTTCAAGACGGCGCGGTACAATGTGGATATTGCACACCCGGCTTCCTGATGTCGGCCGCCAAATTGCTGGAAGAAAAACCGCACCCCACCAAAAGTGAAATCCAGCAAGCCATTACTGGAAATCTGTGCCGCTGTACCGGATACTATAAGATCGTACAGGCGATAGAAGATGCCAGCAAGATCAAGGCTTGAGAGGTAGCGCATGGGAAAATATTCTCCGAACACGTTTCGGCCTCCGCCCCCGCGCGTCGAACGCCCGCATCCCGTTTGGCGCGGCATTGGCTGCATCCTGATGATCCTGGTTCCGATCCTTTCGTTCGCATTGGCAGAAATCACCATTCAGAGCAGCTGGGCACAGAAGTACATTCCCTACCAGCTGCTCGGTTATCCCGTCATGCCCGCGTCGCTGTGGAAGTTGGGTTTCCTCAATCCGATACTGGGCTTTCTACAGAGTCTGCCTAATCTGTACGGGATCGTCATATTCCTGCTCTTCTATGCGCTTTTGATCGGAGCCCTGGTGTCCGTGGCCAGCGCCTTCCTGTACAGATTCGTGGGACCGCCGCGCTTTGGTCCGCAGGACGCGGAACCCCCAAAGATCAGGGTGAGATCCTACCGCCGTTGAGAGCCTCAAGGAAGAGCGCGAGGGAAGACCGCGCTTCCCTGCTATTCCGCAGCCCCACCGCCCTCCTCATCCTCAAAAGGTTCCGTCTCAACATCGTCCGACTCGGGCTCCGCCGCGGGCTCGATGCTCTGGCCCGCGGATTCCTCTTCCCCTGAGGCCTCCGCGGGCTCGGGCGATTCATCTTCTTCCGTCTCCCCCTCGACCTGCTCCGCATCCTCCTTTTCCGGTTCACCTTCCTCCTCGCCAGGTTCTTCGGCCTCTTCTGCCTCCGTGCCTTGCTCTGCTTCCCCGGCCTCCCGATCGGAATCTGCGTCCGCTTCTTCCTTGTCGTCCGCGCTATCCGCTTCCTTTTCGCCTTCGTCCGCCTCCCCCCGTTCGGACTCCTGTTCAGCTTCCGATTCTTCGTCTGATGCTTCGGTTTCGGCTTCCCGCGATTCTTTTTCTGCAGATGGCTCGGCTATTTCCTCGTCTTCCGGCGGTTCCCGCTCTTCGCCGCCTTCTTCACCGCCCTCTTCTTCCGAAGAATCGCTCCTGTCTTGCGCCTCCTCTCCGCCCCTTTGTACGGTCTCAGCGCCACCGCGCTGGCTGCCTTCCGAGCCTTCGCCCATCTCATAATTATCGTAGGCGCTTTCATCCGGTTGGTCTGTTTGATTCTTGGCGGCATCGCGCTGGGCCCATGCCGACAGAACATACCTGTGAACGTCCGGCATCTTGGTCCGCAGAGCTTCCATGAATTCAGAATATTCCTGATAGGCGCCGCGGTCGACCTTGACCGGGTTGCTCAACTCTTCATGGATTGCTCCCAACATGGCCAGGGCTTCTTCTGCGGTAAGGTCGCCCGCAGACAGACGGCCCTGCAGATAAGCGAGCATATTCCGCGGCCCCGTCTTGCCAAATAAGTCATTGAATTCAGATGCGGGCATCAGGCACCTCTCATAAAGGTTGAATATACCACACGGCCCGCCGGGCAAGGCCGGCACAAAGCCGTTGTATAATACGGAAGCACGGCAGAAACGGAGAACCAGCATGTCTTCCATTGGACAATCTTTTCCACGCATCGATGCCCGGGGCAAAGTCACGGGCGAAGCGGCCTACTCTGGCGATCTCTCCATGAAGGGAATGCTCTATGCCAAGATCCTTTTTGCGGAACGACCTCACGCACGCGTCGTAAGCGTCAGGACCAGCAAGGCCGAGGCAGCAGCCGGGGTGGTTGCCGTTTACACCGCCAAGGATGTGCCCACGAATGAATACGGATTGCAGATCCCGGATCAACCGGTGCTGTGCGGACCGGGCTCAGCCAAACCCGGGACCGACGTGGTTCGCTTTGTCGGCGACCAGGTGGCCGTCGTCGTTGCCCAAAGCGAGGCGGCGGCCCAGGCGGCCCTGGGCCTGATCCAGGTCGGGTACGAAGATCTGCCCATTGTGTCCGATCCGCTGGAAGCAATGAAACCGGATGCGCCGCGCATCCATCCGGAGATCGGGGATTCGAATATATGTGTGCACTATAAAATCCGCAAGGGAGATTGCGAGGCCGGCTTCGCGCAGGCCGCGGTGATCGTGGAAGGAGAATATCGGTCGCCTGCACAGGAACATGCCTATCTTCAACCGGAGGCCGGTTTGTCCTATATCGACGAGGAGGGCCGCGTGACGATCGTTTGCGGGGGACAGTGGACGCATGCCGACCGCGAATCCATCGCGCATGCGCTGAACCTGCCGGAAGAACGGGTGCGCGTGATCTATCCCGCCATCGGCGGCGCTTTTGGCGGGCGCGAGGATCTATCGGTGCAGGTCGTGCTGGCGCTTGCAACCTGGAAGCTGCAACGCGCGGTCAAAATCGTCTGGAGCCGGCGCGAATCCATCATCGGACACGCGAAGAGGCACCCCTTCATCCTGCGCGCCAAATGGGGCGCGACCAAGGATGGGATGCTTGTCGCCGCACAAAACGAGATCATTGCTGACGGCGGCGCGTACATGTACACCTCCAACAAGGTCCTGGGCAACTCAGCCATCACCTGCACGGGGCCCTATTTCATCCCGAATGTGAAGGCGGACGTGTACGGTGTTTACACGAACAACATCCCCAGCGCGGCCTTCCGTGGATTCGGCGCGCCGCAGGCATTGTTCATGGCGGAAGGCCAGATGAATAAACTGGCCGAAAAACTTGGCATGGACCCGGTTGATTTCCGCATGAAGAACGCACTGCGAGACGGGCTGACGCTGGATGTGGGCACGCCGGCGCCAGGTCCCGTCAGCGTGCCGCAGGTCATCGAGGCTGCCTCAAAGAAATTTGGCTGGGTGGCCCTCAATGCAGCTCCAACCAAAACCCGCCGCGACAGCTCCCTCGTGCGCGGCATCGGCTTTGCGGCCGGATTCAAAAACGTCGGCTTCTCGTTTGGCTACCAGGAAAACTCGTGGGCCAAAGTGGAGATCCGCGGACAGGGCGAGATAGAAAAAGTGATCGTCCATCACGCCGGTGCGGAAGTCGGGCAGGGCACCCATACGGTCATGGCACAGATGGCAGCCGAGGCGATCGGGGTTCCCGCCCAGATGGTGCAGATCGTCGCTTCGGACACGGCCTACCAGGAGAGCTCCGGCTCGGTCTCCGCCTCGCGCATGACGTTTATGGCCGGCAATGCCATCAAGGGTGCGGCCGAAGCGGCGCTGAAGAAGTGGCAGGAGGAGGAACATCCCGCCATCGCAGAGTATAAATATCTGGCTCCCAAGACCACGCATTTTGATGAAGAAACCGGTTATTCCGTACCCAACTTTTCGTACGCGTATTCAGCCCAGGCGGTCGAGGTGGAGGTGGATACCGAAACCGGACAAGTCCGGCTCCTGCGGGTGACATCGGCCGATGACGTGGGCAAGGCCATCAATCCGCAGCTGGTGGAGGGTCAGATTGAGGGTGCAGTGATCCAGGCGCAGGGCTATGCGATCACGGAGGAATTCAAGACCAAAGACGGAAGGATCCTCACCGATCAACTGAGCACCTACCTGCTCCCGACGATTCTCGACATCCCTGAAAAAGTTGAATCGGTCGTCGTGGAAGTGGCCGAACCCAATGGACCGTGGGGGGCGCGCGGCCTCGGAGAAATGCCGTTCCTTCCGCTCGTCCCGGCCATTGCCGGGGCCATTCACGATGCGACCGGGGTGTGGATCAACGAGTTTCCGTTCACACCGGAGCGTGTCCTGCGCGCCCTTGGCAAGATCAAGTGAACACGGCCGGATCGTCACCGTTCCAACGATGGTCGGGCCGGAGTCTGCGTGATGAATCTTGACATTATCTATCGCGGCGAGACCAAGGAAATCGACGCACAGGCGCGCCAGGCAGGTGGCGGTTCGTACCTCCGGCTTGCCGACGGCTGCACCCATTATGAATTGAGCGCCGCGGGCCGCGGACCGGCCGTGGTGCTGATCCACGGATTTTCGGTTCCGTATTTCGTCTTTGATCCGACATTCGATTTCCTGGCTGGCGCCGGCTTCCGCGTTTTGCGCTACGACCTCTTTGGGCGGGGCTTTTCTGACCGGCCGCACGCCAGATACCGCCTTGAATTATTCGTAAATCAATTGAAAGACCTTCTAACCGCGCTGAACCTCAAGCAGGTTGACCTGGTTGGTCTCTCGATGGGTGGAGCAATCGCGTCCGGCTTCAGCGTGAATTTCCCTGAGCGTGTCCGCCGGCTCGTCCTGATCGACCCGGTGGGCATCCGGCCCATGCCGCTCTCGTGGATCTACAGGATCGCGATCCTGCCCGGCCTGAGCGAGTTGATTTTGGGCTTGGCGGGCACCGAGCGAATGATCGAGGGAGCGGCCGGCGATTTCTTCGACCCCGCACACGTCAAAATGTTCCAGGATCAATATCGCGTCCAGATGCAGTATCGCGGCTTCAAGCGGGCCATTCTGTCGACGCTTCGCAATAAGACCGTGGACGGCTTTCCTGAGATCTATGAAGAATTGGGCAGACTGGACATGCCGGTGCTGCTTTTCTGGGGACGAAACGACCAGACCCTGCCGTTGGAGCAAAGCCGCGATATTCTGTCCGCGGTTCCGCGCGCCGAATTTCATGTCCTCGAGAATTGCGGACACATTCCGCATTACGAAAAGCCGGAAGAGGTCAACCCCATCCTTCAACGCTTCCTGAATTCCAAATGATTAAACGACTGCAGGGCATGGCCTCGCGACACAAATACCAGGCTGGAATTTTCGTATTGCTGACCGCCGCATCGGCGGTATGCTTCATCCTCGTATTGGCGCGGATCGGCTACAGCAATTCCTACGGCTATGCCGGGTTAATCTGGAATCTTTTCCTGGCGTGGATCCCGTTCCTGCTGGCGTATCTCGCCTATATCCTGTCGTGGCGGCGATCCTTGATCTACCTCGTCATCCCCGCCTTCACTCTGCTTTGGCTGATCTTTTTTCCAAACGCGCCCTATATTCTTACCGACCTTCAGCATCTTGGACAAACCCCCGCCAACGCTCCGGTTCCCCTCTGGTACGATGTAATCCTGCTGGTTTGGTTCTCGTGGACCGGGATGCTGCTCGGGATCGTTTCTCTCAATTTAATGCAGGAAATCATCCGCCGGGAGTTCGGAAGGTGGCCGGGCTGGCTGTTCGTCTTGATGGTGGCCGGACTGAGCAGCGCCGGCATATACATCGGGCGCTTCGTCCGGTTGAACAGCTGGGACATACTGCAAAAGCCAACGTATGCCTTCGGCAGTCTTTGGGATTGGCTTTCCGATCCCAGCCTGCGCTCCTTTGGATTCATCGGCCTTTACACACTGTTCTTTATCTTTGTCTATCTCACAATCTATACGTTCGGCCACCTTCAGCAAGAACAAACCGGGAGGTCCTGATGCCCGCACTAATTCTCATTCGCGGCGGAGGCGATCTGGCCAGCGGCGTGGCGCTGCGCCTGCACCGTGTGGGACTAAATGTTGCCATCACCGAATTGCCGCAACCGCTGGCCGTCCGCCAGAGCGTGTCTTTCGCCAGCGCGATCTACGAGGAGCAGGCCGTGGTGGAAGGGGTCGCGGCCCGCCTGGTGAACAACCCTGCTGATACGCTAAGGATACTGAACGTCCTCGCAAAGGGACAGATACCGGTCCTGGTCGATCCGGACTGTGCGGCCGCCCAGACGTTGAATCCGCTGGCCATCGTGGATGGACGCATGCAGAAGCGTCCGCCGGAGGCGTTCGTCCACCGAGCCCTTCTGTATCTCGGACTCGGACCGGGCTTCACCGCGCCGGCCAACTGCCACGCCGTGATCGAGACCCAGCGCGGGCATACGCTGGGGCGCGTCCTCTGGGAGGGCGCGACGCTTAATGACACCTCCCAGCCCGAAGGTGATCCGCGCCGGGTCCTGCGCGCTCCGCAAGACGGCATCATCCTGAACCGGAAACAGATAGGCGATCATTGCGCAGCGGACGACCTCGTGGCCGAGATAGACGGCGCTCCCGTCCGCAGTCCGTTCAAAGGCGTTGTGCGCGGATTGGTCCATTCCGGGCTGGCCGTAACCCGCGGCATGAAGATCGGCGATGTTGACCCGCGCGATGACGCGCGGCTCTGTCAGCTGGTCAGCGAGAAGGCGCTTGCCATTGCAGGAGGCGTCATTGAGGCTTTGCTGACGCGCCCCGCCGTGCGAAGCCGACTGTGGGTATAGCACCCCGCATGCAGGGTGCTACAATAGTAATGTGAACGAGCATCGCAGGAAGAGTTGATTATGAGCAGAGAAGATGAACTTCGCGACATGCTTGATCAAGCCGCAAAAGAAATAGGACACACCCAAAACAATCCGCGCACCTGGCTGGCCTGGATGACTTACCTGCTGGAACGCCTTGAACAGGAGGCAGTGACCATGAATCCGGATAAAACACCGTTCACCGAAATGCTGGCCGCCCTGCAGGACTCCATTCGAAACCGTCAAAGAACCGGCGGATGGTGAAGCTTGCTCCTGGCGCGCGCTTTGCGGCTTTCACCTCCCTCGGGCGAACGGAGCGCACTCATCGCCTTCGTCGGCGCGGGAGGCAAAACCACGGGCATGTTCCAGCTTGCACGCGAGCTGCCGCCACCAGTCCTCGTAACGACCACCACCCATCTTGGCCCATGGCAGGCTTCCCTGGCAGACCAACACATCTACGCGGAGAGCACGGGCGATATAGAGAGGCTTGCGCCTCGCGGGGTTACCCTGGTCAGTGGTCCTGTTCAAGGGGATCGGTTAAAGGGGGTAACAGAAGATGTATTATTATGGCTACGCGCATGCGCCAAAGAACAGGGTTTTCCCCTCCTCGTCGAAGCGGATGGTGCCCGCCAAAAGCCGTTGAAATCACCCAATGAGCACGAACCGGCTGTCCCGGGGTTTGCCGACAGGGTCATCGTCGTTGCAGGCTTAAGTGGCCTGGGAAAGCCACTGAGCGAAGAGTATGTTCATCGGCCGCAATTCTTTTCGACCCTGAGCGGACTGCCTTTAAACGCGCCCATTACGGCGGATGGTCTTGGCCGCCTCCTGGTTCACCCCGAGGGCGGACTCAAGAACATTCCGGCATATGCAGTGCGAACGGTCTTTCTTAACCAGGCCGACACGCCAGAATTGCAGGCCCGCGGCGGCGAGATGTCGGCGTCCCTGCTCGAGGAATTTGAGGCGGTTGTGGTGGGCAGCCTGCAACAATCCCACTTCCAGACCTTCGAACGAACCGCGGGCATCGTTCTGGCCGCGGGCGGCTCAACGCGCTTCGGCCAACCGAAACAAGTCCTCGATTGGCACGGCGAGCCATTCGTGCGGGCGGTGGCACAAACTGCGCTGAGAGCAAACCTCTCCCCTGTCATTGTGGTCGTTGGCGCATATGCGCAGGAAGTTGAATCAGCCCTCAAGGACCTGCCGGTCGTCATTGTTCACAACGAGAGTTGGCAGAGCGGACAGGCATCCTCCATCCGCGTCGGGATCGCAGCTTTGACCCCGGTGGACCCCGCGTCTCCCCGTCTTCCGGCCATGAATGGCGCCCGCGCCTCGCTGGCAGGTGTGCGGGTGGGATCGGCGATTTTTCTGCTCGCCGACCAGCCGCAGATCACGCCGGGCGTGATCGGGGCATTGGTCGAGCGCCACACAAGGGAACTGGATCCGATCGTTGCGCCATTGGTCATGATGGAAAGACGCGCCAATCCGGTGCTATTCGACCGCCTCACGTTCTCCGACCTGTCACAGCTCAAAGGAGACGTGGGCGGGCGGGCGATCTTCTCGAAATTTCCGGTGGCATATCTGCCCTGGCATGATGACCGCCTGCTCTTGGATGTTGACAAACCGGAAGACTATGACCGCTTAAAGGAAATGGAATGATTGTCGCGATCATCCTTGCGGCAGGCGAGTCCAGGCGGATGGGACAGCCCAAGATGCTGATGCCCTGGGGCAGCAGCACCGTGTTACAAACGGTTATCGCGACCGTTCAAACCGCGGGTGTAAAAGACATTGTCGTGATCACCGGCGGCGCCCATGAACAGATCGAATCTCTGATCGGGCAAAGCGCACAGACCCTCTTCAACGAGAACTATGCGCAGGGCGAAATGCTTGGTTCGCTCCAGGCCGGGCTTCAGATGAAGAAGAGTGAGGCAAGCGCCGCGCTGATCTGCCTGGGCGACCAGCCGCAGATCCAGGCCAGGAGCGTGCAGCGCATCCTGCGCGAATACAAAGAGACGGGGGCAGCCATCATCGTGCCCAGTTACCAGATGCGGCGCGGACATCCGTGGCTGGTCGGGCGCAGCCATTGGGACACGATCCTGAAGATGCACGCGCCCGATTCTCCGCGCGAGTTCCTGAACCGACATAGCCGGGAACTCCATTACGTCGAGATGGATACCCCGACCATATTGCAAGACCTGGATACACCCGAGGATTACTTGAAATCGCGTCCCTAGCGTGGTATCGTGAAAGTGGAAATGCTCTGGAAAGGAGCGTGCGCCATGACAGACTGGAACGAAATGGTTGAATTCATCCACAACGCCACACTGGCCGTGGACAGAGCGCACGGGGCATCTCAGCAGCTGAAACAAACACCCAACCACGATACCTTCGATGCGTTTCGAGCCAGGATGGAAGAATTGCAGGAACATTTAAGCAGACTAAAGACCGTATTGGATAATGAAGAAGCCTATGCCATCGACGAACTGGTCGATGCCTTGAGCCGGGCCTATTCAGGACATGATTCACAATACCGCAAGACGCCGCGCATGACAGAAGCACCCGTCCGGCACTGACCGCGGCCGGTAGGGTATGGCCACAGGAATTGGCGGGAATGATTCGGGGCAGGCAATGCGACGGCACGGTCATTGACAACCGCGGAGGGTCAGGTCGAGTTGCGCCCTGCCGATTTAATCTGTCGTAGGGCACCTTTTCAGCGCCCTTCTGCTACCCCTTCAGCCGGTGCAGCTTGTTCAAGCTGCATCGTAAGTGCTGCGCCCGAGTGCCTGCCCGGGGAGCCGGATGCCGCCCGGCCTCGATCCGGGCGGGCGGCAATGCCCGCTAGGCTTTCGTCAATCCCACACGCACATGCTCACCATCAAAATCATCTTCAGCCTCCGACGCGCCGGCAGGCGGCTGGCCGAAGTTGAGAGCAACCGCGAGCGTCTCATTTGTGATGTACTCGCGATGCGCCTCGATCGCGGACTGCAGGTTCGGCGATGCAACCACACACAATTTGATGCGATCTGCCACAGCCAGTTCAGCAGTCTTCCTCAAGTCCTGCACCCGACGCACAAATTCACGCGCCAGCCCTTCTTTAACGAGTTCGGGAGTGAGCTCCGTGACCAGTGCCGCAACATATGCGCCCTCTTCAGCCACCGCAAAGCCGGCCCTGGCCTGCGCTTTGACTTCAACTTCCTCCGGCAGGATATCGTAATCCTGTCCGTCGATACCGACCCTCAACGCGGCGCCGCTCGTCAGCGTGTGCGCCACCTGCTCGGGGTCCAGGGCCAGGATCGCCTTTTGGAGCGCGGGGAACTTGTTCCCGTACTTCTGCCCGAGTTGTTTGGGGAACGGCTTTACTGTGTGGGAGACCGCTTCGGTGGCTGCATCCAGGAGGCGGACCGTCTTGACGTTCAATTCATCCTCGATGACCTCCGCAAAGGTCTCGACGGCCTTGCGGTCGGAGGCATTTCCCAGCGAGAATGCCACCTCCTTCAAAGGCTGCCGGACTTTGCGATTGGCCTTCTGGCGGGCCTGGTGTCCCAGCGATACCAGCTTCATCACCAGGGCCATGTCATGGTTGAGTGCCGGGTCGATCAAGGACTCATCATATTCCGGCCATTTCGATAGATGCACAGACTCCGGAGCGGAGGCCTCCACCGTGCGTACCAGATTCTGATAGAGTTCATCGGCCAGGAAGGGCATGGCCGGCGCCAGCAATTTTGCGAGCGTGACCAGCGCGGCGTAAAGCGTGCCGTACGCGGCCTGCTTGTCAGAATCCGATTCGGACTTCCAGAAGCGGCGGCGTGAGCGGCGCAGATACCAGGTGGAGAGTTTTTCCACGAAGGCCTCAATCGGCCGGGTCGCACCGGTGGCATCATATTTCTCATAGGCGCCGGTTACATCGCGCACGAGCGAATGGAGCTCCGAGATCAGCCAGCGATCAAGAATGTTCTCGCCATAGATGCGCGCGGCGGTCAATTGCGGCTGATCCAGGCTGGCGTAGGTGACGAAGAACGAATAGACGTTCCAGAGCGTCAGCGTAAAGTTGCGGATGACCTCGCCGACCAGATCCACTGAGAAGCGGCGCTCGTTGCCCGGAGGCGTCGCCGTGTAGAGATACCAGCGGAAGGCATCGGCGCCATTGACCTTGAGCACATCCCAGGGATCGACGATGTTCCCAAGGCTCTTCGACATCTTCCTGCCATTTTCATCGAGGATCAATCCAAGGCAGATGACATTCTTATAGGACACCGAGTCCATCAACAGGGTACTGATGGCATGTAAGGAATAGAACCAGCCGCGCGTTTGGTCAACGGCTTCGCAAATATAATCGGCGGGATACTGTGTGTTGAATTTCTCCCGGTTCTCAAAGGGATAATGCCACTGAGCATACGGCATCGAACCCGAGTCGAACCATACATCGATCAGATCCGGGACGCGCTTCATCGCCCCGCCGCATTCGGGGCAGACATAACTGACCTCGTCCACATACGGACGGTGCAGATCCAGATCGCTGAGATCCCGGCCGACCTTTTCCGACAGTTCGGCGACGGAGCCGATGCCGTCGCGATGCCTGCACTCGGCGCATTCCCAGATGGGCAGCGGCGTGCCCCAATACCGTTCGCGGCTCAACGCCCAATCAATATTGTTGGAGAGCCAATTCCCAAAACGTCCCTCCCGAATATGTTCCGGGACCCAATTGATCGTATTGTTCAACTCCACCAACCGGTCACGGAATTGGCTGGTGCGGATATACCACGAGTCGCGCGCATAATACATGAGCGGCGTGTGGCACCGCCAGCAGAATGGATACGTATGGGTGTATCCCTCCGTGCGGAACAGCAAGCCCCGCTTGCGCAGGTCCTCGATGATCTGCGGATCCGCTTCCTTGATGAAGACCCCGCGCCACGGCTTGACCTCGGGTACGAAGGTGCCATCGGGCAGGACTGTCATCAAGATCGGCAGATCGTGTTCATTGGCCATCTGCATATCTTCCGCGCCGAAGGCCGGAGCCATATGCACGAGCCCCGTCCCGTCTTCGGTAGTGACAAAATCGCCCAACACGACAAAGTGAGCAGGCTTATCGGGCGGCAGGTAGGTGAACAGCGGATGATACTTCAGGCCTTTGAGCTTCCTGCCTTTGAAAGAGTCCACGACTCTGACTTCCTCATCGCGGAAAACCTTTTCCAGCAGAAGCTTGGCCAGGATCAATTTTTCCGTGCCGCCATCGGGCAACCGGCGTTCGACGGTCACATAATCCACATCCGGGTGCGCGGCCACCGCGACATTGCCGGGCAGCGTCCAGGGGGTCGTCGTCCACACCAGCAGGGATGTATCCTGCTTGTCCACCAACGGCATGCGGACAAAGACCGACGGGTCGGTCGCCTCGTCGTAGCCGAGGGCCACCTCATGGTCTGAGAGCGGCGTACCGCAGCGCGGACAGTATGGGACCACCTTGTATCCCTTATATAACAGGTCCTTTTGCCAGAACGACTTCAAGATCCACCACACCGATTCGATGTATTCGTTGGTGTAGGTCACATAGGCATCTTCGAGATCGACCCAGAAGGCAATGCGGTCCGTGAGCCTGGCCCAGTCCCGGATATATTCAAAGGCAGATTTGCGGCACTCCTCGTTGAATTTGGCAATGCCATATTCCTCGATCTGCTGCTTGTTGGTGAAGCCGTGTTTTTTCTCGACCTCGATCTCCACCGGCAGACCATGCGTGTCCCAGCCGCCGCGCCGCGAGACGTGAAAGCCGCGCATGATCTTGTAACGAGGGAACATGTCCTTGAAGGCACGCGCCAGGACATGGTGCACGCCCGGCCGGCCGTTGGCGGTGGGCGGACCCTCAAAGAAAATATACTCGGGGCCCCCTGCGCGTTGTTCGACGGTTTTCTTGAAGATCTCTGCGCGCCGCCAAAAGTTCAGAACGCCTTCTTCCATGGCGGGCACATCGAGCTTGGATGGAACTGCTTTGAACATGCTTAATCTCCTGATCAGGTGGTCGTCAGCTCTGCAATCTAAGAAAAGAAAAAAACGCTCATCCCAAAACAGGGACGAGCGGCGCTCGCGGTACCACCCTGATTCCTATCCAAGGATAGGCTCTCAGCGGATAACGTGCATTATCCTGTTCTGCTAACGAAGAACAACGCCGACTCACTTACTCATCGAGAGTTCGATTTTCGGCTTGCAACTCCGGGATGATTTTCAATCCGCTTGCCTGATCTGGCTCACACCGCTTCCAGATTCGCTGGCAGGGCTTCGGATCTACTCGTTCCCATCAAAGTCGTTAAGATTTGCCGATTATCCCACAAACTAATTTGACCGTCAACAATGAATGAGGGATAATGATCGGCATGACGAACCTCACGCTTGACGAAAAATTCCCCGATCAACAGATTGTCTCGGCCCCGTCCCTGGCCATCGGCCTGCAACAGCCCCCGAAACGTTTTTACCGTCACGGATGGCAATCCTGGTCCCTGGCGGCCTGGACCGATTTGAGGCCGCCTCCGGTCCAAAAGCCCGCCATCCTGCATCCCATGCAGGTGGATCCCGCCTATGCAAAAGAGCAGCGCCCCCATGGATCATGGGTCGGCGCGGTTGAATTGGAAGGCGGCAAAATACTTCTCCTGGGTGCCCTCGGGCTGGATGCCCACATTATCGCGACCCGCAACCAGTTGGAAGGGAATTATGAGTCGGGCGGCGGAGATTGGTTCATCGCGTATGGTGAAGAAACAACCGCCTTTGCCGGATATGCCCGGGAGCTGGGCAGACGGCTTGGGGCGAAGCCAGATAAACCCGCCCCCCGCGTCTGGTGCTCATGGTACAGCCTGTACACCGCCATTGATGAGAATACGCTTTTGAAGGTCTTGGACGAGCTCGGCCGCTTGCCGTTCGATGTGTTTCAGGTCGATGATGGTTGGCAGGTCTCGGTCGGCGACTGGGAGGCAAATTCCAAATTCCCTTCAGGCATGAAGGGCTTGGCCGGCAAAATTAAGACAACGGGCCGCAGGGCCGGTCTCTGGCTGGCGCCGTTGATCGCCGCCAAATCGTCACGTTTGTTTCGCGAGCACCCCGATTGGTTTCTGCGTGACGAACACAGCCGATTGGTATCCGCAGGATTCAATTGGGGCCAGCAGCTATACGCACTCGACCCCACCCATCCCAGCGTGCTGCAATGGCTGGCCGCGCTGATGAAACAAGTCCGCGCCTGGGGCTTCGACTACCTCAAGCTTGATTTTCTCTATGCAGGTGCTTTGCCCGGCAGGCATCACCAGGAAATGCCGCGCGAAGCTGCTTATCGGAAAGGCTTGAAGGCCATACGTGAGGCAATGGGCGAGGATGCTTACTTTCTGTCGTGCGGCGCGCCGATCATCCCCAGCCTGGGACTGTGCGACGCGATGCGCATCGGGCCGGATGTGGCCGGCGAATGGGAGAACCGCCGCGACGTGGTCTTTCTGAACAACCCTGCCGTCCCTTCAACGAAAAACGCCATTCGCACCTCGCTCCATCGACTCTGGCTCAGTCCACTCGTCCAGGTCGATCCCGATGCGGTTTATTTCCGCTCAAGGGAGTGTTCCCTGACCGCCGAACAAAGATCGCTGCTTCAGAGCCTGGCCTTGATCTGCAATTTCAAGGCGACCTCGGATCTGCCTGCATGGCTTACCTCAGGCGAAAGAGAAGATCTTCGTGCATTCCTGGAGGCCAAACCGGGCGTTAAACAAATGGCGCAATATGTTTTCCAAATTGATGGCCGGCCGGTGGATTTCAGCGCCGCGCTGCCGCTCCCGGAAGCGCCATCGGGCGCGGAGGCGATCCAGGCCGCGCTCGTCGGCTGGCTCGGCAACCATGGCTGGGCGCTGAAGATCAACGACAAAATGGGCAGAGACGCCCTGGAGAAGATGAAAAAAGGTTTGTAGGCGCAGAGTTTGCATGCACGGATTTGGCCCGAACCGCAAGACAGATTTGCCTTTCATCCCATTTGAACCTGGCTGTGCCGCTGCGCGGGCAGACCAGCCAAGCGAGAGAGCTGTGCTACAGCAGCTGGTCTGTTTTCGCCGCCATGATGAAATCGTTGTGATGCAAGCCCTTGATCTTGTGAGTCCACCAGGAAACGGTGACTCGCCCGTATTCCACGATGATCATCGGGTGATGGTCCTCCTTTTCGGCAATCAGGGAAACCTTAATCGCAAACGCCACGGCCTCGATGAAGTTCTTGAGTTTAAACATGCGTTCAAGCCGCTGGACGCCCTCTACTTCCCTGAGCTGCCACTCCGGCACCTGCGGGCGCAATTCTGCAATTTCCGCGGCACTTAGGGTCGGTTCGCCGCCCCGGCACGCAACACATTTAAGTTGTGATAGGTTTGTCATTTGAGCACCTCTGATCCAGGGATCCATTTCTGAGTATAACGCATGAGACCCTGAACGTGCCCCCGATCTAAGCTCTACACTGCTTGCTCTGCCAAGAGCTCCAAGGGGAGCCTCGCAGATGTAGCCATCCCATGCTCTGGATTCAAGGCGGGCCTTTCGGTCGATTTGGCAGCGAATGGGACAAGATGGGCCGGCCCGCTTTTCTCCCGTCCCGGTGCGACGGGGCGGATCGCCCGGTCCCCGGAGCGGCGAGGGGCTCGAGCTGTCCGGACGGTGCATTTCAAGGGGCTGCCCTTTATACCCCGCGCCAACGGATCGGGGCAGCCAGCGGCTGACGGGAAATTTCAAGAGAGGCATACCGGCGCGAACGACCATGCAAGGTGGGAACGCGCTGCACCTTCCAGGATCGTTGTTTAGAACACCGCCCGCTGACGGGCGGTGCAGCACCTCCTGCAGCAGGAAGGAGGGCGTGGCTATCAACGTTCTCTATGGCGAGGCATCAAAAAGTTGAAGGGCCCGCGTGATGATTATTACTGGATTAAGATGGTAGTCGAAGTTAAGCTATACATGAATTAAACAACTAGTGAAATGCCCGTGAAACCCCTTCTTTTTCCCCGAGTCCATGAATGTCCTGAACGCGAAACCACGCTCTGCGAAAGCTTCTGCGAGGCTCGGCACCTTCTCGATCCGCCTTTTTGGATCTCCACCTCATGGAATCGAACAAGAAGCTCGTTTGGCGGGCAGAGCAAGAAGAAACCTACCTGATCGAAGTTGATCGTTCGACAACACAAAAGGAGCGTGTTCCATGGAAAACAAGAATAAGTTACCGTTCTTATCGGTAGCGAGCCTCTGCAGCCTGATGCTCGCGCTGGTATTCCCATTTAATGCCCGAGTGGCCGCCCGGCCCCTGGCGACAGCCGGTGCACAATGCCCTGCAGGCTACTCCGGCACATATCCCGCTTGTCTGGCGACGGTCCCGGGATGCACGAATCCGTCGGCGGTCAATTACAGCCCCAACGCAACCGCGGATGATGGCTCCTGTAGATCTGGGGCCCCAGCGCTTTACGGATGCACGCTGCCCGCAGCGGCGAATTACAACCCCAACGCGACGGCCGATGATGGCTCCTGCAAATCTGGGGCCTCGGCCGTCTATGGATGCACGCTGCCCGCAGCAGCGAATTACAACCCCAGCGCAACGGCGGATGATGGCTCCTGTAAATCCGGGGCCTCGGCCGTCTATGGATGCACACTGCCCGCTGCAGCGAATTACAACCCCAACGCAACGGCCGATGACGGCTCCTGCAGGCCCTAGCCGTTGATAAAACTCTGGGCGGGCCGGGTGCAGGCGCCAAGATAGAATTACGGGGAAGTAGTCTTTGGAGAGCAGGGCTTCCGGAGGGAGTGCCGGACCAACTGCCCATGGTCTGCACGGGATGAGCAGAGTCGGGATTGAAGGATTCCCTGCCTATCGCTCACACAGGCAAAGGACCCGAACATGTTGTCTTGCTGCCCAAGGCAGCGGATTTGGACTGCCAGCTACCAATCCCGGGCCGCCTCCCGGCCCGGGCTAGGCATACAGGTCTGCGCGGCTGAAAGGCACATTGCTCTGCCCCGCGCCGGTCAACTTCGCCAGCAGGGTCTGGTTGACATTGATGTTTCCGCTTTCAAATCCATAAACTGAGGCCGACATATACAGACGCCAGGTGCGATAGGTCACTTCGTCGGAAACCCGGATCGCCTCGGCGCGGTGATCCGCCAGGCGATTCACCCATTGGCGCAGCGTGAGGGCATAATGCTCACGCAGGTTCTCGACATCGCGGACTTCAAATCCAGCCTTCTCCGCCATCATATTGACCTCGCTCAGAGGCTCAAGCTCGCCGTCCGGGAAGATGTATTTTTGCTGGAATTCGCCCCGTCCCAGGACGGATCTGGCTAGGAAGCTCTGCTCATCGGCCCTGGTTTCTGCGCGGCGTGAGATTCCATGGTTCAGGAACAATCCGCCGGAGCTGAGCAGGCGGTGGACCTGGGCAAAATAGCCGGGCAGGCGGCTGCGGCCCACATGCTCGAACATGCCCACGCTGACGACCTTGTCAAAGGACTCGTTGTCAAGATCACGGTAATCCTTCAGCTCGACCGCGACGCGTCCCTGCAGTCCGGCGCGGGCGATTTGCTCGTCCGCATACGCCTTTTGATTTTGGCTCAGTGTCACGCCCAGCACTTTCACATTGTATCTTGAGGCCGCGTAACGGGCCAGTCCTCCCCAGCCGCAGCCGATGTCAAGCAGGCGCTCACCCGCCCGCAACCGCAGCTTTCGGCAGATATGCTCCATCTTGCGTTCCTGGGCCGTGTCCAGGTCTTCCGCGCCGCTCGGAAAATAGGCGCAGGAATATTGCAAATTTCGGTCGAGCCACAGGGAGTAGAAGTCGTTCCCAACATCATAATGATATTGAACGGCGGCGAGGTCCCGTTCGCGGGAGTGGAGCGTGCCGCGCACCTTCAGGGGCCCGCGTCCCTGCAGCCGCGCCGCGCCCCCCGCTGGCAGCATCAGCAGCCCCAATCCAATTATGACCGGCTCCCCCGCGGAGAATTTCCGGGCGGAGAGGCGATCCAGCAGCGAAAAGGCAGAGAAAATATCGCCCTCGATCTCAAAATCCTTTAGGATGAAAGCTTCGCCGAGGGACAGTTCGATGGGCGGAGTGAACATGCTCCGCAGCGCTCCGGCATGATTGAGGACCAGGGAAAAGGTCGGCCGCCCGTCCACGGGCAACTCACGCCCATCCCACAGGCGTATCCCGAAACCGCGCGGCGATGGGAAGATCCGCTCCAGCAGATCTGCCGTACGCCGTGCCGCCGGATCGGCGTTGGAAAGCGAAACGGTTTGCGCCATGGCAACTCCTTTTCAAAGAGATCAGAGCCCGGAAATTATTTCATTGCAGAGCATCCACCAGCAACGAGATAGCCTGCGCGCTCGGCAGATGGACACGCAAGACTTTTCGTTTTGCCTCCAGCAGGGCTTCGAAATCGCCTAGCGCCTGGGCGCGGATCAGCGTGCCAAACGTCAAGCCTTCCGTGGGAATATTGATATCCTTGGCGGCCTCAGCCGTGATTTGAATGAACAGCGCATTCTTCGGTCCGCCCTTGTGAAATTGCCCTGTCGAATGCTGGAAGCGCGGACCAAAGCCCGCGGTCACGGCGGTGCCGGTCCTGGCGCGAATAGCCGCCCGCATTTTCTGCAATGCGTCTGTCATTTCAAGATTGCGCGGCAAATAGGCGCTGATGGCAACGTAACCGTCCGGCCTCGCCTTCCTCAAGAAGCCGTTCAAGACCGCCTTCAGGGATGCGCCGCCCTCCTTCGCGGACGCGAACACCAGGATGCCATCCCGCCTCCAGGCGGGTCTGCCTTCCTTCAAACTGCCCCTCTTTTGAAACTCAGCAATCTTCATCTTTGTGATCTTCTTGCTCGATTCCACGTTCGGTTGGTCGAACGCATTGACGCCGATGATCGAACATGCAACGGCAGTGGCGATCTCCCAACGATAGATCTCTGCGCCCACATCATACGGACCGGCCATGGCAAGATCCAGCGCCGGATGTCCAGCCTCGCGCAGAGACTCGACCACTGCATCCAACTCGCCCGTCTGCCGCAGGTACACAAACAGGCGGTCATTCCCGTAGACTTTGGCGTCGCCGATCGGTTCGAGCGGAACGGGCAGAATGCCCCTCCCGTTCTTGCCGCTCGACTCGGCGATAATCTGCTCGATCCAACTTGCAAATGCCGACAACGGCGCATCGCTCAGGATCGTCAGCTTGTCGCGGCCGGCGCGGGCGGATTCGCCCAAGACGGCTCCCAGTGCCAAACCTGGATTACGCGCCGCCGGAACATGCTCGCCGCACTGACGTTTCATCCATTCGGCTTTATCGAGCAGACGATCCAAGTCCATGCCAAGCAGGGCGGCGGGCACCAGGCCGAAGTCCGTCAAGGCGGAGTAACGCCCACCCACCATTGGATCGGCGGAAAAGATATTTCTGAAACTTCGCTTGCGCGCCAGGGCCTCCAGCGGCGTACCCGGGTCCGTTGTGGCAACGAAGCGCGAGCCGTCCTTCTTGCTCAACTTCCAGAAATAATTAAAGTTGGCCATCACTTCGGCCGTGCCGCCCGATTTGCTGGCAACCACATACAGAGTCTTCTCAGGCGGATATTCTTCGGCCGTTTTTGCAACTTGCGAGGGTTCCGTCGAATCGAGGATCGCCAGAGACACTGGAACTTCCACGCTCGCCGCAGACAGCAACAAGCTGAAAACCTCGGCGGTCAGTGAGGAGCCGCCCATGCCCAGAACCAGCACGCGGTCGATTTTCTCTTTGCGAATTTCCTGGGCCAGGGCTTGATAGACCTTCAGCCGTTGGCGCGCCTTCTCAGGCGATCCCAGCCAACCCATGCGGATCCTGACCTCGGCCTGCCCGGCGGCGTCGCTCGTCCACAAGGTCGGATCCTGCTGCCACAAGCGCGCCGGCACGGCCTCCGTTTGAAGTTGCGAGATCCGTTTCGCAACGGGATCCGACATCGGACCGAGAGCTGCAACCGCGATCCGGCGCCGCTCATCAATGGTTGCCATCAATTGTGTGAACGCGTCGGCGAAAGCCCGGACGCCTTCGTCTTCCAATTCCTGCGTCATGACATCCATTGAAATCCCGGCGACTTCAAGCTGATGGATGGTCTCCCGGGCCTGATCCAGATCGCGCGTCAGGGTGGCCGCGGCGATGCCGTGATCGCGGAAGGCCTCGAGCGTCGCAGGCGGTACCGTATTAACGGTCTCGGGACCGATCAGATTGTCGACATAGAGAGTGTCGGGGTATGCCGGATTCTTGGTACTGGTGGAGGCCCACAGCGGACGCTGAACATGGGCCCCTTTGACCTTGAGATTTTCCCAGCGCTGACCGCTGAACGTTCTCAGGAACTCATCGTACGCCAGCTTAGCGCTTGAGACCGCGGCCCGGCCGCGCCAGGGCGATCCGTCCGGAAGTTTGGGGTCGATTTTTGTGTCCAGCCGCGAAACAAAGAACGAAGCCACCGAGGCGATGTGGTCGATCGAATGCCCGGCGGCGAGGTGGTCTGCCAGTCCGCCTAGATAGGCCTCCATCACTTCCGCGTAGCGCTTCAACGAGAAGATCAAGGTGACATTGACGTTGACGCCCGCCGTGATCGCGCGCCGGATGGCCGGCACCCCTTCCGGCGTGGCCGGTATTTTCACCATGAGATTGGGCCGCGCCACACGCGCCCAGAGCTGCTGGGCCTGGGCGGCAGTGGCGTCGGTATCGTGCGCGAGTCTCGGACTGACCTCGATGCTCACGTAACCGTCGCCGCCGTTCGTCTCCTCATAGAGCGGACCGAACAGATCGCAGGCCGCCCGGATATCGTCGATGGCAAGTTCCCAAAATATCTTTTCGGCGTCCCAGCCCGCCCAGGCCAGCGGCACGAGGGCGGAATCGTAATCATGCGATTTCGAAATCGCATGATTGAAGATGGACGGATTGGAAGTCATGCCGCGGATGTCGCCCCGCTCGATCATCGCTTTGAGCTCGCCGTTTTCCAACTGCCGCCGCTGGATGTTGTCCAGCCAGACGGATTGACCCAGGGATGTTAGTTTTTCAATGGAAGATGACATTCAAACCTCTATAGGACAGATTCGCCGTTCTCCATCTTGTGAATTTTACCGACCCGCCTCGCCAGGCGTTCGCCGCCCGGGTCGTTGCCGATATAACGCGCCTCCAGAAAGGCAAGGATCAAGGACCTGGCGAGTTCGGGTCCGATCACTCGTCCGCCCAGGCACAGCACATTCATATTGTCATGCCTTACGCCTTGCGCCGCGGAGTATGTGTCGTGGCAGATCGCAGCGTACACACCTTTCATCTTGTTGGCGGCCATGCATGCCCCCACGCCCGAACCACAGACCAAAATTCCGCGCTCGGCCTGACCGCTTTGCAGGGCGCGGCCGACCTTTTCCGTGAAGTCCGGAAAGTCCACCGGCTCGGCGCTGTGCGTACCCAGATCGATCGGCTCGTGACCGGCACTCTGCACGGCCTCCAGGGTTGCCTGCCTCAACGGAAAACCAGCATGGTCAAATCCAACTGCAACTTTCATTTCTTTTTCCTGATCGCCTTTCTTTGCGGTCCTTTCCCGGAATTGCTTGTCTTGCGCAGCAGGGGCCGGGCCGCAGCCAGAATGCCTTCCACGTCAAATCCGAGTTTTTCGAAGATGATCTTATAAGGCGCGGACGCGCCGAAGCGATCGATCGCGATGACCTTTCCCGATGAGCCGACATATCTCTCCCAGCCCAGACTGGCCCCCGCCTCGACCGCGATCCGTGCCTGAATCTTTTTCGGCAGAACAGACTCGCGATAGGCCGGCTCCTGCTTCTCGAAGAGCTCCCACGACGGGAACGAGACGACGCGGACACTGTGCCCGCGCTCGGCAAGTTTGGCGGCCGCCTCGTAGATCAGACCGACTTCGGATCCCGAGGCCATCAGGATCAGTTCGGGCTTCTTTTTGCCGAAGTCCTTCAAGACGTACGCGCCTTTCTCCAATCCGCCGGGGTCTGAAGATTCGAAGACCGGGACATTCTGGCGCGTCAGGGCGAAGGCGATCGGCCCTTGACGATTCAGCAGCGCCACTTTCCAGGCCTGGACGGTTTCATTCGCATCGGCCGGACGGATGACGGTCACATTCGGCACGGCGCGCAGCGCGGCCAAATGTTCGATCGGCTGATGGGTGGGTCCGTCTTCGCCCAGGCCGACACTGTCGTGCGTGAAAACCAGGATCGTGGGAATGTGCGATAGCGCCGCAATTCGAATCGCCGGCTTCATATAATCAGAAAAGATCAGGAACGTTCCACCGTAGGGGATCACGCCGCCATACAAGCGCATGCCGTTTAATACCGCGCCCATCGCATGTTCACGGACGCCGAAGTGAAAATTGCGTCCCTGATAATTCTCTTTCTGAAAATCGGGACTGCCGTCGATCCGTGTGTTATTGGACGGCGCCAGGTCCGCCGAGCCGCCGAGCAGCTCGGGAACCCTTGCGGCCAGGGCGTTGATCACTTTGCCCGACGCAACGCGGGTGGACATTCCCTTGGGGTCGGCGGAAAAAGTGGGCAGGGCGGATTCCCAGTTCGCGGGCAGCCGGCCGGCCAACCGCCGTTCGAGTTCCGCGCCTCTTTCCGGATTGGATCGTCGGTATTCGTCCAGGCGGGCATTCCATTCATCTTCAGCCTTCCGGCCGCCATCGATCGCCTCACGGAAGAATTCGAGGACATCGCCCGGGATCAGGAAGCGCGGCTCGAGCGGCCAGCCGAGATTCTTCTTGGCGGCATTCAATTCGTCGTCCCCCAGCGGCTCACCGTGCGCCTTGGCGGTTCCCTGCCGGGTCGGGGCCCCAAAGCCGATCGTGGTGCGGACGCAGATCAGGGATGGACGCGGATCGGCCTTTGCATTGAGGAGGGCGCGGTCAACCGCCTCGACCTCATTGCCGTCGTCCACCTTCTGAACATGCCAGCCGTAGGCTTCGAAACGCGCGGCGCGGTCTTCGGTGAATGCCAAGTTCGTCGACCCGTCGATCGAAATGTGATTGTCGTCGTACAGATAGATCAATCGTCCCAACCGCAAATGCCCCGCCAGCGAGGCGGCCTCCGACGAAATGCCTTCCATCAAATCCCCATCCGTGACGATGCCGTATACATAATGGTTGAACAAGTCCGGGGAGAAGCAGGCCGCGAGATGCGCCTGCGCAATGGCCATCCCCACACCGGTGGCGAAGCCCTGCCCCAACGGACCGGTGGTGGTTTCGACGCCAGGCGTCAACCCATATTCCGGATGGCCCGGCGTCCTGCTCCCCCATTGACGGAAGTTCTTCAATTCCTCCAGCGGCAAATCATAGCCGGTCAGGTGCAAGAGCGAATAGAGAAGCATCGAACCATGCCCGCCGGACAAAACGAATCGGTCGCGCCCCGCCCATTTGGGATTGCGCGGATTGTGGTGCAGGTGACGTGTCCACAACGTAAACGCCATTGCGGCGGCGCCCATCGGAAGGCCGGGATGCCCGGAATTCGCCTTCTGCACGGCGTCTGCGGAAAGAAAGCGAATGGTATTGATCGCGCGCATTTGCAGATCATCAGTCGGCATGGTTCTCCTCGATTAATATTTTTCCTTCAATGCAGCGACCGGCAGGGTAATAGAACCTTCGAGCCGGTGCCCGAATCGAATTACTTCGGCGGGCTTTTGCTTCACCTGCCAGGCCGTATAGGCCGCCATCAACGCATCCAGCTGCGCAGGCGAATGCACAAGCTCGAACGGCAGCAGGCCGTTCATCAATTTATGGCGTGTGATCTCTTCAAAGAAGATCATGGGGTCATGAATTCGCAGCCCGAGTTCGTACAATAACAACTCACGCTGCAACCGTCCTTCCAAGGTCAATTTGGGCAGCGGGTGGACGCCGAGCAAAACGCAGAAACACGCCTGCGAATTGGTCTCGAGCCACTGATGCGGCCCGTCATCTCCGGGATAGGCTTCGAATCCGAGTCTCGCTAATTTCCTGTAGAAAGCGAAACCGGCACGGATTCCGGCCGGGCACAGCGATTCTTTGGCGCCGGTACCCCTGACGGCAATGCCCCGCCGGCGCAATTCATATTCGGCAACGCGCATCTCTGCGGTGTGTGCGAACGGCGGCGTGAGGCCCTCCGTCTGCAGATTCCGGCTGATCACGCCGTGATTGGGATGCGAGGGCGCATTGACCGCGACCACCGCAGATTTTTGCCCGGCCAAAAATGCGAAGGCCTCTTCTGAACCCGCATCCGCCAGTGCGACCAGGTTCAGATCATGATCCAGGGCGGCGTAAGTCACCCCCTTATGCCCCGAGATCACATCTACGCCGATGTAAGCGGAATCAGTAAAAAGCATAGTAAGATATAGCCTGCGAACGCAAACGATAGTAGTGTAGTACAAAAAAGAAACTTATGCAACCGATTCTGCGACGTTCCCTGTCTGGGATTATTCTGCTGGCGGGCCTGGCCTGGATCTTTGCCAGCGCCGACCAGAGCAATTCGGCAACCGCCGGACGCATCCCGGCCCCGCAAAAGGGGTTTCTCGCACCGGATTTCAGACTCGCCACGCCCGATGGCCGGTCGATCGCCTTGACGGATTATCTCGGAAAAGGGGTCCTGATCAACCTCTGGGCAACCTGGTGCCCGCCCTGCCGCGCCGAAATGCCGGTCATCGAGAAACTGTATCAGGCCTATCAGGATCAGGGATTGATCGTACTGGCCGTAAACTCAACCGTCCAGGACGACCCCACGGCAATTTCGCCGTTCATCAGACAATACGGCATCACCTTTCCCGTTCTGCTGGACATCAACGGCGAAGCCTCCACCCTGTATGAACTGCGTTCCTTGCCGACCTCCTTCTTTATCGGGCGCGACGGTGTCATCCGGGAAGTCGTGGTCGGCGGACCGATGTCCGAGGCATTGCTCCGCACGAACATTGAAGAAATCCTCAAATGAGCATCCTGCCCCTGTTCCAGAACATCTTTGCACCCCCGCGTGATCTCATCCTGATCATCCTGGCGGCCTGGATCGGATTAACCCTGTCCGAACGGGGCGCGCCGGGCCACCCTGTCAATCTTGACGCGCTGAACAACCTTCTGCTCGCCAGCCTGGGGGGCTTTCTGATCGGCGGGCGGCTGCTTTATGCCCTCGAGAATTTTCCAACCTTTTCTCAGAGCCCGGGCAGCATTTTCTCGTTGAATACGGCTTTGTTCGATCAATGGGGTGGACTGGCCATTGCAGTCCTGGCGGGCCTCGCCTATGGTCGGCGTGCCCATCTTCCACTTTGGGATTCGCTGGACGTGCTCACTCCTCTTTTCGCCGCGCTGGCCATCGGGATCGCCTTGTCGCATCTGGCTTCGGGCGCCGCGTTCGGCAAAGAGACAAATGTGCCCTGGGCCGTTGAGCAGTGGGGGGCCTTGCGACACCCGACCCAACTCTATGAAACCATCGCAGCCCTGGTGACCCTGGCGGTAATCCTGATTCAGAAGCCTGCTGCCGGGCCCGGTTTTGAGTTCCTGCTGTTCGTCGCGCTGAGCTCCGCGAGCCGCCTCGTCCTTGAGGGCTTTCGCGGCGACAGCACCCTGATCCTGGGCGGTCTCCGCGCTGCGCAGATCGCGGCCTGGTTTATTCTGCTGGGCGCCTTGATCGGATTGGATCAGCGCGGCAGCCCAGGCCAGGCCAAGGGCGCCCGCGTTCGGGCGCGCTCGGGGAAATAAGAGCCCGGCCATTTGGCCGGGCTTGATTGACGGTTCCGGACTCCGGGGGTTTCTAGCCGATCTCCGGCTCGATCAAACCATAGGAGCCGTCTCGGCGGCGATACAACACGTTGATCTTGCTGGTATCGGCATTGTAGAAAATAAAGAAATTATCATGCCCGAGCAGCTTCATTTGCTCAACCGCCTCCAATTCGTTCATCGGCAGGATCCGGAATTGCTTGCGGCGCGCGATCAGGGGCGGCAGTTCCCCGGTCTCATCGACCGGCGCCGCACTTTCATCCAGCTCGCTGGCCGACCGACCATCCCCGCGGCCATGATAGTGCTTGCCCTTATAGCGCTCAATCTGGTGTTGTAACTTGTCCAGGGCAGAATCAAACGCAACCAGCGTTTCGTCCGCCCGCTCCTCGGTTCGAAGCAGCAATCCCTTGCCGCGCACCGTGATCTGCGCCACATTACGATCCGCCGCGCTGCGCGCGGACTTGTGATAAGTCAATTCCACATGCGCCTCCTCCACGGCAGGCAAGTAATGATCCAACTTTCCAGCTTTATTTTCGACATGACTCTTGATGTGATCGGTCAAGCGAAGATTTCGAGTTTGAACATCTACTTGAATTGCCATACGGGCCTCCTTAGGGAAGAAAAAAGGTTTCACCGACGCGTCAATCGCTGCTCGATCCAAAGTGAGCCAGCGCATGGGATACCATCCCCGCGAAAAAAGTCCTGCGCAGCGGCAGCCTGAAGCACCCCAGCGCAGGACGAGACGGTGGTTCCCATCGTTGCAACGGCCTCCACCGCTAAAACCGCCCGCCCGTTCACACGCCTCCTGCCCCCGCAAGAAAGCTCCACGGGGGTTCGGGCGGGTGCTGAGTTGGTCAAACCAGCTTGAGATCGGGTTTCGCGGACTCGCTTCAAAGCATCGGGAGCGGGCGCCATTTCAGGGGCCAAGGCAAGCGGACACGCGGTCCAACTGAGTTGATTATAACGCGCTTCCTGAGGTGGACCTTTCCCATGGAAAGGTCGCGACCTTTCAAGGGACCGCCCCGGTTCGCTGACAGCCTCCTCCCGCTGCGGGACACGCGGGGGGCGCCATTCCGCCCCGCCGCACGAGTCAAGCTTGTGCATGGGATTCGGACCTGGAGCGCCTCCTCCCGGGCAGCAGCGGAGAGGGCGGAACCACGGCCGCGCCTGCGCACCCGGGGCGCGCTGAGCGCCGGCATCAGCCGGGAACCCGCAAACACCACCCCTTGCCTCAACAAGACTTTGGATATCTTTCTCGCGATCCCCGCACGAACGCCAAGCCCCTTGTCCGCCCCCGCTCGGCGCACAGATCGAGTTCGGCGTCTTCCGGCCGACTCGACCGCGTCCGTGGTTCATAGGAGAACCCGGTCCAAAACCATCCCCTGCCCTTCGGGAACCTATTTGATTACGCCGGTCAGAGAATGCTGGATCTGCATGCCGGCCGGGGCCAGCAGGATGATAAAGATTGACGGGAACGTCAGGAACGCCATCGGGATGATCATCTTGATGGGCGCGCTGTGCGCCTCCTCCTCGGCATGCTGGCGGCGCTTGACGCGCATCTGGTCTGACTGGATTCGCAGGACCTTGGCCAGGCTGACACCCAACACTTCACTTTGGATCACGGCGGCCACAAAACTGGTCATTTCAGGGATGCCGATGCGATCCGCCATATCTTTGAGCGCGTCACGCCGCGGCTTGCCCAATTGGATCTCGCGGATCGTCCGCAGCAGGGCCACCGACAGGTGGGTTTCCCATTTCTCGCCCACCTTGGACAGGGCCGCATCAAAACCCAGGCCGGCTTCTACACAAATGGTCAACAGGTCCAGCGCATCTGGCATGGCCTTCCGGATATCCTTCTGACGTGCATTGATGCGACTTTGAAGCAGGAGCTGCGGAAAGAAGAATCCCAGGGCCGTAAAGAGCACAACGACTATAAAGGTCCGCATCAGCGGCCATTTGCTCGGCGAGATCAGGGCAATGACCAGCAGGATGCCGCCGAAAAACACCGCAAACACAAACCGGGACGCCAGCAGGGTTGCCGCGTCGAGATTGTACGGGTTGCCGGCCAGTTCAATTTTCTTGGCAGTGTCTTCCAGGGCCTTCTGCGGAGTGAAGCGGCTGGACAGTTCGCCGACCCGGCGGACCAGCGGCAGAAGGACGCGCTGGCTGAAGGGCTGCTGCATCTCGATCTCTTCGAGCGAAGTCACAACATCACCGCGCTCCGTGGCCTCCGCCAGGCGCGCCATCAACGGATCTTCGTCTGTGTTGCCGCGGCCCGCCCGCATGCCCACCACAGCCAGCGTGACCGCTCCGCCCACGACGACAAGGATGACGACCACCCAGATCAGAATGTTCATGATTTACACCTCGATGTCCGCAATGCGCATCATGATGAAATAACCCAGCCCGATCAAGATCAGGACCACGCCGATAATCGCGGCGGCGCAAATCGGGCCGTCATCAAGAAACGACATGATATAGGTCGGATCGATGAACCAAAGCATCAACGTCAGGAACACGGGCACCAGGGACAAAATGACGCCCGATGTCCGGACCTGCGCGGTCATGACGCGGATCTCGCCCTTGATCTTAACGCGCTCACGAATGGTGAATGAAATTGTGTCGAGGATCTCGGAGAGATTACCGCCCACCTCGCGTTGGACATTGACGGCGGTGATCACGAAGTCCAGGTCTTCGCTGGGAATGCGGCGCAGGAGATTATCGAGTGCCACTTCCATTGGAATGCCGATCTGCATTTCCTGAACCACACGGCGGAATTCATCACAGATCGGGCTCGGCAGTTCCTTGCTGACGGCCTCCATGGCCTGCATGGTCGAATAGCCGGCCCGCAGGCCGTTGACCATCAGGTTGAGCATATCAGACAACTGCTCATTAAATTTGGTCAGCCGCCGTTGCTGCTGCCGGCGGACATAGAAGCCCGGAATGAAGTACCCGATGGCCGCCCCGATCAAGAAGGAGATCGGATTGTGGCCCCCCAACAGCCAGGCAATGCCGCCCACCGCGATAACGGCGATGACCACCAGGGCAACATATTCGCCCGCTTTGAACTTCAGGTCTGCCCGCGCCAGGCTTCGGCCGATCCGCTCGCCAAACGAGGTCTTTTCAACCCGCTTGGAGACCCATTCCGTCAGGGCCGAACTTTGCGCCTGGCGTTCGGCCGCGGCCTTCCCCTCGTCAAGGTATTGACCCAGGCGTTGTTCGACCAGCGCCCGCTCACTCGACGCAGAGACGATCACCCCAATAACCAAAAGGACGATCAGGATGATGCCGCCGATCACGATTACCAGTGCCATAGTCTACCGACTACCTTTTGAATACCGGGATCCTAGAGACGGCGACGTTCGCCGATGCCAAAAATGGAAGGAGGCAGATGAACGCCTGCGGCATCGATCTTGTCCATGAACTTCGGGCGCAAACCGGTCGGGCGCAGACGGCCGATCACCTGGCCATTTTCAATGCTGGTTTGTTCAAACATGAAGATGTCGGTCATGGTGATGATATCGCCTTCCATGCCGCTGATCTCCGTGATACTGACTATCTTACGGGTCCCATCCCTCATACGAGACACCTGGCAAATCATATCCACCGCGGCCGCGACCTGCTCGCGGATCGCCCGGGCGGGAAGATCCATGCCCGCCATCAGGCACATGGTCTCGAGACGGGCGAGCGCGTCCCGGGGGCTGTTGGCATGGGCGGTCGTCATGGAACCGTCATGGCCCGTATTCATGGCCTGCAGCATATCCAGGGCCTCCCCGCCGCGGCACTCGCCGACGATGATGCGCTCGGGGCGCATCCGGAGGGAGTTTATGACCAGATCGCGGATGGTGACTTCGCCGCGTCCTTCAATATTGGGCGGCCGGGATTCGAGCGTGACCACGTGCTCCTGGCGCAGCTGAAGTTCGGCCGAATTCTCGATGGTGATGATGCGTTCATCCGACGGAATGAAACCCGACAAGACATTCAAAAGCGTCGTCTTGCCTGAACCCGTACCGCCGGAAATGATGATATTGAGCCGAGATTCCACGCAGGCTTTTAAGAACTGCATGGCTTCCTGGGTGACCGACCCGAATTGGATCAACTGATCCACGGTGATGGGATTCTTGGAGAACTTACGAATGGTCAGCACCGGCCCGACCAGGGAGATCGGCGAGATCACGGCGTTCACACGGGAGCCGTCCGGCAGGCGGGCATCCACATACGGGCTGGACTCGTCGATGCGGCGGCCGAGCGGGGCCACAATGCGGTCTATGATCCGGAGGACATGCTCGTTGTTTTCAAATGTCACGGGCACGCGATGGACCTTGCCTTTGCGCTCCACGTAAATGTTCTTGGCGCCGTTCACCATGATTTCCGTAATGGTATCGTCTTCCAGCAGAGGCTGAAGGGGGCCCAGGCCAAGGATTTCAGCCGCGATCTGTTCAAACAGGCGCGCCCGTTCAGGCCGCGAAAGAACGATGTTCTCTTCCGTCAGGATCTGTTCAAACAGGTCCTGAATCGTTTTGCGGACCTCGTCGGTCTTCGTGACATCCATGGAAGGATCAAGTTCAGCCAGCAGCTTGTTCTGGACGCGGGTCTTGAGGTCAAAATAGGAGCCGGCCTGCGGAGAAGTGATGGGGGCGCTGACGCGCCGGGCCTGCAGGGACGAAAGGCGGGAGTTATTATCTCCACCGCCCGGCAGGCCGCTGCCCACGGCGGGCTGCGCCGGCGCGGAACCCTGTCCTTGTTGACCGCCTTGTTCAATACGTTTAAGCAATGACATACCGCTTCTCCTTAACGTCTACTGGCTGGGGTTTCTTCCGACTCAAGAGCAGCCAACTGGGTGCGCACGGCCTCCGCAAGGCTGAACACACCCTTGGCGACCGGCTGGGATTTGTTATCGAGCATGAAGGGGATGCCGCGGTTGACCGCCGGAATCACCACGCGCTCATCAAGCGGAATGACCACTTTGACTTCCTGCTTAAGATTCTCGCCAATTCTCTCCGGCGTGATCGCAATGCGCTTATCGAAGCGATTCATCGTGAACACGATGCGCTGACGGGCCACGCCCATGGTCTGAGACAGGTCGAGGAACAACCGGGCATTTTTCACCGAGGGAATGTCCTGTGTGGTAACCAGGACGATTGCATCACTGGCGTCAATGGTCGCGAGGGTGATGTCATTGAGCAGGGAGGCAGTATCCACCACGACGTAGGCATACAACTGTTTCAGATAATTCAGCACCTTGGTGAACTGATCGGCGGAAACTTTCTCTGCCATTTCCGGCCGCTGCGGCGCGGCCAAAATATGGATCCCGGAGGCTTCATGTTTGATCATGATGCTCTGGACGGTGTCGGGGTCCAGATCATCCACACGCGGGGCAATATCCAGGATGGTATTCTTGCCCTGTTCATTCACAAAGACGGCCACATCCCCGAATTGCAGATTGGCATCCACCAGGACCACATGCGTATCCTCGTTATGCAGCGCCAGCGCGAGATTGACCGCAATGGTGGTACAACCGGTTCCGCCCTTGGGGCTGTAGATGCAGATGATCTTTCCCTGGGAAAGCCCGACCATTCCGGCCATGGCCATCTGGCCCCCGCCGGGCATGGCCGCGATCGTGCGCACCTGGGCGCTCTTGCTCCGCTCGCTGCGCGCCATTTCGCCGGCACGCCGAATGGCCGATATCAGCTCATCGCCCACGGGCGGCTTGGCCAGGAAATCCCGCGCCCCGGCCAACATGGCCCGGCGCATATAATTCTGGTCGTTCTGGACAGATAATATGATGACCTGGGTGTGCGGCGATTTCTGGCGGATGGATTCCGTCGCAGAAATGCCGTCAATATCCGGCATATTGATATCCATCAATACGACGTCCGGATCGAGCTCCTGAGAAAGCTGAATGCCTTCCTTTCCGGAACGAGCTGCGCCCACGACGTCCACATCCGACTCAAATTGAAGCAGCTTGCGCACATTTTCGCGGGTATCGGCGACGTCGTCGACGATCAGAACTCGGATCTTATCGGCCATGAATATCCTCTAAATCCAACTTCACCTCTACATTTCATTTTGCGGGCGCCGGCGCGGTATCATTGGCCAGGGTTGGCTGAACCAACGCGTCCACCCGGGGCTGGGTTCCATACGGCAGCTTGGCAGGCACCGGAATGTTATATTGGCTCAGCGCGAACTGCAGGGTAATCGCATTGGTGGCCTGGCGGGATTGGTCGTTCGGGTTTCGCAAAGCCAGGGTGATCTGGGCGCTGGTATAAACCATGTAATCCAGCATATCGGCATCCTGGGGTGAAACAATCAAGGTAATGATATCGGGTGCGGCTGCCGGGGCGGCCGCCTGCTGGGACTGCTGCGCTTGCCCGGCGGCCTGGCTGGAGGCGGCCTGCGAGAAGTTCCCTACCTTCATCACGACCACGTCCTGCAGGATGGTTTGGCACACCGTGCGGGCCCGTTGTGGTTCGGCCGGCACGACGTAATAGGGTTGCTGCAAGGATGGTTCAAGCTCCACGCGGCCCTCGGTGCTCGCGTCCCCGGAAGAATTGACCGCCAAGGAAAGCACGGGCAAGGCTCCCTGGGCAGCTCCCGTGCCCGTGAGCACGGCGGTGTGGTTCGGCAATATGGTCTGGAAACCAGAATCAATATCCACAAACTGGAAACAGGCATTGACATTGACATGAGCCCCATCGGCAACGCTGTAGGCCGCCAGTGAGAAACGCGTGGTGGGTATCGAGGCCGCCACCATGCCTGGCGGGATCACGGCCGCCCAGGTGGGGCCCGGGATCGTCACCGCCTGGGAGGCGTCCGAGATCTCACCTCTTGTAATGAAGGTCCCTTGCGACAGGGGGATCGTGGCAATCTTGTTATTCAACAGGTCCGATTTTTGATTTGTCGTATACATGTCGGCAGTCACCAGGTTCTGAGGCAGCGTCTTGGTAGCCAACACGTCCTCGGTGATCTTGCCGCCTTGCGCAATATTTTGCCCCGCCACATACACATCCACGTTCGCTGGTGCCGCCGGCTGCGAAGGCTGAAGGATGAAACTGCGTAATGCAACCACAGCCACGATCAGGCCGATAATTACAATCAATATCACAAAGATGAGAATTCGCCCACGGCGCATATAGTTCTCCTCTCAAGCAGAAGGATGATCGATTTATATCACATTCATTATACAGGAAAATAACAAAAGCATGGTGGTAAAAAAGTGGGACTCTGTCCGTTTGACAGAGTCCCACCCGCTCGCCGGGAGCAATAATCAACTTACACGCCAGTTAGGCTGCTGTTGATTGAGCTGAATACGTTGCCAATGATCGGGCCCAAGACCATCAAGACCGCGATAACAACAATGGCAACCAAAACAAGAATCAACGCATACTCAACCAACCCCTGGCCCTTTTCCTTCGGGGCAAATAACATGGTAATCAATTCTCCTTTCTTTGAGGTTTTCCTGGAGGCCATCCAAGGTTAGCCATATTATAACGGAATCTTCATAATAATCAAGGTGCGCCCCTAACAATTATGTTAGCTTTATGTTTTTGTAATTCCGGGCCAGAATCAGCCCTTGACGGGAATGGAAAACGAGATTCGCGCGCCCTTGCCCGGGGAGCTGTCGATATCAAAGCCGCCTCCCAGCATCTCCGCCCGTTCCCGGATCAGCTTCAGGCCCAGACTCTTCCCGCCCAGGACCGCTTCGGCGTCAAAACCCTTCCCGTTGTCATCTACACTGACCCGGACCATTTCGTTCCCCATATCCAGGAGAACCTTGACGGCCGTGGCCTGACTGTGACGGGCCGCATTCCCCAAAAGCTCCTGCACGGCGCGAAAGATCATCACCTCCAGATACGGCTCAAGGCGGTGTTCACTGCCCGTGATCGTCAGGTTGATCTCCAGCCCGGTCTGCTCCTTGAAGGCCTCCACGTACTTGCGGACCGTGGGAACCATCCCCAGATCGTCGAGCATCATCGGACGCAGCTCAAAGATGAAATTGCGGACCTTCTGAAAGGTATTCATGGCCGCGGATTTCAAATTCGCGAGTTCTTCCTTGGCCTGGCTGGCGTCCACATCGAGCAGCCGCATGGCAATTTCAGTTTGCAGGATGAAGTTCGACATGGCCTGGGCCGGTCCGTCATGCATCTGTCTTGAAAGCCTCTGGCGTTCCGCTTCCTGTGCATTCACGATCATCTCGATGCCGCTGGGAGGGCTTTTGCTGCCGTCCGGAGCAGCCCCGTTATCGCCGGCGACCTCGGGGCTTATTTTGCCGAGCACAATCTTATACTTCTCCAGGTGGTCCTTGTCGCTGTGCAGTTTCTCCAATTGTCCGCGCATCACAAACAGGCGCTGCTGGGCATCCAGCGCGGAATCATAGGCCATCCGAATCTCCTGCGCCGACGTCTGCCCGATCTGACCCTGGATCTGCTGCAGATGCGCCGTGATCGCCGCGTTGCGCTGGGTGAGCTTCGACAGCTCGCCCTGGCTCTGGTCGATCATCAAGGTGATCTCGCGCAAAGCCCGCTGGGTTTCCTCCAATTCCGACTGGACATTAAAGTTCTCGTCTGCCATTTCGACATCCTTTAACCAATTTATATCTTTTGCCAGGATTGACGTTCGGCATTCTTCAGTTGGACCCAGCCGTGCTTCAAGGCATAGACGACAGCCTGCGTACGATCTTCCACGCCGAACTTCCGCAAGATCGAGGTCACGTGATTTTTCACGGTCTGGTGACTGATCCCCAGCAAGCCGGCAATTTCCTTGTTGCTCATGCCTTTAACCACGCACTCCAGCACCTCCATCTCACGCTCGGAGAGCGGGTGAAAAGGACTCCCCGGTTCACTGTACGAACGACGCGCCCCCTCCATCTGCTCATTCATCCAGGCCTCGAGTTCACGCTGATTAAAAACCTGTGAACTGAATATGAATTTGCCGCGGACGACGTCGCGAATGATCTGAACCAGATTTTGCGGCTCAATGTTCTTCGAACAAAAAGCGGCCGCGCCGGCCAGGGCCGCATGCAGCGCCTGCTCGACATCGTCGTATCCTGTCACCAGCAGCACGCGCGTGGGCGATTTTTCCTGCGTGACCTGATGGGTGATCTGCTGGCCGTTGATCCCCGGCAGGTTCACGTCCAGCACGGCGACCGCCGGCCGGAGGGAACGGATCAGCTCCAGGGCGTCGGCGCCATTGGAGGCCTGCCCGATGACCTTCATGTCCGTTTCCAAAGCAAGTGCATCCACCACGCCCTGGCGAAAGAGCGGATGGTCATCCACGATGAGCAGTGTGATCTTTTTCATCCCAGTCTCGCAGCCATATTGATTCAGTATAGCATGAAAATGTGGCCTGAGGTTAACCGATCAGTGCGCCGTCCAGCGATAGACCGTCATGTTTTTCTGCCCGGCCGCGATGGCAAACCTGCCTCCACTGCTGAAGACGATCGGTGCGCTTCGCGAAAGGTCGGGATAAAAATCCGGGAAGGCGATCAGATAGCTGGCTCCGTTCTGATCCAGGTAGGCCGCCAAACGCGTCTGATCCCGCATGAACGGGATCACCTGGGGCGACACCAGGCCCGCCAGGTCGATCAGCTGGTGGTGGTCAAAATAACCGAGCGCCCCAATATCATGGGCCGCAATGATCGCGTTGGGCGGAATGTTTTGCGCAACCCATTTGGCCGTCACGACCATCTCCGATTCGATCAGCCCCACATCTTCCCCGTAGGCCCGCGCCCCCAGTCCGACAAACACAAGCACCACCAACACCAGACTGGCCCGCCAGATCGTCTGCGCCATCCAGTGCTGACGCCACCCCAGACCGGATTTTGCAAACTCGAAGAAGCCCAGCAGCCCAAACAAGAACAGGATCGGCATGGCGGGCATCAGGTAGCGCCCGTGCTGGTAGGCCGGCAGCCGGGAAATATATAAATAGAGGTAACCCCCGCACCACAGCATGGAGGCCAGGCTGGCCCAGGCGCGCCGGCGGATGGACAAGACGGCCCAACCGATCATCCCCGGCAGAAGAATGATCCCGGGACCTGTCAGCACCTGGACGAACAAGACCTCGAGGTGATACAGCAGGGGCATGGCCTGCCAGGCGGCATATTCCGTCTGCTTGGCGTAGAAGGTATTCGGCATCGGCGTGCCCGACAGCCAAAGGTTGAAGAACAGATAGGGGACAAAAAGCGATCCGAAGCCCAGCAGATATTGAAGGACGGCCTCGAACCTGAGGCGGGCCGATCGTTCGACGAGGAGCGAGGTCAGGATCACGGGAGCCAGCAGGGTCAACCCGTCGGGGCGCACCCAAACGCTGAGACCGGCCAGCAAGCCCATGGCCAGGTAGCGCCGCGAGCCTGTCATGAGCAGGGCCAAAACGCCTGTCAATAATAAGGCATCCAGCAGTGTTTCCATGCCCGACATCGCGGCCCACAGAAAATGCCATTCCGCGACAAAAAACAGCCCGGCCCAGGGCAGGCGCGGACGATAGGTTGCAAGAAGCCGTCGAACGGTGGATTCCATCAGAACCCCCAGCCCAAAGAGTGTCAGACCTCCCACCAGGTACGTCCAAAAATACGGAGCGAGATCCAACCAAAAGCCAAGCGCCAGGATGAACGTCCAAAGCGGCGCGGTCGAGCCGGCGGACGGATGTTCAAGTTGAAATGCCCATTGGCCGTGGAGGGCCAGGTTGCGGGCATACGTCTGATGGATCCACGAATCGTCCAGTGGAAAACCGATCCGATAGATCAGGAGGCTGGAGAGCAAATAGAGGCCCGCGCCCAAAATCGCTGCGCCCCCCAGGATCAAAAGATCGCGGCGCGCCAGGTCAAGGCTGGACTTCGAAGACTCGGGTTTCATTATTTCGCTCATAGATCTCGCCCAGCAGATGCAGGGCAGAGTCACCGCCGCTATTGTAGATCGTTGCGATCGGACCCGAGGCACCTGCGGCTTCAATGGCCACAAAGCGCGCATGGAACCGCCGCGCCACGGCTAACAAGGAGTCTTCCGCGCCGTACGGAATCACGACCGCCGATCGTCCCGTCATCAGATAATAGCCAGGAGGATTGCGGACCATCACGACGTCGGCCGGTTCAATGCCGTGCTGCTGAAGCATCGCCTCCACCTTCGGATAGATCTGTTCATCCTCGCCCCAGCCGGGTTGAAGGATGCGGAGATAAAAGATAAAGCCCGTCATCATGACCGCGACCCCGACCAACGCAACCCGGAAAACACGGAAGGCCTGCGGAGTGAACCAGCCCCGCCTCCGCCCCGCTCCGACCGCCGCCTCCAGACCCAGGGGCGCCAGGGTCCACCACACCGATTGGAGCGCGGCGCCCGAATGAAAGAACCCGCCGCGCGGGCCGGCGAACGGAAATATGAACGCCATCACCATCAAAAGGCCAAGCCACGCCAGGCAGGCGAATTGAACGCGCACGTCTTTGCGGAATTCCCAGATTCCAACCAGGATGAAGGGAAAAAGAAAAATGCCGCCTTGCGCTGCAAATGCGTTCAGAAGATTAATTCGGACGGCCTCCAGCCGAACGCTCAGGATGGTTCCCCAGCCCTGCGCCAGCCACGACCGCATGGACAGCTGGCTGGCAGGGAAGACGAATGTCTGATCATAGTTCCTGAGCCAAAGCAGATACCCTCCGCCAGGGGCAAGGAGCGCTCCATCGACTTGAACATTCCGCCAAAACCACGGGCCCATCACCAGGAGGAATCCACTCAGGGCCAGAACCAGCTGGAGGGAGGCGTCGCCCGCTCTACGCTCAGCACGGAAGCGCCATACGATCAGGAGCACCGTCAAGGCGATCCAGATGAGCCCATCGCTGCGAGCCAGGGTCAAAAGGCCGGCGATCAACCCAAGAAAGAAATAACTGCCGCGCCGGGGGTCGGTGCAGATCAAAAAGTACAGGCCGCCCAACGTGATATAGATTCCGTAATTATCGGAGACGGGAAGGAAAGGTGCGTAATAGATGGAGAAGACAGCCAACAATCCGGAGACAACGGCCAGATCGCGGCGGCGCGAAAAGGCATACGCCAGAGCCGCCGTGATCACGGGCACGAGCATTGCAAAGACCAGAAAGCCCAGCCGCCCCGCGACATAGCTCGTCTGATGCAGGACGATCATGCCCGCCGCCGCGACGATCGAGGCGAGGGGCATCCAATAACTGTGAGAGGGGTGCGGCAGGGATTGTGGATCGTCGAGATAATTCCAGACGTACGGCTCGGTGAAGCCCCGGCCCTGCGCCAGCTGGATACCCCCGCCAAAGTAATAATCGGAGTCAAGATAGCCGGGGAACGGCTCGAAGCGTGCAAACCACAAAGAAACGCCCAAGCCGAGGAGTGCCAGCAGAAGATAATTGCGCCAGGTCATAAATGGAACTGTTTATGCGCGGGATGAACGAACGTGGTCCAGCCAGGTGCGCGGCGGATGGATGAACCACCAGCGCGTCCAGTATAAACCAGCAATGATGAAAACGGGAAAGAAAAGGGAAAGCAGGTCTTGATAGAACTGGCTTTGCAGAACGGCGCTGCGGATGAAAAATCCCCATGGCAAAAGCAGGACGATCAGGTAAAGCAGGGCGTTCAACCAATAGCCATGACCCCAGCGCTCCGCCACGGTGGCGAAGATCAACGCCAGGCCGGGAAAGAGAGCCACCAGATTGCTGAGATCGGTGCGGAAACCCAGCAGAGGAGTTACGGCAAGCGTTAAACAACATGTCCAGGTGAAATGGTGGAAGTCGCGCTGCCGCGAGGCGGACCATTCGAAGCCCAGGAGAATGACCAGAGCCAGCGGGACGACCCACAAGAAACGCGGTTCAAACGCCGGCCACAGCCGAAGAAGGGCCGCACCGGCAGTGAATCCGTAATTCGCGCGAAGATCGGTCAGCGACGACTGCAGAAATGGAATGACCCAGCCCGGGTCGAGCAGGAACGATACAACCAGGAGAACGACGATCAGCATGCCAAAGCCGCTCAAGACCCGGGATCGTTTCTCCTCATAGACCCGCCAGGCCACCAGGGTCAGAAATAGCAGTCCGACTTCCCACCGAAACAAGGCGAGCACCAGCAAGCCGCCCGCCAATTCATCGCGTTGGGCCCGCAGGGCGGAAAGAATTCCAAAATAGAGCAGACAGAGCAGGATCGCCGGCGTGCCGTCCAGCAGGGCGGAGACGGAATAGAAACAGAAGATCGAGAGCAGGAGGAAGGCGGCCAGAAAGAGGCGGTGGGCTGACCATTCGATCAGGCGCACGACGAGTAGCGCGGTCACGAGCAGGGCCCCCTCATTCAAGAGCAGCCATAAGCCGCGCACCACGGTGGGATCGACGACAAACCTGGAAGGAAACAGCACGAACAAAGTGTCGGAAATGAACGCAAAGGGAAAGTAGATCGGAAGAAGAAAGAAGGGCACGGTCAGGTAATACGGATCTTGTCCGCCCCCGGCCGCATGACCATACGCCAGCTGCTCGGATTGATGGGCAACCGCGAGGTTGTATGGATTCACATGGCTGAACAAGAACATCCGCGCCCCATTCCAGGCCGAGTAAAACTCGCCTCCGCCCGCGACCGAACGGCTGAGTCCGATATTGACCCCGATCAGCACGCTGGCGGCAATGGCGCCTGCAAAGCCGATCAGGGCCAGCAGTCTGATCTCGTTTGGCGTCAAGCGGGGTTTCCTCTGGTAGTCCACTTAATCTCTGATCACAAAACGAAAGATGGGAGGCTTCAGCGAATTGCGCGCCGCCGCGGCCGCCGCGGGTGTAGGGTGAGGGAGGGTGAATCGGACACGACTAGGCCAGCAACACCTGAACAGCCGATGGAAAGATCGTATATTCCAATTCAGTTAACCAGCTATCGAATAGTTCCCCGTCGGTGTGGGCGGGGGAAGGCCGATCAAGATGGACATGCACCCGGGTGCAGTGCAATTCGCGCATGCCCTCCATTTCAACATAATTGCCCGCGCCTGCCTTGAAGGCGCGCGGCAGCGCGCCAAAAAGTCCCAGACGCGTGGGACGGTAGCCAAACGCCAGCGTCAACTTGCCGTCGAATGGATCGGCATGCGGCGTCATAAAAAATCCACCGGTGCGGCGACCGTTGCCAACCGAGACCAGCGAAAGCGGTCCAGTGTATTCACCGCCATCCCATTTCAGCTCGCCCTCCCATTCGGGTTTATCCATGATCGCCCACAGGGCCGCGACCAGGTAGCGCGCCGCGCCTTTGATCCAATGAATGCGCTCGTGCCTGGTCGTTACATAGGGTTCGAGAGCGCCGGCTGAATTATTGAGAAAGAAGCGTTCGTTGCACTTGCAAAGGTCGACCGCTTTGCTTTTGCCGTTGGCAATGACCTGCGCGGCTTCATTTAAGTCCAGCGGCAGGCCCAGTGCAAAAGCGAGGTCATTGGCGGAACCCAACGGAATGATTCCAAGGCGAACAGGAAATTTCCCCTGGCCATCCCAGTGACGCGCAATCCCATTGACCGCTTCGCCGATCGAGCCGTCGCCGCCCGCAACCACAATGGTTGCGAAACCCTGCTCCACGGAATCCGCCGCAAGCTCCACGAGATGATCGGCGTGCGCAGAAACGGACAGATCAAAATCAACACCCGCAGCCCGCAAGGCGGCCTCCGCCTGAGGCCAGCGCTTTTGTGCGTTCCAGCGATTGGAATATGGGTTCAGCAGGACTTTGATGCTCATCGGCCTTCCATGGAATGATCACGCACAATTCTACCCCATCCCTTTAACTGCGAGATCAGCACGGCCACGAAAATAACGCCACAACCGGCGATCTGGATGGGCAGAAGCATTTGACCGAGCGCGGCCCAGCCCGCGATCGCCGCAAAGACCGCTTCGAGTCCGAGGATCAGCGCGGCATCCACCGGGGGTGTATGCTTCTGCCCCCAGACTTGCAATGTGTATCCAATGCCGATCGAAAGCGTCGCCCGATACAAAATCGCACCGACCACCGGCAGGGGCGTAAGCAGGCCCAGTCTTTCAAAGAGCAGGCCCATCACGAAATTGAGCGCGCCGCTGACCAGGAAGTGTCCGGAGGCAAACGAGATCGATTCGAATTTGGAAGCAAATTTGCCCAGCAGCACGAAATGCAATGCCCAGAATATGGAGCCGACACTTTCCAGCGCGTCGCCAGACTGGATCGCAAAGCGGCCCGCCGTTGAAAGCAGGAACGCGCCCACGACCGCCATCGTCACGGCGATCCCGTCCAGCCAGTGCGGTTTCTCGCCAAAACCGACGAACAACAAGAACGGCGTGAAAACCGCATACAGGCTGGTCAGGAAACCGGCATTGGCAACCTTGGTGTAGAAGAGGCCGACCTGCTGCAGGGCGGTTGCAACAAACAGCACGGATCCGGCCGCAGACATCCATACCCATTGTTCACGCGTGATCTTCAAGCCGCGCGGAAACAACGGCAACAGGATCAGCCCGGCCAACAGGAAACTCACACCGTTGAACAGGTATGCCACGTGATAGCTTCCGGCTATTCCCTGTGCGACAAAGGCCGTGCCCCAGATGACGGCAACCAGCAGGAGCAGCAAATCCGCTTTTAACCGCATACGTTTCCGATACGATCCCTTAACAATTCGCCCAATCATAGCACAACCCGGGCCCGGCTCGCTGGGTGGGCGAGGCGAAACTCCACGCCCGGGGCAGACCGCAGGGGCCGGACGATGATCTGCTGAACGGGAAAATCACCCCCTCCGCCCGCGGGGAGAAGGCCTTTCGCAGGCCGCATGAAGATCTGATGGTGAGAAGATCGGCAGGCACACTGACCTGTCGATTGGGAAGAGGGGCGGCGGCCGCTCCATGCGGAGCGGCCCGGCGGCAACCGGGAATTCCACCAGGCTGCCGCTGCCCGTCGTTGGCCGGATACTGGGAAAGAGAAATCCTTCCCCCGGCGTCAAAGGGAGTATACTTTTCCATTATAGGTGACCTATGACGATTTT
>DATJBI010000044.1:0-5787 GCA_035515435.1 Anaerolineales bacterium
AACCAATGTCTTCTCTTCCAATCTGCTCGACGGGATGGATATCACCAGCAACGGTGCGATCACACTGAACAATATCACCGCGAACAACAACGGTGCAGCCACCGGCCGCGGGGTATCCATCACGGATGCCGGAATGAACAAGGCCGTCAAGCTGAACGGTACGAATAGTTTCAGTGGAAATGCCGCCGACGGTTTGGATGTCAGCGCCAAGGGTGCCATCAGCGCCAGCAGCATCACTGCCATCAATAATGGCCTGTCCGGCCCCGCCGACGGCGCCTCCCTCGATAATCACAGCGGTGTGGGCGGAGTGACCCTGACCGGGATCAACATTTTCACCTCCAACTCCTCGGACGGTCTCCAGATTAATTCCCTTGGGGGGATCAGCCTGACCAAAGTCACTGCGGATGGAAACGGCACCAGCGGCACAGGCAACGGCCTGACGGCAACCACCAGCGGCACTTCAACGATCACCCTGACCTGCGGCAGTTTCACAAACAACAACAACTTTGGCCTGGACTTGACGACCGTCACCGGTGCGATCACGCTGAAAGGCGTGGTGTACTCGGGCAACTCGCCCGATACCGACAACCCCGGCCTGCCCCCGGTGGTCGGGGCGTGGGTGATCACCCGTTCCTGCCCGCTCCCCTAACGAACCGGTACTTCAAGAAGAAGGACGACCGCCGGTCGTCCTTCTTTTCTTATTTGGTTCCGGTCATTTCCTGTTTGACCGCGTGGTAAAGGTTCTCCGCCTTCAGTTCGCTCAAGGCATAACAGGGTGCCTTGAGGTGGTTTGCCAGCATCTGCGCCAGGCCCTGGTCGAAGGCGGCATGTTCCATGTTGATGACCACGCTCTTAATTTCCTCATTCGCGATCAATTCCGCGAAGCGATAGGATTCTTCCTGGGGCGGGAGCGTGCCAATTGAAACATTGCCCGCGCCATCGGTCAGGACGATCAGCAGCGGTTCGATATCCGGGTGGGTATATTTCTCGTGCTGCAATACATCCGCCGCCATCAGCAGTCCCGCCGAGAGCGGGGTCTTGCCGCCGACCGGAATATCGATCAGCGCCCGCTGGGCAAGCTGAATGGAATTTGTGGGAGGCAACACGAGCGTGGCGCGGTCTTTTTGGAAGACGATCAGTCCCACACGGTCGCGGCGTTGATACGCATCGGTCAAAAGGGATAAGATCGCTCCCTTGGTCGCATTCATGCGCTCCGCCACCGCCATGGACCATGAAGCGTCCACGAGAAACAAGACCAGGTTCGCCACGCGCTTGACGCGGACCTTGCGCTGCAGGTCAGACTTCTCGATGGCGAACGCCAGCCGCTTTCGTTTTTCCACGCGGCGCATCTGGTAGGGCGCGGCCGCTCGAAAGGTGGCATCGAAGGCAATGTCGTCGGTTTTGTTCCCGGCTGGGCGGGCCTTGATATAGCGTCCGTGCTTGCGCTCGGTTTTGGTGAGCGAACGCCGCCCGGCGCGCCTGCGTGTCAACTTATCGAGCGGGGTGTTTAATTTACGCGGCTGGAACGTCTCGCCGGCTTTAATCTTTTGCCCGCCCTCCCACCATTTGGCATCGGTGTGGGCAAATACGTCATCCTGCGGCATGGGCTCAGGCTGGCCCTGCTGCGGACTCTCCTGCGCCTCATCCTCGAGCTTTAAGTTTTTTTTTCCGAAGATTTGCTTTCCTGCGATTCGGACTTTTCCTGCGATTCGCTGGGGACCGACTGGCCCGCCAGTTGTTCGATGCGTTCCTGCAGCTGCTCGGACGTGATCTCGGCCTGTTGGAAGGGCGTGCGCTTGATGCGATGCGGCAGCGCCAGTTCGGCCGCCAGTGCGATGTCATGATCGGTGATCTGCGTGCGGCCCTCAAAGGCGGCCTGGGCGCGCGCGGCTTTGAGGATGACGAGATCCGCGCGATGGCCATCCACGTTCAACGAAGCGGTCAGCGCCGCGATGGACAACAGGTCGCGGCTGGTGTAGGTGACCTGATCCACAAGCTCACGGGCGTGTTCGATTTGCCTGGAAATTTCCAGTTCCTTTTCCATCCATTCTTTGCGGAAGGCCTCCGGGTCCTTCTCGAACGCCAGGTTGCGTTCCATGATCATCACGCGTTCGCGCGCGTCGCGGATGCCGACGATATCGACGGAAAGTGCAAAACGATCCAGCAGTTGAGGACGCAGCTCGCCTTCTTCCGGATTCATCGTGCCAACCAGGATGAAGCGGGCGGGATGCGAAAAAGAAATCCCCTCGCGTTCAACGACGTTCACGCCCATGGCGGCTGAGTCGAGCAGGACGTCCACGACGTGGTCGTCGAGCAAATTGACTTCATCAATATACAACAATCCGCGGTTGGCATTCGCAAGCACGCCGGGTTCGAAGTGCCGCTCGCCTTTTTGAATGGCCTGCTCGATATCCAGGGTCCCGACCACGCGGTCCTCGGTTGCCGAAACAGGCAAATTAACAAACGGCGTGGTCTTGTTGTGGAAGGGCAATTTCTGTTTGACCACGGCGCGCTCCTTGCACTCCGTGCACCAGGTGCCGGGCTTGTCGGGATCACATCCGAAGCGGCAATCTTCAACAACTTTGACTTGCGGCAGCAGCGCGGCCAGTGCCCGCGAAGCCGTGGATTTCGCGGTGCCCCGCTCGCCGCGGATCAATACGCCGCCGATGCGGGTATCCACCGCATTGAGGATCAAAGCGCGGCGCATGCGATCTTGTCCAACGATGGCAGTGAAGGGATAAATGGCAGGCATGTCAACTCCGGGGTTCATTATATCAAAAATGGTTCGCGGCGATTTCCATCCACCCGGTTTTCGGCGTGGGCGATCAGGGAACTGCGGGGCAGGGGCTGGGCAGGGTTGTCAACTTCTGCAATCGCCTGTATAATGCCCCTTACATTTTTTAATTCGGAGCCAACCAGTGACGGATCAGAATCAGTCCCTGCCAGCGCAAGGGAGCGATGCTAACATGCAGGGAGATCATACCAATAATAATCAGAGCATGGAATCCCTGCTCCAGACCGAGAACGCCAATGTGGATATGCCTCAGCAAGGCGAGATTCGCACCGGCACGATTGCGGGCGTCAGTCCCAGCCAGATTCTCGTCAGCGTCGGCGCAAAATCCGAGGGCGTGATCTCCGGCAAGGAATTGGAGCAGCTGTCGGCGGAGGAGCGCGAGTCGCTTAAAGTCGGCGCGGAGATTCCGGTTTATGTGATCAATCCGGAAGATGATAATGGCAATGTCGTCCTGTCCTTCCGCCGCGCTCAGGAACAGATCTCCTGGGAAAATGTCGAAAAAATGCTCGAGGAGGACCAAACCTACGACAGCAAAATCGTGGGCTTCAACAAAGGCGGCCTGATCGTTCTGGTGGGCGGCCTGCGCGGTTTTGTGCCTTCGTCCCAGATCAGCGCGGTGCGCCGTTCCCAATCCACCGGAGATACGCCCGAACAGCGCTGGCAGAAGATGATCGGCCAGCCGATTTCCGTCCGGATCATCGAGGTGGACCGCGAACGACGGCGCCTGATCCTCTCCGAGCGCGCCGCCAGCGCCGAGACCCGCCAATCTGTCAAAGAGCGTGTGATCGATGAACTCGAGGTCGGCAAGGTCTATACGGGACGCGTGACCAGCCTGGCCGGCTTCGGCGCGTTTGTGAACGTGAACGGTGCGGACGGCCTGGTCCATCTCTCCGAGATCTCGTGGGATCGCGTTCAACATCCCAGGGAAGTCTTGGAGGTCGGCCAGGAAGTCAAGGTCAAGGTCATCAACGTGGACCGCGAGAAGAAGCGCATCGGCTTATCCATTCGCGCCCTGGCGGACGATCCCTGGAAGTCCCGGGTCGAAAAATTCAGCGTTGGACAATTGGTGGAAGGTGTCATCACTCGCTTGACGAAATTCGGGGCCTTTGCCCGCCTGGAAGGGGATATCGAAGGTTTGATCCATATTTCCGAGATCGCCGATCACCGCATTGACCATCCAAAGGAAGTTTTGAAAGAGGGCGAAGTGCACACCCTGCGCATCATCCGCATTGACTCGGACCAGCATCGGATTGGCCTCAGCCTGCGCAAAGTGAACTCGAGCGCGTACGCCGACAAGGATTACAAGAAACTCATCGAAGAGTACGGGCACAGCGAGTCAGGCGAAGGGGACACCCCGGCCCAGTAAAACGAGAGCGTGGCATTGAACGCCACGCTCTTTTCAACCATGGAAAAACCTTTCATTATCGATTCACATTGTGATCTGGGATGGAACATGCAAAACTATGGGCGCGACTATACGCGCTCCGCGGCGGAAACGCGCCGGCTGGAAAAAGGCACCCCGGTTCCTGAACACAACGGCGAAAGCCTGATCGGCTGGGCCGATTATCAACGCGGCCGCGTCGCCATTGTCTTTTCCACCTTGTACGCCGCTCCGCTTCGCACCAGGCTGGGGGATTGGGATCGGATCTTTTACTCCGACTATGAAGAGGCGCACCGCCTTTATCTGGGTCAGCTGCGGCTTTACCACCAGCTGGCCGACTCCCGGCCCGATCATTTCCGGCTCGTCCTCAACACGGAGGATTTGCACCGTCACATGCAGGAATGGCAATCATCGGAAGAAAATCATCCGGTCGGCCTGGTTCCCTTGATGGAAGGCGCGGATGGCATCCGCTCGATCGATGAGCTGGATGAATGGTATTCGCTTGGATTGCGCCTGATCGGCCTGGCCTGGGCAGGGACGCGTTACTCCGGCGGCACGCGCGAGCCCGGCCCCCTGAGTGAGGAGGGTCGGCGTTTGCTCGAGGCCATGGCGGATTACAACTTCACGCTCGATCTGAGCCACATGGACGAGCAGTCCGTTCTGGAAGCCCTGGATCTGTATGAGGGTCCGATTGTGGCCAGCCACGCCAATTGCCTTGCGCTTTTGCCCAATTTCCCAACCAATCGTCATTTATCGGACCGCGTGATCCGCGGCGTGATCGAACGCGAGGGCACGATCGGGATCGTTCCGCTGAATTCATACCTGCGGCCCGGTTGGTCGCGTGCCAAGGGGGATCCGCGGGCAGCGGTGCCTTTGGAAATGGTCGCGGCACACATGGACCATGTCTGTCAACTGGCCGGGGATGCGCGGCACGTGGGCATCGGCTCCGATTTCGACGGCGGGTTTGGGGTCCAATCGGTGCCGCCGGAGATCGATACGATCGCCGATCTGCAAAAGTTGGCTCCATTATTGATTGGGCGCGGCTATTCCGGATCGGAGGCCGCGGATGTTCTCGGCGGAAACTGGCTGAGATTTTTGGAGAACAATCTGCCGTCATGAACGAACCGCAGGAGCAATCCCGCTCCATTTCCGTTGATCCCTCCCGGCGTTCCGCACAACCGTCGCGCTTGCGCGTGCGGGTGGGACTGCTCACGACCCTGTTCGGGCTCTTTGTCTTTCTGGTGGGCGCCAAACCGGCCTGGTTCGGTCTCCAGCGCAGTCCCACGGTCGGATTCGTCAAGATTTCGGTCTTCCTGGTCGGCCTGGCGATTATCTGCCTCGGAGGCTATACCAGCTTGTGGGGATTGTGGAAGGGAGTGGAACGCTCCATTGCCGCGGATATCGGTTTGCGCCTGGTCGCGACCGGATATGTGATTGCCGTCTTTTCGGGCATGGCGGATGTATTCGGAATGGGATCGCAGACCGCGCCGCTGATTCCATTTTTTGGTCCGATTCAGGCGCTAGGGGTTTTGCTCGGGGAGATTGTGATCGCGGTCGGATTCTTGCTGCTTATTCCATATCGTTCGTATCTGCGCTAGACGATTCCGCGGGC
>DATJBI010000045.1:0-8159 GCA_035515435.1 Anaerolineales bacterium
CTTGCCTTCGGAAACCAGCAGTAAAACATGTTTCTCCTGTTGGCTGAGATGGGCAAACGCCGACGCTTCCTCTTCCTTGACTGCGCGGCGCACTTCCTGAAAGACGCGTTGAGTCACTGCCGGATCGAGCAACGCCTCGCCGCGGCTTACCGCTTCGAGCGCCTTGACCAAATCCTCGCTGCCAATTTGCTTCAAAATATAACCTGACGCGCCGGCCCGAATCGCAGAGAAAAGCATTTCATCCTCGGCATACGAAGTCAGCATAATCACTTTCGTGCCTGGATATTTGTTGACAATCTCCTCGCATGCTTCTATTCCCGAGGTGCCCGGCAGACGGATATCCATGATAACGACTTCGGGTTTGAGATTTGCCACCTGCTCAAGAGCTTCGCGCGCCGAACTTGCCTCTCCTACAACTGTAAATTGGGGATGGCGCTCTAAGAGCGACTTCAAACCAATGCGGACGACCTCATGATCATCCACTAATAGAATATGTTGTTTTGCCATTAGGAAAATCTTCTCCAAGTTGTCCACAATGAGTATAGCCGAGAGCAGAATGTCTGACAAGGGGATTAAACGCGGAAGGGCACAGGAGCCCTGTGCCCTTCCAAGAGGATCGGAGATGTTTATTTCGCTTTGACGGTGACGACTTTCGGCTTGACTTCTTCGGCCTTGGGCAGGGTGATGGTCAAAACGCCATCCTCAAACTCGGCCTTGGCTTTATCAGAGACGATCGAAGTGGGAAGCATCACGCTGCGTTGGAAGGTGCCCCAGCGCTGTTCTCGGATATGATAATTCTTCTCCTTCGTCTCGTTCTTTTCCTTCATCTCGCCCTGGATGCTGAGCGTATCACCCGTGATGTTGATCTGGACATCATCGGCCTTCAGGCCGGGCAGCGCCGCTTTTACAACGACATCGTTGTCAGTCTGGTACATGTCAATGGCGGGACCGTGCCAGCTTTCGTTCAGGCTGAGCGGGCGGGTGAAGGCATCGTCAAAGAGACGATCCATGGCCTCGCGCAAGGTCATCATCTCGCGCTCCGGCTCCCAACGAATTAGATTTGTCATAGCAGCCTCCTTCTGAGTGATTGGTTATGCCCTTAATATAAAGAGCCTGCGTTAGAAATGCGTAGGCCCTCTATAAAAGATCTGTATGAATTTCCGGGGTGCTGCCTGGTTACATGATCAAGCTTCGCGCCGAAGGTCGAAAAACAGGGGGGCCGCGCCCCGCCCCTTCAAGAGGCAGCGCGGCCGGCCGGATTTTTCTCCGGCGTTTGAAGAAATATCACTGGGCTGCGGCAGGTTCGCTGCTGGATTCAGGAATCTGGTAGACCACCAGAATGATCTTCTTGCAGTCGTAGAAATCATGCAGCTGCCCACCTGGGTGAGCCGCGGCCCAGTTTTCCAATTCATTGAAACGGTCCGGAACGGCCAGGATGGACTCACCGGGCTTGATCGTCAGCGTGTCGACCGAATCCGGAACATTGATGATCGGGTGGCTCCCGCTCAGGAAGTCCGTCGAGGCATGCGTGCCGTATCGAAAGATATCGTTGCTCAGCAGGTAAATGCTGTCCTCCGGCCGCACGGTGCCAGCGTAGCTGCCCATGTAGGATGCGAAGCGGCCGACGGTGTTATCCGCGTACAGGCAACGCCCGGCAAACTCCCCATAGTAAGTCCACAGGTTGGTGGCCAGCAAGCTGACCAGCACCAGGCCCGCGAACAGGGCATAGCGCACCCGGCTCTTCTCCCAGGCCAGCCCAAGGGCGCCCAAGATCGCCTCAAAACCGACGGCAGCCATCAGGATTGCCGCCGGCAGGACGGTCAGCATGCGGTAGGTATCGGCGGAGGGAGGGATGGCGAAGATGCCCACGGAAAAAGTGAAGCCCCAGAAGTAGGCGTTTACGAGGAGGTAGTTCAAATTACGCGTCCGGATCAGGCACACCCCCAGGCCGATCAGGAAGAAAGCGGCGGAGAACAGGGTTAGCGGAGGAACCGGCGAGCCGTAGAAGTCGAGTGCCGGGTAGTAGACCAGCGAAAGGAAGGCATGCGTGACCCGTTCTGCCAGAATGATCACAGGCGCCTGACCGGTCGCAGCGGCGGTCTGGGCCAGCCAGCCGGTCTGGAAGGTTCCGCTCGAGCTCATGCGGGCCAGAAAGTCTTCCGGATGCTGCCAGCTGTAGACGACCTCCGGAATGACCATGATGACCAGTGCGCCCCAGAAGGCCAGCAGCTCGCGGACAGCCGTCCTGCGCCAATAACGGAACAGGAGCATCGCCAGGCTGATCGCCGCCAGCAGGCCGACCAGCGCCTGGCCAATCAGGTTGGTGCAGAAGAATATGGCCAGCAGCACGCCGCTCAAGGCGGATCTCACCAGGCTGTGTTTTTCAATCGCGCTCAGCAGAAGATACAGGATCAGAGGGATCAGCAGAGTGGTGAAGATGTAATCACTCCCGGCGGTGCGGCTGAAGTTCAGATCGAAGTGGGAAAAGGCAAGCAGGGCGGAGGCGATCAGCGCAGCGCGCCTCCCGGCCACCTGGCGGGCGAGCAGGTAGACCGCCGGTACCGAGAGCATCCCGGCGACGGCCGGGAGGAGCCGCAGGGCAAAGGCGGTCGGACCGAAGATGGTAAATATAAAGTTCACTTCCTGAAGGTAGAAGGCACTGATGTTGTTCCACAGGGCGAACGGATTCGAGAGCGGGTCGCTGATCGTCGCCTGGGCGGTCAGGCCAAGCCAGCCCTCATCGCCATTGAGCACGCGCGGGATTGCCCCCAGCCGGTAGAAACGCAGCATAGCCGCCAGCAGGGTGACGACACCGACGATGATCAACTCCCAGCGGTGATCCCGGAGCCACTGCCTCCAGCCCGGGCCCTGCAGATCGAAGTGCGCGAAGGCAGCCACATAGCAGAATGCTGCCAAAAACCACAAGGACAGCACGGGCAGATAACTCAGATTGGGTATCCTCGCGAACCAGGCCATGGAGACTGCCGTCAGGATCGAAAAGGCCGCCGCGGCCAGGATCCAGCCGGATTGAACGCTGAGGGCCAGGCGGCCGAAAAACCGCTGCAGGAAACCCGGCACGGGGACAGTCAGGCTGAGGACAAAGAGAGCCACGCCAGCCAGGGACAGCCACATGGAGCCCGGGATACCCGTATCCTGGCGCGTGGGAGTTGTATAAAGCATCATCTGCCCGACGGTCACCATGAGTACTGCCAGCAGGGCAAAGGTCCCCCGCGCCCGACTTATTGCTACGATGTTATCTTGTTTATCTTTCATGCTGCGGATCCACTAATGGAAAGCACGCGAATGCTTGTCGTTTCTAAAGCGTCATGATTTTTCTCGGCGAAAATCCACAAACCGGTATCCCACGCCGCGTTCCGTCAGGATATATTTGGGATCGGCGGGATCTTTCTCCAGCTTCTGGCGCAGATAATTGATATAGAGGCGCACGTAATGCGGCTCATCCCGGTATTCATAACCCCACACCTTTTGCAGTAATTGATCGTGCGAAACCACCCAGCCTGCGTTTTGAACAAGATGATAGAGCAAGCGATATTCCGTGGGGCGCAATTTGACCAGCTTTCCCTCCAGCCAGATTTCGCGGCGGTCGAAGTCAATCTTTAATCGGCTGTCCACTTCGATCAGTCCGTGCATGGAGCCGGTCACGCCCTCCGTGCGGCGCAGTACCGCTTTGACGCGGCTGACCAGTTCGCGCGGGCTGAACGGCTTGGTGATGTAATCGTCCGCTCCCAGCTCCAGACCGCGCACCCGGTCATCTTCCTCCCCTTTGGCAGTCAGCATGATCACCGGAACGTTGGTCACTTCGCGGATGGTTTCCAGGACTTCGAAGCCGTCCAGATCCGGCATCATGACATCCAGCAGGATGAGATCGGGCGTATCGCGCAGCTTATCAATGGCTTGTTTTCCATTGAACGCTTCGACGACTTGAAATCCGTCATGCTCCAGGTTCATGCGGATAAATCGAACCATGCGTTCCTCGTCATCCACGACGAGGATGCGGCGGCGGTCAAACTCTTCAGGCATGTTATTCCCTTACGAAACCGATGATCTTCTCTTCTTCCTGGCCTTCCAGGACCTCAACCAGGCTGAGCTTGTCCAGGGGAATAATAACTTTGACCACGTTGGCTTCCAAATAATGCAGGTCCTTGCCATCGCGCTGGCGCGGATTGGAAATCACCAGGATGGTATCGTTCGCCTTGGGCAGTTCCTCCACTTCGCCCAGAACGGGCAAATCGCCCGGGATATGCAAGATGACAGTATATGGCATGGCTACACCTTTCAGATTTCAAGACGTTTTCAAGAGAACCTGTATTTTCAGTTTGCCGAGGGCAATGATATCGCCGTTATTGAGGACATGCTCGATATTGGCATTCAAGCGCTTGCCGTTGATATAGGTTCCGTTGGCGGAGCCCAGATCCATGATCAGGATGCGGCTGGCCGTGCGCTTGATCACGGCGTGCAGTCTGGACACGCCGTTGGCATAGGCCTGGTAAGGCGACAGGTCTATATCCGGCATGATCGGCTGGCCCTCGCTGATCCGGCCGAGGGTGAATTCGCCCCGCTCACTGACGGGCAGCATCTGGCCGGTGTCCATCAGGTGCAACGTGATCCAGGTGTTCAGCTCCACCGGGGGCGAGGGCTTCGGCGAAGCTGAATCTTGTTTGACCGATGTCTCCATCGCATCCATGGACATGGCTTGCGTCGTAAGCGTGTCGGAGCCGATCAATTGCGCCCCGCACTCACTGCAGAACATTGCACCATCCATATTGGTGTGATTGCAGTTCGAACAGACGATCATTTGGAAACCTCCGCGGCTGACAGGAGCAGGGCCCGCGTGCCATATTTTATCTCTTTGCCGCCGTTCTCGCTAAGAGTTTGCATGCGTTCCAGGCTATTGGCTTCGAGCAGGGCCGTCTTGGCCAGATCTTTCTCGCCCTGCTCAAGCAGGTGCTGCGCCAGGTTCTTCAAATGACGGGTCGCGCTTTCATAATGGCCGGCCTGCGCCTCTTCACGCGCCCGCTCCTGCATTCGATAAAGGGTCAGGCGCGAAAGGGCGCGGACAATCGTCAGGGGCGGCGGATCGTCGCCGGGCGTGCCGGACACGCCCTGTTCAAATCGGACGCGCAGGGGTGGAACAGGCATCGGCCGGGCCGCCATGGCCAGCTTGAGCGATCCGTCCATCAGTCTGACCCGTTCGGCTTTGGAGGCAGAGGGCTGGACAACGAATTCAAAGATCAGGGTGAGAGGCGTATCCTGCAGGATGGGGCCGAGATGCATGGGGCTCTCGAGGACCAGGGGACCGCCCTCGGGCTGCAATCGGAAGGCATAATTCAGATCGATGCCTTCTCCCAATTTGAATTCCAACAGGACATCCTCCGCCAGAGTGTTCGTGATGGCCTTAAACTTATCCATCAACAATTTCATGATGTCCTGCGGATTCGAAATGTAGGCGCTGTTATTGCCCGTGCGGCTGGTCAGGGCATCCAGAAAGATGTCGTTCCAATCATTGCCGATGCCCAGCCCGCTGATGCCGACTTTTTGGCGGGCGGCCTCCTCCGCCAGCTGGAGGCAGGCCTGTTCGTCGCCATAGGTCTGGCCGTCGGTCAGCAGGATGAGATGACTGACGCGCTGCGAATCAAGATTGCGGCGGATCTCCTGCATGCCCGCTTCCAATCCCTGAAAGATCTCGGTCGCACCACCGGTCCGCATCATCTGAATCCGGCCCTGGAGTTTCGTCCGGTCCGTTTGAAATGCGGCGGGAATGATCACTTCGGCGCGGTCGCTGAAAGACACGACGCTGAAGATGTCCTGGGAGCGCATCGTACGCATCAACTGCGAGGCCGCCGCCTTGACCAGGTCCATCTTGTCGCCCTGCATGGACGTTGAACGGTCAAGCACCAGACACAGATTGAGCGGCGGGGCGGGTATTTTGTTGTCCACATTGCGCGGGCTCATCTCCAGCAGGACATAAATCAGCTGCGGTTCATCCAGACGAACAAGATTCGGGCGGCTATATTCGACCGTATCCTTGATAAATAATAATGGCGTTTCTTCCTTGGGAAGGGTTGCGTCGTATTGGGTACGGCGTTTCGGGCTGGATAGAACTTCATACGCCCGTTGAACTTCAAGGAACAGCTCGGTCTCCCCGGCGGTTTGATTCTTATCGGGGTGCAGACGCTGGGCCGCCTCATAATAAGCGTGCTTGATCTCCTCCGGCGAGGCGTCCCTTAAAACACCCAACAGGGTGTAGTAGTCTGTACGCTCCGACGCCATGCTTATCCGACCATTTGGGCAAGAACGACCGTGATATTGTCGGGGCCGCCGCCGGTGTTGGCGGCATCCACCATGTTTTGGCAGGCACGGTGCAGATTGGGCGAATCACTGATGGAGCGCAGGATATCCGGTTCAGCCACCACGCCCCACAGTCCGTCACTGCACAGCATCAAATACCCGTTGCGCGGAAATGGCACGGTGAATATATCGGCTTCCAGGGATTCGCCCTGTCCCAGGGCGCGGATCAACACGTTGCGGTGCGGGAAGTTGGCAGCCTCATCCTTGTTGAGATGTCCCAGCTCCTCGAGACGTTTCACGAGCGAGTGATCGCGCGTCAACTGCTCGATCCGCCCGGCCGGATAAACGGCATAGGCCCGGCTATCCCCCACATGGCCGATGGTGACCTGCTGTCCGATCACGAGGGCGGCCGTGAGCGTCGTACCGCTGCCCGGCGCCTCGCGCTGGACCAGGCGATGCGCCTCCTGAAATGCCGATTCCATGATCTCCTGCAATGGTTCCTCCGGCTGCTGGGTCGGCATATTGAAAAGGAAGGAATGGAATTTGCGCATGATTTGTCCGGCCAACACGTGGATGGCGGCATTGCTTGCGACCTCCCCAAACTGATGTCCGCCCATGCCGTCGGCCACCACGTACAAACCAAAGGGTACATTGACGGCATTTCCAATCAAGGTGACGGTAATGGCGACCACGCTGTCTTCGTTGTGTTCGCGCTGCTTGCCCACCGATTGGCCGACCGCCGCGATCAACTGCTGCGTCTCGTACACCGTATTCTGGCTGCTGATAATGGATTCAAGTTGCTGGTCAGATAACGGCGCAGTGGTCACGCTGTTAGGTTGGTTCGCGCGGGACGGTTGCGTTTTATCTCCAAACAACCTTCGAAAAAAGTCAGCCATGAAAGCTCCTTGGTTCAGGCGAGCAGAGCATAAACCTGATGATTGGTCGAGCCAAAATAGATAATATCATCGAAGATAACCGGCGTGCCGATGATCTTGCCATCGGTCTTGAATCTCCAGCGCTCGCGACCCAGGCGGTACTCCAGGCAGTACAGGTTTCCGTCCACAGAACCGCAATAGATGGAATCCTTGTAAATTACCGGTGAGCCGCTGACCTGATGCTCGGTCCGGAAACGCCACACCTCTTTGCCGGTATGCGCATCCACACAATAAATGAAACCATCTGCCGCACCCACGAACACAAAATCATCTGCGAGCGCCGGGGAGGAGACCGAACCTTTTCCAAGGCGGAACCGCCAGACTGCCCAGCCATTGCGCGCGTCGAGACAATACAAGGTGCTGTCGAGAGAGGCAAAAAAGACCGCATGCCCGGCGGCAATCGGCGAGGAGGTCACCGCGCGTTTCGCCTGATAACGCCATTTCATCGTGCCGCGGAAATCCACGGCGTAAAAGTCGCCGTTCTCACAGCCGAAATAAACCAGCTCGTTCGCGACGAAAGGGGTGGAGCGGATCTGGTCTGCCGAAGTAAACTGCCAGACGCCGCGTCCGGTATTTACATTCACCGCGTGCAGGGCGTGATCGTCGGAGCCGATGAAGATATGTCCCTCCGCAATCCGCGGGGAGGAGTGGACCGCCCCATCGGTGTAGTAGGTCCAGACCATCTTGCCGGTCCGCGCGCTGATGACATGCAGCCGTTTGTCTTCGGATCCAAAGAACAGGTTATTGTCGTATGCGGCGGGGCGCGAGACAATGCCCCCCTCCGTCGGATATTTCCACTGAAATTTTCCGTCTGCGGCATTCAGGGCATATAAGTTGTTATCGTAACAGCCGACATACAACGAGCCCTGGTACACCAGGGGCGTGCCGCGTATTTCATCCTCGCACTTGAAGGTC
>DATJBI010000046.1:0-42599 GCA_035515435.1 Anaerolineales bacterium
AAGAACATCACAGAAGGTTTTCACACAGAAGATGAATTTCTCCGGCATATTCAAACATTCGGTGTCCAAAATCCTAACTGGCAGACGCCGCAAGAAGCGTTTGATTGGTTTGCGCAGAGGGGCTGTTTGGATTGGATACCAGATTGCAAATAGAAACTTGATCTGCTTCGCCGGTGCATGGTCTTCGCAAAGCACCCCCAAGGGAGCCGACCTGTGCCAATGCAATAAACAGCAGATCCTAAAGCTTTCAAAAATCCTTAGGGTCTAAAGCAAATGCGTTTCAATCTTTACGCGGGTATTACCCAATTTTCTTCAGCGGCTCGACCAACTGCGGCAGATCGTTCTGAACGGTATCCCATAACAGTTTTGCGTCCACCGAAAAATATACGTGCACGATACGATTGCGGATGGCGCGCATCAGATGCCAGGGAATTTCAGGATATTGGGCCTGCACTTCGTCGGGGATTTGACCGGAGGCTTCGCCGATCACGATGAAATCCAATTCCACCGCCCGCAGGGTGCGCTCATCCTTACGAAACGAGTCGAAGCCCATGCCGCGTGTGAACTTCTGCGTCTCTGCGATGGCATCCAGAATATCTTGGACGCGTTCTTTCCAATCTCTAGGCGACATGGATGCATTCCTTCAAGACCTGTTCGCGGAGGCGGGGTTTTAGGCTGTCCGGCGTCCCCAAATCCACCTTGCAATGGAAAAGTTCTTCCAGATGATCCTGCAACGCGAACAGACCGAAATAACCCACCGGTCGGTCAAATTCGACCAGCAAATCCACATCGCTCGATGAAGTGGCTTGATCGCGCGCTACCGAACCGAATAACGCCAGCGATCTGACCCCGTATTGCCGCGCCAACTCGGCTTTTTGCTTCCGCAGCAGTTCGATGACCTCTTCGCGTTTCATGAACATATTTTACAGCAAATCTGGCCGGTCAGCGTTTTTTTCCGCCCAAAGTATCGGAAATCATACATGGAGCATGGCTGCGGAACGCCACGTGAGTGCCGACGACAGTTGAAGAAAGATGAGCGCCAATCGATTGCTTGCAGCGTGATTCCTGGCCGTCTCTGCCTCCGCTTTCAGAGACGGAGGGTGCCCATCGCCCATCAAAGCATGATCCAAAAAATACCGGAGCCCCATGATAAAATCAGGTCATGTCGCCTCATCTGCGCTCATGCCTTTCGTTTTGCGCCCTCTCGCTTGCCCTGCTGGCCTGTGTTCTGCCCTCCCTGGGCGCAGCCTCCGCCAATGTTCCGCCGGGGTCGGTGCTCTTCAAGGACGATTTTTCTTCCACGACGGGCGGCTGGGATCGATACAAATCGGCGGAAGGGACGATGGATTACGACGGCGGCGCGTTCCGGATCCTGGTCAATGCCCTGCAGGTCAATTTCTGGTCCACGCCGCACCAGGATTTCAGTGATGTCCGCCTGGAGGTGGATGCGGGCAAGATCGCCGGTCCCGACGAGAACCGCATCGGGTTGATCTGCCGTTATACGGGCGATGAATATTATTTCTTTGTCGTCAGCAGCGACGGCTATTACGGGATCGGGATCTTTAAGAGCGGGGCCATCACGCTGCTCGGACAGAGCGAGATGCGATCCAGCGATCAGATCAGGAAGGGGATCGCCGTCAATCATCTGCGCGGCGATTGCAGCGGCGGCACATTGACCCTGTATGTCAACGGCGTTCAGCTCGCCCAGGCGCAGGATCCCACCTTGAAGCACGGCGATGTCGGGATCCTGGCGGGCACCTTTTCCCAGCCGGGGGTGGACGTGATCTTCGATAATTTTGTGGTGATGAAACCGTAGCCAGGATGAAAGTCTATCTCGACACGATCGGCTGCCGGCTCAACCAGAGCGAGATCGAAAGGATGGCCCGCCAGTTCCGCGCGGCCGGGCACGAGGTCGTTGCCGCCCCGCAGGATGCGGACCTGGCGGTGGTCAACACCTGCGCCGTGACCGCCGAGGCGGCCTCCGATTCGCGCGGCCGCATCCGCCGGATCGCCCGGGCCGGCGTGGAGAGGATCATCGCAACCGGCTGCTGGGCCACGCTTGAGCCGGGGCAGGCCCGGGCCCTTCCCAACGTGGTCCGCACGGTATCCAACGAGCGCAAGGATCAGCTGGTCTCCGATCTTCTCCACGTTCCTCTCGAGACTTTTGACCTTGAGCCGATCCGCCGCGAGCCTCTGCCGGGGGCCCATCACCGCACCCGCGCGTTCATCAAGGTGCAGGATGGCTGCGACAACCACTGCACGTTCTGCATCACGACCGTCGCGCGCGGCCCGGGCCGCAGCCGTGCGATGGCGGACGTGATTTCCGATGTTCGCGCCGCGCTCGCCGGCGGCACAAAGGAGATCGTCCTGACCGGTGTGCATCTTGGTTCGTGGGGATATGATCTTGGATCCCGTCTGCAGCGCCTGATCGGGGCGATCCTGCGTGAAACGGAGGTGCCGCGCCTGCGGCTCTCCTCGCTCGAGCCGTGGGATCTGGACGCCGATTTCTTCGCGCTCTGGGAGGACCGGCGGCTTTGCCCGCATCTGCATCTGCCGCTGCAAAGCGGCTGTGCCGCGACCCTCAAGCGCATGGCGCGCAAGACCACCCCCGATTCCTTCCGTGAGCTGGTGGCGGCCGCGCGCCGGATCGTGCCGGAGGTCGCCGTCACGACCGACATGATCGCCGGGTTTCCCGGGGAGAGTGAGGCGGAGTTTGCCGAGTCGCTCGCCTTTGTTAAAGAAATGGGATTCGCCGGCGGGCACGCTTTCAGCTACTCGCCGCGGCCGGGGACGGGCGCGGCCCGCATGGGGGGACAGGTCCGTCCTGAGGTCCGCAAGGAGCGCAACGCGCGCTATCGCGCGGCTTTTGAGGAGGCGGCCGGGGCCTACCGGCAGAGATTCGTCGGCAGTTCCCTGCCGGTCCTGTGGGAATCAACAGCCGCGCTGGATGGGCGCGGCTGGCAGCTGGAGGGCCTCAGTGGAAATTATCTGCGCGTGAAGGCCGTGGCCTCCGCGCCGCGCTGGAACGAGATCGACCAAGTGCAATTGATCGAAAATGGATGGGGCGTAATTCATAAGACGGGATGAGTGTCACTTCTGCGGATGGGGGAGAGATCGTATAATATTTGTGCAATTCTTCATAAAGATTGGATAAGGAGAAAACATGACTGCACAATTGATTGACGGCAAAGTGATCGCCCAGGAGGTCCGCGACGGCGTAGCCGCGGCCGTGGCCAAACGCAGCGCGGCGGGCAAACCCAAGCCGACGCTGGCGACCGTGCTGGTGGGCGACCGCGTTGACTCGGCGACCTATGTCAAGTCGAAGGGCAAGGCCTGCGAAGAACTGGGGATGGGTTCGGTCAGTCATCATCTGCCGGCCGATATTTCGCAGGCGGAATTGGAAAAGCTCATCAAGGGTCTGAACGATGACAAAAATGTGAACGGCATTCTGGTGCAGCTGCCGCTGCCTTCGCATCTCAACGAAGAACGCGTCCTGCAGCTCATCAGCATTGAAAAGGATGTGGATGGTTTTTCGCCGATCAATATCGGCCGGCTGGCCCAAAAAGGGCGCGAGCCGCTGTTCGTGCCCTGCACGCCGAACGGTTGTCTCTATCTGCTGGACAAGGCGGGAGTTCCGATCGAAGGCGCCAATACCGTGGTGCTGGGACGTTCCAATATTGTGGGGATGCCGGCCTCGCTGCTGCTGGTCAGCCGGAATGCGACCGTGACCATCTGCCATTCACGCACCAAGAATCTCCCGGAGGTTGTGCGCCGCGCCGACATCCTCATCGCGGCCATCGGCAAGATGGAAATGGTGCGCGGCGACTGGATCAAGCCGGGCGCGGCGGTCATCGACGTGGGCATGAACTCCAAGCCGGATGCCAGCAAGAAGAGCGGCTACCGCCTGGTGGGGGATGTCAACTTTGACGAGGCCAAGGAAGTCGCCGGATTTATCACGCCCGTTCCGGGCGGGGTCGGGCCGATGACGATCGCGATGCTGATGAAGAACACGTTTCGCGCGGCCGAGCTGCAGGACCGATAAGGCAGGAAGGCTCCCATCGCTTCAGGCAGGAGGCCGCGCCGGCCTCCTGTTTTTTTGTCCACCCGCAGGGGGTTCGCATGCCGCCTCAGGCCAGTTCCACGAGCCGCAGGGCGATCTGCTTCATGACTTCATCGGGCACACCATCCAGGGCCTTGGATTGGATGCGTGTGTCCACGCTGTCGTTCACATAATCCACCACGACGAACTTTTCGTCAGGGGTGAAGGCGATCTCCGTGGAGAACCAGTCCAGCCTGCAGACGGCGGCAATCCGTTCGGTGACCTGGCGAAGCGGCGCGAGCTGAAATTGGGTCTCCTCCTCGGGTGTCAATACCTTGTAGACATGGGTGGACGGGTTCCACCAGCAGGGGATGCAGCCGCCTCCCACATAGAAGACACGGAACCAGGCCTTGCGTCCTGACAACAGGCGCGGTTCGATATGGGCCTGGGCCAGATATTTCTGGTCGGGGAATTCGAGGCGGGCGCATCGAATATCCTCCAGGGTGGAGGCGTTCATCATCACGCCTTCCCCGCCTCCGCCGACGGCGGGTTTGAGCACGAACTTTTCGCCCAGCGGCCGCAGATCCAGCGCGGGCAGGATCGGCTGGTCCACGAAAGGCGCGATCAGGATCGTATAGGGGGTCTCGACACCGCCCTGGATCAGTTCAAGATGCATCGTCGCCTTGTCCTCCGCCCAACGCGACACCTCAAGCGGATTGAGGCGGCGCAGGTGATTCTCCTTTGCAAACCGCCGGACCGGTTCGAAGCGCAGATCGTCGCTGGCGCGGTCGAGCAGCGTCCGGAAGGCGGATTGACCGGAATACAGCGCGGCGATGGAATCCAGGATATTGCGCGGCGTGATCTGCCAGAGCGTCCGGCCGCGGACTGCGCAGGCCTGCTCGATATCGCGCACGAAATCATCATCGTACTGCCAATACCATGAAAGGCAAAGGTCATAGGCGGGCATGGCGTGAATTATACGCTTCTATATTCCTGCATCAGCTTCTGCAGTTCCGCATGCGGCAGGGCCCGCACGGTCAGGCCGTCGCGGCCGGTCATGGTTTCCGCCGCGACTAGCGCATTGATGATCGCTTCCTCCGTGGCATAAGCCGATGCCGCCAACAACGGATCGAGATGATCGTTGGAGAGCGATTCGACCGCGGCGATGCCGGAGGCGGGATCGGCCGCGCCCCGATTGGCCGTTGAGAATGCCAGGAAGATGTCCCCGCTTCCGTTGCCGCCCACCGAACCGGTCCGCGACATTCCGATCGTGGCGCGCCTGGCCAGCCGCTTGAGCTGATGCGGCAGCAGGGGCGCATTGGTCGCCAGGATGACGATCAGCGAGCCGTCGTCCCCTCGAAACGGATTCGCGCCGTGGCTGAAGGGCGCATCGGAGGTGAGATGTTTTCCAACCGGCACGCCGCTGATCGTCAGCTGGTAGCGGCGGCCAAAGTTTGCCTGAACCAGTGCGCCGATCGTCCAGCCGCCAAGATCGGCGGGCAGTCTGCGGGATGAGGTCCCGCTGCCCCCTTTGAATTCATAGCAGATCATGCCCGTACCGCCGCCCAGGTTGCCCTCCGCCACGGCACCCGCGGCGGCCGACTCGAGGGCCAGCCACACATGCTCCGCCCTGACATGAAACCCGTTCATGTCGCTCAGCCAGCCGTCGGCGGTTTCGCCCACCACCGGGCACGACCACTTTTGGAACATCGCACCGTGTCTGATCTGCCAATCGATGATCGCATCCCGGACGACGCCCACGCTGTGGGTGTTGGTGATGCCGATCGGGCCTTCGAGGAAGCCGCCTTCTTCGACCCAGGCCGCGCCGGTCATTTCTCCGTTGCCGTTGAAGGCGGAATGGCCCGCGTAGACCGGATCGTGATCGCGCTTGCCGCGCGGGTGAATGATGGTCACGCCGGTGCGGGTCGCCGGCCCTTCGATGATCGTGGCGTAGCCGACTTCGATCCCTTCCACATCGGTGATGGAGTTAAGCGGTCCGGGCGTTCCCTCCAGCGGGATCCCGAGTTCACGAGCGCGAGGTTTGCTGGGCATGGACATTGTCCTGAATGTGACTTTCCGTGATTCTACCCGCCCCGCCTGAAATCCGGACGGGCGCTCGCCCCTTGTCAAAACCCGAAAAGGTGATATAGTTAGAAATTGAAACTATTAGAAGGTCTTATTATTATGGAAAAACTCGATGAATGCGCCCGCCAACTGCTCGATACCGCCCCTCAGATCATGCGTTCGATCCGCGGCCAGATGCGGAGTCATCGCGGTCATGATCTCTCCATACCCCAGTTCCGCACGCTGACCTTCATCCATCGCAACCCCGAAGTCTCCCTGTCGCACTTGGCCGAACACCTTGGTTTGACCCTGCCTTCCACCTCGAAGCTGGTGGACGGGCTGGTGAACCAGAAGATCATCGCCCGCCGTGAGTCAAAGGAGGACCGCAGGCGCCTGACGCTGGCTCTGACCAGGAGCGGAGAGGAGATCCTGCGCCTGGCGCGCGAAGGGACGCAGGATTACTTGAAAGAGGTCCTGGGCGGACTGTCGGCGGACGAAGTTTCGACGATCCTGCGCGCCCTGGATCTCCTGCAGCCCCTATTTACGAAAGGAATGAAAGAAGCAAAATAATATGGCAGCCCCCATGCTCGAAACCCGTGCTCTAACCCGCCGCTTTGGTTCCCTGACCGCGGTCGATCGCTTCACCCTGACGGTCCCCGAGGGTGAAATATTCGGTTTGCTCGGCCCCAACGGCGCAGGAAAAACCACCACGCTCAAAATGCTGACCACCCTTTTGCCGCCGACCTCCGGCGAGGCAAGAATTGCCGGCCACGACATCGTCCGTCAGGCCGGCGAGGTGCGCAGGCTGATCGGGTACGTTCCCCAGATGCTGTCCGCGGACGGCACGCTGTCGGGATATGAGAACCTGGATATCTTCGGCAAGCTGTATGACATCCCGCGCCGCGAACGGGGCAAACGCGTCTCCGACGCGCTGGAATTCATGGGGCTGGCGGACTCATCGAACAAGCTGGTGCGCGATTATTCGGGCGGAATGATCCGGCGGCTGGAAGTGGCGCAGTCGTTCCTTCATCATCCGCGCGTCCTTTTCCTGGACGAACCGACCACCGGTCTTGATCCGACGGCGCGGCGCGTCGTCTGGGAGCACGTTCAACGCTTGCGGGAAGAATTTGGCACCACGATCATCCTGACCACCCATCTGATGGAGGAGGCCGATCATTTGTGCCACCGGGTGGCGATCATGCACCTCGGCAAGATGGCAGCCATCGGTACGCCGTCCGAGCTTAAGGCTTCGATCGGCCCACAGGGCACCACGCTGGATGATGTCTTCATCCACTATGCAGGCGCGACACTTGAATCTGGAGGTACCTACCGTGAAACAGTTAGAACAAGACGTACGGCCCACCGTGTGGGCTGAGCCGATTCAAAAGAAACCCTTCGGTTTCCTTTCTGCAATTCTTGGATTCATCAGCAAGACGCTGGTCATTGCCGAACTGGAAATCCGCAAATTGCGGCATGACCCGACGGAACTGCTGACGCGCGCCGTGCAGCCGGCGTTGTGGCTTCTGATATTTGGTGAAGTGTTCACGCGCATCCGCGCCATCCCGACCGGATCGGTCTCCTACATCGAGTTCATGACGCCCGGCATCCTGGCGCAGAGCGTGTTGTTCGTGTCGATCTTCTATGGCATCGCCATCATCTGGGAGCGCGACCTCGGCATTGTGCATAAGTTCCTGGCAACGCCCACCCCGCGCGCCGCCCTGGTCCTGGGCAAGGCGCTTTCGGCGGGTGTGCGCAGCCTGGCGCAGGCAGCCATCATCTATGTGCTGGCAGTGCTGCTGGCGGTCCACATGAATTGGGACCCGCTGGCGCTGCTGGGCGTGATCGTCATTGCGGTCCTGGGCGCAGCCTTTTTCGCGACATTCTCGCTGATCATTGCCTGTCTGGTCAAGACGCGTGAGCGCTTCATGGGGATCGGCCAGGTGATGACCATGCCCTTGTTCTTTGCCAGCAATGCGATCTATCCGATCAGCATCATGCCCTCCTGGCTGCAGGTGGTCTCCCGCGTCAACCCGCTGACCTATGAAGTGGATGCCCTGCGCGGGCTGATGCTGGCGGGGGGGCAGATGACCTATGGTTTTGGAATTGACTTCCTGGTCCTGACGGCTGCCACCACGATCCTGGTGCTCATCGGCTCGGCGCTCTATCCGCGGGTCGCGGTCTGAAGTGGAGTAAAATTCATACCCACAGTGGAAAACTTGCGCTGGAACGGCGCAAGTTTTAGATTCCCGGGAGTAAATTTTTGGATCAATCCGCCGCTACCGAACCCACGGTCGAACCGTCCGAGGAAGCCAGGCGTTCCGCAGGGACGCCGGACACCTTCGCGGCTTTGCGACATCGGAATTTTCAGCTTTATTTTGGCGGACAGCTGGTCTCGAATGCCGGCACCTGGATGCAGACGATCGCCCAGGGCTGGCTGGTTTATGAACTCACACACTCCGACCTGGCGCTCGGCCTGGTGGGGTTCGCGGCCGCGGTTCCCGCTCTGATCGTTTCGCCCTGGGGAGGCGTGGTGGTGGATCATGTGCCCAAGCGGACCCTGCTCATCATCACGCAGGCGAGCGCCATGCTGCTGGCGTTCATCCTGGCGGTGCTGGCCTTTACCGGGGTGGTGCAGGAGTGGCATATCATTCTTCTGGCGGGCGGGTTGGGATTGGTCAATGCCTTCGATGGGCCGGGCCGGCAGGCGTTCGTGGTCGAGATGGTGGGACGCGAGGACCTGCCCAACGCGATCGCCCTGAACTCGTTGATGTTCAACAGCGCACGCGTGATCGGCCCGGCCTTGGGCGGGATCCTGCTGGCCGTGGTCGGCGCGGCGTGGTGCTTTACGATCAACGGCATTTCGTACCTGGCGGTGATCGCCGGTTTGTGGGCGATGCAGGTCCCGCCGCACCGGTCGCTGCATCTGATGGAATCCCCCTGGAATCAATTGACCAGCGGCATAAAATATGTTTCCAGTCAAATTGAGCTGGGCGGCCTTTTGCTGTTGGCGCTGATCTTCAGCATCTTCGGAATTTCCTATGCCACGATCCTGCCGGCGTTCGTGGAGCAGGTCCTGCACCAGGGCGCCGACGCGTATGGCTGGGTGAACGCGGCCATCGGTGTCGGGGCGGTGACGGGCGCGATCCTGATCGCCAACCAGCACAGTCCCACCTGGCGTGGTTCCTGGCTGGCCGCGGGGGGCATTGGATTTCCGATCGTGCTCGGAGCCTTTGGCTTCATATCTCTTTACCCCCTCAGCCTCGTGCTTGCATTCGGCCTGGGGGTGGGCTTCATGGTGCAGTTCACGATGATCAATACGCTTCTGCAAACGCGCGTCGAGGACCGGCTGCGCGGCCGCGTGATGGCTTTATATACATTGACGTTCTTCGGCTTTGCGCCGATCGGCAATCTGACGATCGGGGCTTTGTCGCAATCCATCGGATTGAGCGAATCGATCCTGATCTTTGCCGTTTGCAGCCTGGCATTGACCTTGATCGTGCTCAGGTTGATCCCGCGCCTCAGGAACCTTCCCTGACGCCGGGCCCGGAGTGCCGCGCGCTAGAGGTTCTTGATATCGACCGGCGCGATCGGATCCGCCGCCTGGAAGCCAAAGACCTTCGAATAGAAATAAAACTCCGCCTCCAGCGCGCGCTTGATGTTCTCGGACCTGCGAAAGCCATGCTGTTCCCCCTCGAACAGCAGATAGGCCACCGGTAATCCCTTGGCATACACTGCCTCGTACATCATCTGTGCCTGGCTCGGGGGCACGACCTTGTCTTCGCTGCCCTGGAACAGGATCAGCGGGCAGGACAGGTTCTTGAGAAAATGGATGGGCGAGCGCTGGAAGTACAGGTCCTTCTGTTCCGGATATTTTCCGATCAGCGTATAAAGATAACGGGACTCGAACTTGTGCGTATCCTTGACGAATACCTCCAGTTCACTCAGACCGTAATGACTGGCGCCCGCCTTGAATACTTCAGGCCGGAAGGTGAGCGCAGCCAGCGTGGTGTACCCTCCTGCGCTGCCGCCCCGGATGGCAAGCCGGCCGCGGTCGGCCAGCCCTTTTTCTGCGAGGTGGAGCGCACCGCTGCAGCAATCGTCCACGTCCACGACGCCCCATTGGCCGTTCAAGCACCGGCGGTACTCGCGCCCGTACCCCGTTGAACCGCCGTAGTTGACGTCCAGCACGGCGAAGCCGCGGCTCGTCCAGTACTGGATGCTGTAACGAAGCGTGGTCCCGCAGGCGGAGGTCGGTCCGCCGTGGCTGATGACCATGAGCGGAGGGCGCTCGCCGGGCGCTCCCACAAAGTCCTTGTTCTGAGGGGGATAATAATTTCCATGTGCCCGGCCCGCGCCGGTGGTTGGGAAAGTGATGGCTTGCGGGATCGACAGGTATCCGGCATCCAGCGTGACCTCAAAGCTCTGCCGCAGCGCTTCCATTTTGCCGCTGCCGCTGTCCATCCGGATGACCGAATACGGCTGCGTCGGCGACCCGGCCAGGAAAACGGCAAAGTCCCTGCCGGCGTGGACATCCGAGATATCGGTGAAGGAGGTCTCCAGCGGCGTGAATTTTCCGGAGCTCGTATCCAGGCGCGCCAGTCTCCACCTTCCATCCTGGGAGTAGGTGCACAGCATTTCGCGGGGGGACAGGAACGCATACGTGGACATCCCAAAGACCCAATGCGGTTCACCGAACTCGGCCTCCAGCGGATGAAGCGGTTCGATCTTTCCATCCTTCCAGCGGTGGAGGTTCCACCAGCCGTTCGGTTCGGCGACGAAATGCAAAATGCCGTCCGGCGACCATTCGGGCTGCGTGATGGACTCGGTCGCGGAGCCCGCCACCCGTTGGGCCCGCGGAAGGCTGCCGTCCGGCCCGACCTCCGCAACCCAGAGCTCGCATCCGTCCCACGGCATGTTGGGGTGATTCCACGTCAGGTAGGCCAGCTTCGTTCCGTCCGGGCTGAGGCGCGGCGACGAATAGAAATCATTTCCCGCCGCCAGGATCTGCTCCCCGGCGCGGCCCTCCAGCGGGACGCCCACGACCGTGTTGACCGCCTCGCCCCCCTGGGTGTGATCTTCGCGGATGCAGAGAATGCGGCTGCGTTTCCGGTCGACCTGCAGATCTGCGTAGCGGCAGCCGTCGCGGGGGGTCAGGACTTGGGGCGGCCCGCCCGGGCGCTGCCGGTAGAGATGTTGGTCCTTGAAATTGGAAAAATAGAGGATGCCCTCCGCCACGGTGAATGCGCCGCCGCCGTATTCATGGACGGTAGTGCGCGCGTAATAATCCGGAGGGAGGCATTCGGCGGTCTTGCCCTCCGGCGTGCGGCGCAGGATGGTGCAGCGGCCGCCCTCCAAGGGGCGGCTTTCGATCCAGTAGATATCCGCGCCGTCCACGCAGGCTTCGAGCAGTGAAATGGAGCTTCCCGTGATCAGATCCGTGGTGATCGGGGACTTCCAGCTTCCAAAGGGCGCTTGTTTGGGCATGGTCTTTCTCCTTGGGCGTTCTGTTTACGGCGTCGCCGTGAGGCCCACCGTGAAGGGGGGCCATGGAATTTCAGCAGGCCCCGCGAATCCATGTTTCTCCTGTACAAAGATCCTGCCATGGGAGGGCTGGCTGCAGTCCGGCTCATCGGTAAATGTGATCGAAGTGTCGTTCGTGGCCAGCGGGTCGAAGACGATCTGCCCGCCGACGCAGTGCCAGACCTCGACAATGTAGTGCTGCATGGCGGCATCCTCCGCATCGCCGGGATGCAGCGGGATCTCGAGCCAGACCACCCTCACCTGGGTTCCAGTGCGCACGACCTTCGTCACCTCTGTCGGGGGATAGTAGGGCGACTGCGGCAGCTGGTCGATCCCGGGATACACCACCGGGAGGGCCTGCGGGTCACCGTCGATGGAAATGAAATTGGCGTTGACCCAGCATTTGTTCTTGCCGTCGACCCAGACCCAGTTATTGCCGCCGGTGCGGCCCACCAATTCGATGTTCGCGCCCTTGCGCAGGGCATACAGATACAGATAGAACGCCCCCGGCCCATAGCGGCAGCTGAGCAGGTCTGCCGTGACGGTGGCCTTCAAGCTATCCACCGCCGGCAGGGGAGTGGGGGTCTGCGTGGGAGATGCGGTCGGCGAGGGGCTGAGGGTGGGCGTCCACCTGGGCGCCGCGGTGGAAGTCGCAGGGAGCGGTGCAGGGGTCTCGGTCGGCCCGGCAGCCGCGGCCGGCCTGGCGGAAAGGGTGGACCCGGAGGGCGCGCAGGAAACCAAGATCCACGTTAAACAGACCCCGATCCATAATCTCTTTGGCATCGCTTCGATTCTACTGTCCGTTCAGCGCGGCGTCGATGGTCTGTTGAAACGTGGAGTAGGGCTGGGCGCCTTCCGTCAATTTTCCGTTGATGATGAAGGCGGGCGTGCCCTGGACTCCCGCGGCTTTGGCGTCATTGACATCCTGATCCACCTGGGCGGTGTGTGCGCCGGAATTGAGACAGGTGTTGAACTGATCAAGCTGCAAATTGAGCGCTGCTGCGTATTGGCGCAGTTTGTCGGGCGTAAAATCTCCGGCATTCTCGCCGGTCCAGTTGGCGAACAGGATATCATGATATTCCCAGAATTTATTCTGATCCCCTGCGCAATAGGCCGCGTTCGCCGCGTCGGCAGACTCGGGTCCGATGAATGCGCCGACCGAATGGTATTCATAATAGACCTTGCCGGTCGCGACATAGTTCTGGATGATCTGCGGCTCGGTCTCCTGCCAGTAGTGCATGCAGTAGGGACATTGAAAATCGGCGTACTCGACGATCTTGACCGGCGCGTTCGGGTCGCCCATCTTGTTGCCGTTTTCCTGCGGGTGATCTCGGGCAGGGGGCATGACCACGTTCGGCGCGGGGCCCTGCGGCGTGCCGGTCGGCTGGGCCGCGTTGGGATTTGCAAAAAGCGCGCCGAGCGTTCCTCCCCTCGTCGGGCCCAGGTACGAGACCGCCAGGGCCGCGGCCAGCGCCAGGCAGGCGATCAGGGCACAGCCGCCTCCGACCGCCAGGACGATCCATTTGCGATTCGAGGTTTTACTGGCTTCTTGCGTTTGATCTTGAGTTTCCATGAGTGCCTGTTCCTTTGGATGTATTTTAGATGAAAACTCCTCGATGTACAAGGAAGGAATCAGCCGGGCCTCGCGAGCTTGTCCCCTGATCTATTCAAGTCGATCCAGAAGAAGGGGGGCAGCCGGATCGGGTGCGGATGGCCGCCTCAACCGGATCGGGCCCCGGATCGGTTTTCACCATGAGCGCCAATGGACCGCGCTGCGGTCAAATGCCCTGGCGCAGGTCGCTCCCGCGCCTATCCAGATTTGAGGCCTGCCTCAGGAAACTTCCATCCGGGCAGGTATCGACAGACCGCCCTGACGCGCAAAATGGACATACGGCCCGCTGCTACTCAAGCGGCCGGTGCAGAGGTTACTGTGGGCAAAGCGGGTGGGTCTGTAACGTTGACGGGTGGGGCGTTGACCGTGCCGGCGGTGTCGGGTACAGGGATCGGCATCAAATGGAAAACACAATAAAGGGGCAGGCGGGTGATTCTTGAATTGTTTTTCATGGCGTCTTCCTTCCGGCGTTGGCGCGCATTCTATAGTGCTTAAGAAAATGATTTTGAGATTAAGGCATTGTCAGTTTAGCGATTTCATCGGTGTAGAAGCCCATGAGGCGCTCGATTTCATCAGGTTGGGAAGCCAAGAACTGCAGAGCCTCATCGACGGTTTTCACCAGCTTGACGAATTCTTCGAAGTAGCGATTGTGCGTTGCCAGGGTCTTAATTTTTTTCCAAAGGAATTCGATCGGATTAAAGTCTGGAGAGTAGGAGGGTAATTGGTAGACGAGGAGGCAATCGTGATGCTGCTGGATGAATTCCTGGGTCGCCTTGCTGGTGTGATACTTGGCACCGTCCTGAATCAGAATGACTGGTCCAGAGTTTTGGGACAGGAGATAGAGCAGAAACGTCTGATAGGTCTGGCTCGTGAACCGCTCTTCGAGACCCTGGTAAACCAATCGACCGGTGAAGAATTCGATCGCGCCGAACCCTTTGTAGCCCTTGCCCTTGCCCGTGGTTTTGACTAGTGGCTGCTGACCGACGAGCGCCCAGGTATAGGATAACGAGCCCCACAGGGCGAAACTGGCTTCGTCTTCGAAGAAGGGCGGCGCTCCCAGTTTTTTCGCTTGTGCAAGGATTTTGGGCCATTCTTGCTCGACCCAGCGCTGGCGGGCGGCGGCGTCCAGATGGTCCGATACGAAGCGAGCCTTCTGACGAGAGAAGCCCAGGCGATGCAGTAACTCACAAACATAGAAACGGTTATAGAGTACGTGGAACTTCCGGTAGATCAAATCCTGAACGAACAGACTCGTCCAGCAACCCGTCGGATACCCACAAGCTTCTGGCCCAGCTTCGATCCAGGCCGACAACTGGCGCTTCTGCCTCTTCGTCAGGCGCGGCGGGCGACCCGGTGCTTTTCCAATCTCCAAACTCTGCCAACGCTCCTGCACAAATTCCTTCATCCAGTTGTACACCGTTTGCACGCTCACGTTCCACACGCTCAAAATGCTAGTCAGGCTCATTCTTTCACCTACCATGACCAGCACCGACAAACGCCGAACCGCTCGCAGGTCGCCTCGCTCATAGGCCTTCCGCAGTTCCACTTTCAACTGCTTGACACTCTCTTGGGAAAAAGTTATTCTACACATGGGATGCCTCCTTATGCCTGGGTTGTGAGCCTTCAGCTTAAAGATAAGCATCCCCCTTATCTTTTACAACACATTTCTTAGATTCTTTGTTGCAAACTTGAGGAGAGAACACATGCCCGAGCTTGTTTGTGAGTTGATCGTCAGTCTCGACGGTTTTGCTCGAGGTCGGCGTTCACCCGCGTATTATGGCTATTTTGGCCCTGATTTTGCCGCCTGGATCAAGAACAACACGGCTATTCCGCATCGGATGCTCATCGGACGTCGGACCTATGAGGCGCTTCAGGGACTGCCCGCCGAGGTGCGAGATGAAGGATGGAAAAGGACCACGACAACGCCGGGCTGGCTTTTCTCGCACACCCTGCAGGCGACAGTCTGGCCGGGACTGAAAATCGTCCACGATGACTTGGTGGATTTTGTGCGTGAACTAAAGCGCACTGGCGGTCCCGAGTTGCGAACTCTAGGCAGCCTGTCGTTGATTCGGCAACTGCTCGCGGCTGGCTTGGTGGACCGCCTCAAACTCGTCGTCTGCCCAGTGGTTCTCCCACAAACGGGCATTGAGCCTATCTTTAACGGGCTGCCAGACATCGGCTTCGACCTGGTCTCGACTAGGGTCCTGGATGGGCGCGTCCTGCTTCTGGAATATCGACCGACAGGGGCACCGCCATACATCGATTAATCTCAAAATCATTTTCTTAAGCACTATAGTTTTGTTCAGAAGACTGATCCTTTGATCACAGGGCCGGATCCGCCTGGTTTCAATAAGGGATGTGGAGAGGGAAGCAGAAAACCTCCGCCTCAGATCAGGAACGACGCTCCCGGTTGGAGGGCTCAGGAATGGGATCTGGCTCTGCTTCAATGCGCTTGCTTTGTTCCAGGATATCCTTGAGCAGGGTCAGGTTTTCCTTAAGCTGCTTTTGCATCTTTTTTTCCAGGACGCCTTCCGCTGACCGGAATCGAGCGGCCGCGCTTGCCTGGGTGGAGATATTAACCTGTGTACCGCCGGCCGCTGCTTCAAAAGTGTATAAGGTTTGTGAATGCACGCGGCCGGAGAGGGACTTGAAGCCATATTTCTTATTTGGCTCATAATCGGTTACCTCGAAGGTCCCCTGGATTCGGCTGCCCATGAAATGGCCCATGCTGCGAAAAAAAGTTCCCACCCCCAAGCTGCCCTCGGAAAGCTGGGCGGATTTCAAGATTCCATACTGCCATTGAAAATCGTTTTCCGGTATGCTTACGAAATCGAAGACCTGTTTGAGAGGCCGGTAGATGAGTTTGTTTGAGGTTAAACTGATCATTTGTCTCTGTCCTTCACAACTGCAAACCTCCAAAATGAAAGGCCCGCCGTGAGGCGGGCCGGCCCTCATGGTTCAAAAACCGGGCCGCGTGTGCTGCCCTGTGCTCTCGATCTGGTCAGGCTGACCTTCAAACTATGATCGCGAAAGGTGCAGGAGTTGAATCTGCTGACGGCTTTATCCGCTTCACTTTCTGCGCTCATGGTCAGGAAACCAAATCCCCGAGATTCGCCGTTGGAACGGTCCCGCATGATCCGGATCGCGGTGACTTCTCCGACCTGCTCGAACAGGGTCTTCAATTCATCCTCCGTAGTTGCCTTGGAGAGGTTTTCAATATACAACATTGCGTTCATTTTTCCAATCCACTTTCTCCGGTGTATCGGGAAAAGAAAAACCGCCGGCCCTATAACAGGGTCGGCGGCCAGGCTGCCGCACGAAACCAGTTATCGTATTCAATTCCGTTACGTTCCGTGCAGCGCCCTTCGGAGAACCCTCCCCGCACAGCCAGCCCCGCCGTAAGGCGGGGCGATAATCGTCCGAGGCTCGATCGCTCTTAGCGGGCGCGCTCCACTTTCGGCTTTGCCACGTTTACCTTCAATTCGCGGTCTGCCAACGAATAGGCGTTGAACATGCTGATCGCTTTATCAGCTTCCGTTTGTCCGCCCATCGTGATGAAGGCGAAGCCCTTCGACTCGCCGCTGGCACGGTCCTTGACCATGTCCACCGCCGCGACCGATCCGGCCTGGGCAAACAGGTTCTTGAGCTCATCTTCGGTGGTCGACTTGGCGAGGTTTCCTACATACAATCTGACATCCATTCTGAACTGCTTTCTCCGGCAGGGCCGGCATAAAAAATGCCGCCCACCCCATAACAGGGTTGGCGGCAGTGGCACCACACAAGACCAGTTATCCAATTTCAAACTGTTGCATGAAGTGTAACACATTAATCGCTCAAAATACGCGGCAGTCCAGGACGGTAATGGGGCGGGCTGGCAGGATACAGGCGGAGCGATCGAGACCCTCCTGGAGGTATCCGAAGACCCGAGTCGTCCTGTAATTTCAAGGATGCCTTTTCTGGCAATGATCTCTTTACAATCCGAGGCGGCCCCGGATCTCGTCCACAGCAGCTCTGGCTTCTTCAAGCCCGACCTTGTTGATGTCACGATAGACTTTGATGGCTCCGAGCGTATCTCCTTTCCTGATCCCTTCGATAATCCGCGGATCATCGCCCGGACCCGCTTCCGGCACAAACGTTACACCGAAGTGTCTATATAAGAACGCTACCTGACCTTCCAAATGCGCAATTCGCTGCCGCAGTGCAGCGACTTCATATTCCATGGCTGGCATAATGATTCTCCTTATGAGTTCTGAATTTCTTGAATTGTATAGGCGCTCTTGCCAGGAGGTTATCCACCAAAAGTATGAGCCTCCCCAGTGACGAAGTGACACAACTCCATTTGACATCTTCCCCTCCTCGCACTATAATCAAGTTGTCAGACAACTCGTATGTCCAGCCTTCTCATCAAAAACGCATTGATTGTTACGATGGACGACCGTCAGCGGGAGATTCCCGGGGGTGGTCTTTTTGTGCGGGACGGCTTCATTGAACAGGTCGGCCCGGCGGGCGAGCTGCCTCAGACCGCCGATGAAGTGCTCGACCTCCAGGGTCACATCGTCCTGCCGGGCCTGGTCAACACCCACCATCACTTTTATCAAACCCTGACGCGGGTCGTCCCGGCCGCGCAGGATGCCAATCTCTTCAACTGGCTCAAGACGCTCTATCCCATCTGGGCCCGCCTGAACGCCGATGATATTTTCATCTCGACCCAGACCGCCCTCGCCGAACTGGCCCTGTCGGGCTGCACGACGGCCTCGGATCATCTCTATCTTTTCCCCAACGGTTCCAGGCTGGACGATGAGATCGCCGCGGCGGGAGTCGTTGGACTTCGCCTCCAGGCTGCGCGCGGCTCGATGTCGCTCGGCGAATCCAAGGGGGGCCTTCCGCCGGATTCCGTCGTCGATCGCGAAGACTCCATCCTGAAGGATTCCCAGCGGCTGATCCAGAAGTATCACGATTCCAAGCCGGGTGCGTTTGTCCAGATCGTGCTGGCTCCCTGCTCGCCCTTCAGCGTGACCGGTGAGCTCATGAAACAATCGGCGGAGCTGGCGCGCGAATATAAGGTGCATCTTCACACCCATCTGGCCGAGACCGAAGACGAGGAGCAGTTCTGCCTGCAGAAGTTCGGCCATCGTCCGGCTGGGTACATGCAGGAAGTGGGTTGGGTCGGCGCGGACGTGTGGTTTGCCCATGCGGTCTGGGTGAATGCCGAAGAGATCAGGACCTTTGCGGAGCATCACTGCGGCGTGGCGCACTGCCCCAGCTCGAACATGCGCCTGGCGTCTGGCATTGCCCCGATCAAGGAATATCGCGCCGCGGGCGTCAACGTGGGCCTGGGCGTGGATGGTTCCGCCTCCAACGACGGCTCGCATCTGCTGGCCGAGGTGCGGCAGGCCATGCTGTTGTCACGCGTCAGGGAAGGGATCACCGGTTATTCATTATCGCAGGATCCGGATCGAAAATTGATGAGCGCGCGGGAGGCCTTGCGGCTGGGCACGCGGGGCGGGGCGGCGGTCCTTGGCCGGACGGACATCGGCTCGCTGGAAGCGGGCAAATGCGCCGACTTCTTCGCCGTCAACTTGAACCGGCTGGACCTGGCGGGTGCACTGCATGATCCGGTGTCTGCGCTGGTCTTCTGCCAATCGGTCAAAGTGGATCACACGGTGGTCGGCGGGAAGTTTGTCGTCAAAGATGGTCATCTGGTTACCGTGGATGAATGCAAGCTGGTGGAGAAACACAATCAAGCTGCCAGGAGACTGCTGTCATAGGGTCGCCGCCAGGAGCCGCCCGGCAGGGCGCCAATCCTGTGAATCCTTCCGTTGAGCATGGATGGGTCCGTTGAGATTTCGGCCCTGACACTCGGAGACACTTTATGCCCAATTCAGCCAAATTGACTCATGCCCTGGTAGATGTAGCCATGGGACGCAAACCCGCCGATCTTGTGATTCGAAACGGCCAATGGGTCTGCGTGCAGTCAGGGGAGATCCTGCCTCACACGGATGTCGCGATCGTGGGCGGACACGTGGCGTTCGTGGGGCCGGATGCCAGACATGCGATCGGCAAAGGCACCCGGCTCATCGAGGGCCGCGGCCGTTTCCTCGTGCCGGGGCTGCTCGACGCGCACATGCACGTTGAATCCGGCATGGTCACGGTCACCGAATTTGTGCGGGCGGTCGCGCCGCATGGCACGACCGGCATGTTCGTGGACCCGCATGAGATCGCGAATATCTTTGGGCTCAAAGGCGTCAAGTTGATGGTGGCCGAGGCCGCCAAACAGCCCATCCATGTCTGGGTGCAGATGCCGTCCTGCGTCCCCTCTGCGCCGGGGTTTGAGACCCCGGGCGCCTCGATCGGTCCCGCCGAGGTCGCCGAAGCAATGACCTGGCCGGGCATCATCGGTCTGGGCGAGATGATGAACTTCCCCGGTGTGTTCAAGGGCGACGACAAAATGATCGCGGAAATGGCGGCCACCCAGGCCGCCCATAAGACCATCGGCGGTCATTATCCCTCCCCCGATCTCGGTCTCCCATTTCACGCCTACGCGGCGGGCGGCGCCGAGGATGACCATGAAGGCACGCGTTTGGAGGATGCGGTCGCGCGCGTTCGTCAGGGGATGAAGGTCATGCTGCGTTACGGATCGGCCTGGCATGACGTTGAATCACAGATCGGCGCGATCACGCAGCTGGGGCTGGATCCGAGGCGCTTTCTCCTTTGCACGGACGATTCTCACGCCCAGACGCTGTCGGGGGACGGGCACATGGATCGCGTCCTGCGTCATGCCATCGCCCGCGGATTGGAACCGATCACGGCCATCCAGATGTGCACGATCAATGCCGCGGAGCATTTCGGCCTGACGCGCGAGATGGGCATGATCGCGCCGGGCCGCTGGGCGGACATCGTGCTGGTGAAGGATCTGCGCAATTTCAAGGCGGATCTGGTGATCGCCCGGGGCGCCGTGATCGCCGAGCATGGCGCCTGGCAGATCGAACTGCCGCACTTTTCCTACCCTGCCTGGGTAAAAAATTCCGTGCACCTCAAGAAAAAGCTGGAGGCGAAGGATTTTGCCCTGCGCGCGCCGAAGGGACACAACGGCAGCGTCAAGGCCCATGTGATCGGCGTGATTGAAAATCAGGCGCCGACCCGCCATCTGATGATGACCCTGCCCGTGAACGGCGACGAGGTCCATGCCTCGCAGATCACGCGCTATTCCTCCGCGGATGTTGCCAAGCTCGCCCTGGTGCAGCGTCACAGCGGCATGAGCGGGATCACCGTGGGCCTGGTCAGCGGTTTCGGCCTGACCGAAAAGTGCGCGATCGGCTCCACGGTCGCCCACGACAGCCATCATATGATCGTCGTCGGCACGGACGACGAGGATATGGCGGCTGCCGCCAACACGCTTGCCGAGCTGGGCGGCGGACAGGTGGTCGTGAAAGACGGCCGCGTGATCGGACAGGTGGAACTGCGCATCGCCGGCTTGATGTCGACCGAGCGGGTCGAGCTGGTCGCGCAGCAAGCCGAGACGGTGCTGGCGGGTCTCAGGGCCTGCGGCTGCAGGCTTAATAATCCCAACATGCAGCTGTCCCTGCTGGCCTTGGTGGTGATTCCCGAACTGCGCATCTCCGATAAGGGCCTGGTGGATGTGACGAAATTCGCTTTTGTGCCCGTGTTGGAGAAAATATAAGGACGACTTACGTCGTCGCAACGAGGTACTCATGTCGCATTTTCCTTTTCAACGATTGCAGGCCGACCTCGCCGCCTTGATTTCAAGGACCAGGGCGGGCGATCGTCTGCCATCCGAACCAGATCTGGCAAAACAACTCGGCGTTTCGCGCGCCACCTTGCGCGAGGCGATGCGGACATTTGAAACACAGGGGCTGATCCACCGGCGGCAGGGCGCGGGAACGTTTGTCGTTGGAAAAGTGCCTGTCATGGATGCCGGCCTGGAAATGCTCGAAAGCCTGGATACGATGGCGGACCGGCTTGGCCTGGAAGTGTCTGTGAGCGATCTGCATGTCGAAAGCGTTTCTGCCGACAGAGAACATGCCGCGGCCTTCAATGTGTCCCCCGCGGCAAAACTGACGCGCGTCCGGCGCGTCATGCGCGCCGATGGCCGTCCGGTGGCCTATCTGGTGGATACCCTGCCGGAAGAGATCCTGAAGCCTGCCCAGCTGCCTGTTTCGTTCAAGGGATCGGTGCTGGACTTCTTGATCGATCGGGGCGAACACCTCACGGTCTCGCGGGCGGCGATCTCTGCCATCGATGCGACCGCCGAGGTCGCCAAGCCGCTCGAAATCCAGCGCGGCGATGTGCTGCTGCAATTTGTCTCGCAGTTATACAACGTCTCCGGGAAGGTCATCGATTATTCAGCGAGCTACTTCATCCCGGGATATTTCCGCTTCCACGTCAATCGGCGCGTCAGCGGTTGAAATCTGCCAAAGGAGTCTGCAAGATGCACGAGAAGGAGATCAAACAGCGTGTGAAAAGTTCGCGTGAGGCGATCATCCAATTCCTGCGCGACGTGGTTGCCATTCCCAGCATGGACGGACAGCTTAAGGCGGTGGGGGAGCGCATTATCCCCGAAATGAAGAAGCTGGGTTTCGAAGAAGCCCGCTTCGACCGGATGGGCAATGTCGTCGGACGCATCGGATCGGGGAAGCGGATCCTGGTCTATGACTCGCACATCGACACCGTGGGCGTCGGTGATCCGGGCGAATGGGAATGGGATCCCTTCGCCGGCAAGGTCGAGGACGGCTGCCTGTATGCGCGCGGCGCCTGTGATGAAAAGGGGTCCACGCCGGGCATGATCTACGGCCTGGCGATCGCGCGCGATCTGGGTCTGCTGGAAGGGCTGACGGCCTATTATTTTGGCAACATGGAGGAATGGTGCGACGGCATTGCGCCCAACTCGTTTGTGGAGGTGGACCCGAAGGTCCGGCCCGACTTCGTCGTCATCGGCGAGCCCACCAAGCTGAGCCTGTACCGCGGGCACAAGGGGCGCATCGAGCTGAAGATCACAGCCTCCGGCCGTTCGGCGCACGCCGCCTCGCACTACCTGGGCGATAACGCGGTGTACAAGATGATGTCGATCATCACCCAGATCCGCGAACTGGACCGCCGGATGCGCCTGGGCATGGGCTATCACCCCGTGCAGGGCTATCCCTCCATTGCCGTGACCGATGTCGAAGCGCGCACGGCTTCGCTCAACGCGGTGCCCGACCAGTTCACGATCTTTATTGATCGGCGCATCACTTCGAACGAGCCGCGCGACCAGGTGATCTCGCAGATCAAGGGTCTGATCCCCGATTATCTGCAGGATGAGATCGAGGTCGATGAACTCTTCTACGACGCGCCCTCCTACACCGGCTTTGTCTTTCCGGTCTCGAAGTTCTATCCGCCCTGGCTGCTGGAGGACACCCATCCTTTGACGCAGGCCGGGCAGCGCACCATCGAGGCCCTGTGGGGTGAGAAGCGGGCCCTGGGCACGTGGGACTTCTCGACCAACGGTACGTACTGGGCCGGCAAGGCGAACATCCCGTCCATCGGCTTTGGTCCGGGCGACGAAAAAACCGCTCACATGCGCGATGAGAACGTGCCGCTCGAGGAGGTGGTCGGCGCCACCGAGTTCTATGCGCTGCTGCCGGGGATGATCTCGGCCATGGTCTGACGGGCCGCCCAGCCTTTGGCAGCGCCTCGGACCTGGCGGCCGGGCAAAGGGCCAGAGCAGGAAATTGTTGAAACACCTGAGGTTCTTGACCTCAAAAATCTTAAACCAATCAAACGGAGGTTCGTATGCGCAGTTTTGCAGGTCGTGATATTTTGTCACTGAAGGATTTTGAGCGCAATGAGTTCTTTCACGTGCTCGACGTCGCCCTGAAAATGGAGCCGATCGCCCGCTCCAGAAAGAACGTGGACATGCTCAAGGAGAAGACCCTGGTCACCGCCTTTTACCAGCCCTCGACGCGCACGCGTCTGGCCCATGAAGGTGCGATGCATCGTCTGGGCGGGCATGTGACCGGTTTCTCGGATGCCAAGATGACCCGGGCCGGCGACTTCTATCAGGAGTCGATCAAGGACACGGTCAAGATGCTGGAGTTCTATGGCGACGTGATCGTCATGCGCCACTTCCAGCAGGGGGCGCCGCATGAAGCCGCCAAATGGGCGAGCATCCCGATCATCAACGGCGGCGACGGCTGGGGCGAACACCCGACCCAGATCCTGACCGATCTGTATACCGTCTGGCGCGAGAAGGGGCGCATTGATGGATTGAAGTGGCTGGCGGTCGGCGATATGCGCATGAGAACCATGCACTCGCTGGCTTATGCCCTGACCCAGTTCGACTGCCCCATCAGTTTTGTCTCGCCGCCCGACATGAGTCTGACCGACGAGTTCAAGAAGGAACTGAAGGACTACAGCCTGAACTACAAGGAAGTCGACCACGTTGAAAAAGCCATCTCCGATGCGGACGTGATCCTGGTCGAACCGGTCGTGCAGCCGGATTACACCAAGTCGCGCGATGAGCGTTCCGGCAAGGAGGTCGGCCTGACCCCCGCCAACTACAAGATCACGCGTGAGCTGCTGGAGAAGAAGGCCAAATCCGATGCGATCCTGCTGCACTCCCTGCCGCGCATGGATGAGATCCCGCCCGACGTCGACATCACGCACTGGTCACGTTACTGGCAGGAGGCGTTTAACGGCGTTGTGATGCGCATGGCGCTGTTGGCGCTGGTGCTCGGCGCGATGGAATAAGGCGCCTCCTCCCCCCGCTCCCGGGCGGACGGGGGGCGCGGCGGCCGGAAAATCAGAAAACGTTCTACGAATCGACAAGGAGACTAGTCTATGCAAACCAATTTACACGGTCGGGACCTGATCGGCGACCTGGACTTCAGCAGGGAGGAGGTCGAGACCGTCATGGAGGTGGCCTTCGATCTGAAGCGCAAGCGCGCCCTGGGCGAACTGCATCCGTATCTGCGTGACAAGGTGCTGGCGATGTTGTTCTTCTTCTCCAGCACCCGGACCCGCGGCTCGTTCGAGGCGGGCATGGCGCAGCTGGGCGGACACGCAGCCTTCATCGAAAGCAAATCCACCCAAATTGCGCACGGCGATACGCCCGTTGAGATCGGCGAGATCTTTGGCCGCTATTTCGACGGCATCGCCATCCGTCACGTGGATTGGAAGGTCGGCAACAAATACATCAATGAGGTCGCCAGGTACTCGCGCTCGCCCGTCTTCAACATGCAGTGCGAGATCTATCATCCGTTCCAGTGCCTGGCGGACCTGATGACCATCCTGGAAAAGAAGGGCCGGGATCTTCGCAGGAAGAAGATGGTGGTTTCCTGGGCCTACGCCGCCTCCTATCAAAAACCGATCTCGGTCCCGCAATCGCTGATCCTGCAGATGCCCCGCTTCGGCATGGATGTTGTGCTGGCCCATCCACCCGAGTTTAAACTCATGCCCGACATCGTGGGCGCCGCCCAGGAGCAGGCCAAAAAGTTCCACACCGGCTTTGAAATCATTTCCGACCCGAACGGCATGGAAAAGGCCTTCAAGGAGGCCGATGTGGTCTATGCCAAATCGTGGGGCGCCATGCTGACCACCGAAGACGCGAACGAAGGCGCGAAGATCATCGACAAGTACAAGCATTGGATCACCGATGAAAAGAAGATGAAGCTGGCCAAGGATGATGCCATCTACATGCACCCGCTGCCGGCCGACCGGGACGTCGAGGTCACGAGCGCCGTGATGGACGGACCGAACTCCGTGGTCTTCGACCAGGCGGAGAACCGCCTGCACGCCCAAAAAGCCGTCATGGCTCTGACCATGGCATAGAGGAGACGATCATGGCAAGGAAAAAGGTTGCGGTTATTGCGATCGGCGGGAATTCCCTCATCAAGGATCCCAAGCACCAGAGCGTCGAGGATCAATACGAGGCCGCGCGGGAATCCTGCATCCATATCGCCGATATGATCGAAGCCGGCTACGAGGTCGTGATCGGACACGGCAACGGTCCGCAGGTCGGGTTCATTCTGCGCCGTTCCGAGATTGCCGCCAAGACGGAAGGCATGCACGAGATCCCGCTGGATGTGTGCGGCGCGGACAGCCAGGGCGCGATCGGTTATGCCCTGCAGCAGAACCTCCAGAACGAGCTGAAGCGCCGCGGCATTAAAAAGTCCGTGGCCACCGTCGTGACTCAAACCCTGGTTGACGCGAGCGATCCGGCCTTTAAGAACCCGTCCAAGCCCATCGGCGGCTTCATGGAACAGGCCGAAGCGAAACGTCGTGAGAAGGAGATGAGCTGGACCGTGGTCGAGGATGCCGGACGCGGCTGGCGCCGGGTGGTGGCCTCCCCCCTCCCGAAGGAGATCGTCGAGATCGACGCGATCAAGGCCCTGATCAGCGCGGGCGTCATCGTGATCTCGACCGGCGGCGGCGGCATTCCGGTCATCCGCAATGCCCGGGGGGACCTGGAGGGCGTCGCGGCCGTGATCGACAAGGATTTCGGCTCGAGCCTGCTGGCCAATAACGTCGGCGCGGAAGTATTTGTCATTTCCACCGCGGTCGAGAAGGCCGCCCTGAATTTTGGCAAGCCCGATCAAAAGTGGCTCGACAAGCTCACGCTGAGTGAAGCCAGGAAATATCTGGCGGAAGGCACACACTTCGCCAAGGGATCGATGGCCCCCAAGGTCCAGGCCATCATCCGCTTCCTGGAAGCCGGAGGCAAGCAGGCCATCATCACCAACCCCGAGAACATCGGCCGGGCCCTGAAAGGCGAGACCGGTACCTGGATCGTTCCGGGTTAGCTCGCCGCGCTGAAAATTTGGGATGGGTCCGGCAGCTCGCTTTCGATTGCCGGACCCGGCGGGGTGTTCCCAGGGGATCCGCGGCGAGGATCAGGCGGGTCACTCGAGGTCCCCAATCGGATTTTCGTGGACGAGGCATATCGTTCGTGATATATTTGAAGATATGGAAAACAACAATCACCAGAGAGACGAACATCGGGATTGTCTCGTTCTCCATCACCTCGTTTGGAATCAAAACGCCGAAGGCCTGTCCCCAGGGGCGATCCACGCCCCTGCCAGGCGCAGGACGCCGGCCGTCCGGTCGTTCCGGTGAACGGAGGGCGCTCCTCGGAAAATTTTTCAGCCTGTGGTGAATATTTCTCCACCCCCTCACCCGCAGAGCGTTGGATGGAATGTTCGCGCGGTCCCTCGATCGATTGAGACCTGAATGCGGCCCCAAAAGTTCTAGCGGAGCGAGGGACCCCTTGGGGCATGGGCCCGGAGGCTGGTCTCAGGCTGCCCCCCGCAGGCCGCGGCGGACTGGCGAAAGAAGCCCCGCCGCTTTGGCGGCCGGGGAATGTCACCCGCGCGCTGCGAATCGTTAACATACATCGTCCTTATGCTTCCCTCCCCGCGAGTCCTGCTGACCATCGACTACGAACCGTGGTTCGCGCTGGTCCGCCGTTATGACAGGTTGGAAGATTCCCTTGCGCGGCGGAACCTGGACGGCGCTTTCACCCTGAGTGCCATCGATCCCATCCTTGAGAAGCTTGGCGATTCGAAGATCAGTTTTTATCTCGTGGGTGAAATTGCGGAATGGTATCCCCAAATCCCGCAGAAGATCATCCAGGCGGGCCACGAGTTGGGATTGCATTGTCAGTTCCATCGCTCACTGGTCAGCCGGGATGAACTGGCGCTGGATATTCGGGCCAGCACCTCCTGGGTCAAGGATTATGGCGTGCGCGGCTATCGCGCTCCCATGGTCGGCATGAGCGAGTCGGCTTATTCCCTGCTGGAGGAATCGGGCTTTGTCTATAGTTCGTCCATCTACGCTCCGGCGGGGACGCTTCTGCAAAAAGGAGGCGTCTGGGAGATCCCGGTCAGCACCCTCCGTTTCGGGCGCAGCGCGAAGACCTTCATTGCTCCGCGCCAATTTACGTGGGGCCTGCTTTTGGGCGGAGAATATCCATACGGGTCGAGTTTCAGCATCGGACTGATGAACAAGTTGATCTTCCCTGTCCTGGAAAATGAATTGAAAAAGGGATTCAGCCCCGTGCTGTTCATGCACCCCTATGAGATCGTTCGCCCGGCACATTGGGCCTCCCGCCTGTGGCGGGACGTCCTGTCTCATCCGCTCCTGTGGCCCTTTACCTGGAATAAATCCGGCTTCCTCACGGCGCTGGTGCGAAATTTCCCCGTGTCGCCGATCGGCACCTATCTCGATGAGGTGATGGACCTCCGCGGGCGGGCAGAAGGTAATGCAGAATAAAGCTGTGATCCCCTCGCACTCCTCCGCAACCGGGAATATCCGCCTGCTCGCATCGGACGAGCACCTGTCTCCCCCCGAAGGGCTGTCGAAAATGGCGGCCTTCCCCGCCCTCGATTCATGGACAAAGTTCGTATCCGCCCACTATGGACTTCCGCTCTATCGCCTCGTGGCGGAAGAACGCGGGCAGGTCACAGGTTTGCTGGCGCTGGTGGGGATCAAGCATTTTTTGTTCGGCAGCTATCTGGCCAGCGCGCCCTTTGCCTCCTACGGCGGGTTCGCATTCTGCTCCAGGGAAGTCCGCGACGCCCTGCTGGAGGGGGCGCGCGGCCTGGCGGGGGAGCTGAACGTGGATTATGTCAACGTCCGGTTCGGGACGGGCGAATCCCTCCCGCCCGATGGCTGGATCCAGCACCCGATCTATTCGACGTACCGCGCCGATCTATCCTTCCAGGAAGACGCGCTGCTGGCGCGCTACAGTTCCGACCACCGCAACCACATCCGCAAGTCGCTGAAGAAGGGTTTCCGCATCCGCTTTGGCCTCCTGGACCTGCTGGAGGACGCCTACCAGGGCCTGGCGCGCAGTATGCATGAACTGGGTTCCCCCTATCACAGCCGGTCCTACTTGCAGCGCATGGCCGAATCGCTGGGCCCCGCGCTGGAGTTTGCCGTCGTCTACGCCCCGGGCGGGGAGTTGGCCGGGGCCGGCGCATTCATTCTGCAGGGCGAGGTCGTGACCAATCTCCATGCCAACATTCTTCGCAGATTTCGTCCCGATTATGCGGGCGAGTTCCTTTATTGGTCGGCCATCCAGCGGTACGGCACAAAAGGATTATCCGTCTTTGATTTTGGACGCAGCCTGAACGGCTCCGGCAATGAGACGTTTAAAATGAAATGGAGACCCCGCCGGCAGCTGCTGGCCTATTGGTATGCCCTGCGGGAGGGCGCGCGGATCCCTGATCTGAATCAGAAGAATCCGAGATTTCAATTGGCCATTTGGTTGTGGAAACGATTGCCGGCCGCCGCGGTTCGTCCGCTGGGCCCCTGGCTGATAAAGGGCCTGGCTTGAGTTTCGTTCCCATGGAATATACTCTCCGGCCCTTTGCCCGTCTGGATGACCGTTCGCTGGAGGCGGTGGCCCTGCTGCACCAGTCTGTGATGCATAATCTCTTGACCGATCTCGGTCTTCCGATCATCTCGCGATATTATCAAATTGCCAGGAGCGAACCTTCCGTGGTCGGCTTCTGCGCCGTATCCGCCTCCGGGGAGATCCTGGGCTGGGTGGTCGGCTCGCCCGATCCCTACACCATTAATGCTCTGCTGCAGACCCCTCGATCCTGGTTCTTCAGGCATGTCGTGGTGCTGGCGGTCAGGCGGCCGCGGGTGTTCCTGCAAATATTGGTCTCGGTATTTCATTCCTCCCGCCAGAGGCTCCATCCGCAGGCCGTTGAATTGACCTACCTCGGGGTTGCTCCCCAGGCGCAGAACCGGGGCGTCGGACGCGCCCTGTTGCAGGCCTTTACGGAGGCTGGCCGCAGGCTGGATTATCGCTCGATCGAACTCACGACCGAGACGGATAATCTTCACGCACTCGGGCTGTATGAGAGATCCGGATTTGCCGTAAAAAGGAACTTTAAAGAAGGCCGCTTCGAACGTTACCGCATGGAATGCAGGCTGAGGGCATGAAAAAACTCATTCAGAGGCTTGGATCCTTGATCCTTTCGGAGGGCGGCGTGCCGCTGCTGTTGTTGGGCCTCGCCATTTTGACCTATGGCTTGTTCTTCTGGCAGCGCGGTTTTTATTGGGACGAGGAGCCCTGGACCTGGATCTATTATCGTCTGGGTCCGGCAGCTTTAACGAAAACCTTTTCCACGAGCCGCCCCTTCTGGGGGATGATCTATCAGCTTACCCTGCCCGTGATCGGGCCCTTTCCCTGGCGCTGGCAGGCGCTGGTCGTGATCCTGCGCTGGCTGACCGCCTGGCTGGTCTGGGCGGTGCTGCGGCAGGTCTGGCCGGGGAGCCCTCAGGCCGCGTTGTGGACGAGCCTGTTGTTTTTGGTATATCCGGCCCTGGGCCAGAACTTCATCGCCCTGATGTACACGCATTTTTATATTGTCCTCAACTGTTTTCTGCTCTCGCTTTATCTTTCCATCCTTGCCGTTCGCAGCCCCGCCCGGCGCTGGCCCCTCACCATCGCCGCGCTGGCGTTGGCCCTGGTCAATTTGCTGACGATGGAATATTTCTATTTCCTCGAGCTCTTCCGGATCGTTCTCTTCTGGTTCGTGCTGGAGGGCCGCGCCCGGGAAAAGCTGCGGCGCGCCGCCCTGTTCTTCGTTCCCTACCTGTCGGCGTTCCTGGGCGTTTCGATCTGGCGCGCCTTCTTCTTCAAGAACCAGAATGCCAGCTATGGTTACACAGCGCTGTCCCTTATTCGCCAGTCTCCGCTGGCGGGCGTAGGGTCGCTTCTTCAAAATATTTTCTTTTCGTTCGTGGAGACCGTTCCGCACGCCTGGTTCTTTCCTTTTCAAACCGTGGACGTCTCGTCGCTCGGACTGCGCACCACGGCCCTCGCTTTTGGTCTGGCCGTTCTGTGTGTGCTCCTGGTGGGGCTGTACCTTTACCGTTTTTCGGACCTGCATCCGCCCGGCGCGGCCTGGGCGGGCCAGGCGTTGATCCTGGGCGCGTTCGCCTGGTTGTTTGCCGGGGGCTCGTTCTGGCTGGTGGGGATCGGGCCGGAATTGCATTTCTCCGAGGATCGTTTCACGATGCCCTTCATGCTTGGCTCCAGTCTGTTGGTGGTTGGCCTGCTGGGGGCCTGGAGGGCCCGTCCGAAGGTTCAATTCGCCGTGTTGGCGCTGCTGGTCGGATTTTCGGTCGGCAAGCAATTCCAGATCAACACGGATTACCGCCGCGACTGGACGACCCAGCGCACATTCTTCTGGCAGATGTCATGGCGCATTCCCGCGCTGGCGGGGGATTCCGCGCTGTTAACCAATGACTTACCGCTTACATATTCCAGCGATAATTCACTTTCCGGCCCGCTGAATTGGATGTATAGTCCCGCCGGGCAGATGGACCACATTTTGTTCTTTGCCTCCATCCGGACCGGAGCGGCCTATCCGGCGCTGGCGCCCGATCTTCCCATTCACATCAATTATCTGGCGAGCCAGTTCGATGGGAATACGACCCGGGTGGTCGCGATCAAGTTCGATCCGCCGTCCTGTCTGCGGGTGCTCGATCCGGAGATCGATTCGCAAAATAGATTGCTGCCACAGTTCATGAGGCAGGCCGCCGCCCTGAACAATTATTCGATGATCGATGCCGGGCATGCGGTCATGCCGCCGCCCTCCTATTTTGACCCCGAGATCCCCCGCGGCTTCTGTTACTATTTCGAGCAGGCCGATCTGGCGCGTCAACTGGGAGACTGGCCGCGCGTTGCGCAATTGGGCGATGTGGCATTCCATCTGAACGATTATCCCAACGACCCTGTGGAACGGTTTGTGTTCATTGAGGGCTATGCCCATCAGGGTGAATGGAATCAGGTGAAAGACCTGGCGTTGACTTCCTTTAATGTGTCGCGGGCGTATGTTGGACCGCTCTTGTGCCGGCTGCTGGCCAGGATCGAGCGGGATGTTCCGCCCAGCGCCCAGAAGGAAAGTAGTCTGAACGAGTTGAATACTAAATTTTCCTGTTTGCCGTAAAATGAGACTGTATGTTTCTTCACAAGACCAAAGCGATTGCTGATAGAATTGTCCAAACAATATCGAAAGGAGGCGGCAGGCTACCCAACCTAAAAGAAGTTTCTCAGGTTTAATCAGATCTTGAAATATAGGAGAAGAAGACAATGCGTAAATCAGTTTTGCAAATCACAGTATTGATGGTGGCCCTCGCCATGGCTCTTTCGGCCTGCGGCCCGGCAACTCCCCCCCCAGCTCCCACCGCAGTCCCGGCGCCTACTCAGGCTCCGGCTGCCACGCAGGCCCCCACGGTGGCTCCCACTCCCACGACAGCCGCGCCGTTTGTCTTTGGCATGCTTCTGGTGGGTGCCCACAATGACAATGGCTGGAGCCAGGCCACGTATGACGGCGGTCAATATGTTGTGCAGAATGTGCCCAACACGAAGATGCTCTACCTTGAGAATGTTTACTCCGGATCCCCCTCGTATCCGGGCCAGACCGCCTCGCAATTGGCCGAACAACTGGTCTCGCAGGGCGCCAAGCTGGTCATCTTCAATTCGGATGATATGAAGGATGAGGCCCTTAAGTTTGCCAACGCTCATCCGGATGTGTATGTGATCGGCACTTCCGACGACTGGACCTGGAAGGACGGCCAGAACTACCAGACCTCCGCCAATCAGGTGGACTTTATGGGCCGCATGGAGTACATGAAGATGATCGGCGGTTGCGCCGCGGCTCTGACCACCCAGACCGGCAAGATCGGCTACCTGGGACCCCTGATCAATGACGAGACCCGTCGTTTGTCATCTTCGGCCTACCTCGGGGCCAAGTACTGCTGGACCAACGTTCTCAAGAACGACCCCGCCAAGCTGTCGTTCAAGGTCACCTGGATCGGTTTCTGGTTCAACATCCCCGGTGTGACCTCCGACCCGAGTCAGGTGGCGGACGATTTCTTCAACAGCGGCTATGACGTCGTGATGTCCGGCATCGATACGACCGAGGCCCTGGTGGAAGCCAAGAAGATGAACGCGGCCGGCAAGAAGGTCTGGGCGGTCGCCTATGACTACAAGACCAACTGCAGCGCGGCTCCCGAGATCTGCCTGGGCGTCCCGTACTTCAACTGGGGTCCGGCCACGGCCGCCGCGGTCAAGTCGGCCATCGCGGGAACCTGGAAGGAAGACTTCCAGTGGAACGGCCCGGACTGGAAGAACATCAACGATCCGGACACCAGCGCCGTCGGCTTCACCAAAGGCGATGGTCTGAGCGCGACTGCCTCGACCCAGTTGGACGGCTTCATTTCCCAGCTGGCCGGCGGGCTGGATCTGTGGACCGGCCCGATCAATCTGCAGGATGGCACCGCCTATCTTGCAAGCGGCACGCCCGCCACGGACGTTCAAATCTGGTATCTGCCCCAGCTCCTGCAGGGCATGGAAGGCCAGAGCGTTTCCAAATAGATCCTGTTTCGAGGCGGGGGAAGGTTTGCCTTCCCCCGCCTTTTGTTGTATAAATTGGGGTGAAGGGACTGCCCATGAATATTGAACTGCGCCACATCCATAAACATTTCGGCAAGGTCCATGCCAATGACGATATCGTGCTCAATATTCCATCCGGCACCATTCAGGGTATCCTGGGGGAAAACGGAGCGGGGAAAAGCACGCTCATGAAAGTTCTCTCAGGTTTTATTCACCCCGACAGCGGAGAGATCCTGCTGGACGGCAGGCAGGTCGTGATCCGATCCCCGGCGGATGCCATTCGATTGGGCGTCGGCATGCTGCACCAGGATCCGCTCGACTTTCCGCCGATGCGCGTGCTGGATAATTTCCTGCTGGGGCGTCGCGGCGGCATTTTTCCGGACCGCAATGCGGTGGCGCGCGAGATCCATGATCTGGCAGTTCAATTTGACTTTTCGCTTGATCCCGAAGCATATGTCGACTCGCTGACCGTGGGCGAAAGACAGCAGCTGGAAATCCTGCGTCTGCTCTGGCTGGGGGCGCGCGTCCTGATCCTGGATGAGCCCACCACGGGCATCAGTGCCAGCCAAAAAGACAAGCTCTTTGCGACCCTCCGGAAGCTTGCCGCGCAGGGCATGACGATCATCTTTGTCTCCCACAAGCTGGAGGACGTGGAGGTCCTGTGCCATAAAGTGGCCGTGCTGACCGCCGGGAAGCTGGTCGGGGAAGCCTCGGCCCCCTTCAAAGCAAAGAAACTGGTGGAGATGATGTTTGGCAAGGAAGTGTCTCTGGAAGCGCGGCATCGTTTGAAGGCCGGCGCCAAAGTGCTCGAGCTGCACGATCTGGCCGTGGAAGACATCCGCCTCCGCCTGGCGGGCATCAATCTCGACATCCATGCCGGCGAAGTGATCGGTGTGGCGGGGATGGAAGGAAGCGGGCAGGGACCCTTCATCCGGGCCTGTTCCGGTCTGATCCGTCCGGTCAACGGAAAACTGCTGGTGCACGGGCATGACCTGACCGGACATTCGTATCACGTCTTCAAGCGCAACGGCGTTTCGTTCATGCCCGCCTCGCGCATGGAGGAGGGATTGGTCCCCGGCCTGACTTTGACCGAACACTTTGAGCTGGCGGAGGAGACCCGCGGCCTGTTCGTGGATGGCGAGAAGGGCCGGAAACTGGCCGAAGAGCGCATCCAGTCCTTTAACATCCGCGGCACGCCGCTCAGCACGGTCGAGTCGCTGTCGGGCGGGAATCAACAGCGCGCCCTGCTCGCCCTGCTGCGGGCTCCGCTTTCGTTGATCCTGCTGGAGCACCCGACCCGCGGCCTGGATATCGAGTCGACCATCTACATCTGGAGCAAGCTCAAGGAACGCTGCCAGCAGGGCACAGCCATCATCTTCACTTCTTCCGATCTGGAGGAGATCCTGCAATACAGCGATCGCGTGATCGTATTTTTCAGCGGCAGGGTGACGCCGCCGCTGGAGGTGTCCTCGCTGACCACGGCCAAGCTCGGAGAATTGATCGGCGGCATGGGCTGGGCAAAATGGACGTCAGGGAGGGCGAATGAAAAATAACGTCTGGATCAATATCGGCTTCCAGGCCGGGGCCCTGGTGCTTGCGCTGCTGATCACAACCCTGCTGCTGGTCGCCGCAGGCGCGCCGCCTTTCCAGGCCTACCAGAGCATTGTCAGCGGCGCCTTCGGTTCGTCGAACGATGTCGTCTCCATTCTGATCAGCTGGTCGCCGTTGCTGCTGACGACCGCAGGGGTCCTGATCACTTTTGCCGCGGGACTGTGGAACATCGGTGTGGAAGGCCAGATGGTGCTGGGTTCCATCTTCGCCACCTGGATGCTGCGGCTGCTGCAGGATACCAGCCTGCCGCCCGCCCTGATCATCCTCCTGGGAATCATTTTTGGAATGATCGGCGGGGCCCTGTGGGCGGGATTGGCCGGGGCCTTGAAGACCTTTGGCGGCGTGAACGAGATCTTCGGCGGGCTCGGGCTCAATTTTGTCGCAACCGCCCTGACGATCTATCTGGTCTTCGGTCCGTGGAAACGGCCCGGGGTGGGTTCCATGTCGGGTACGCAGCCCTTTGACCAGAAGTTGTGGCTGCCCACCGTATCGAACACCGGGTTAAGTCCGTGGGCGTTGGTACTATCCATCCTGGTGGTGGTCATTGTCTTCTTCCTGCTGCGCGGCACATATTTTGGCCTGCGGCTGAAGGCGGTGGGTAAGAATATGAAAGCCGCCTTCCTGTTGGGCGTACCGACCTGGCAGTACAGCATGTTCTCCTTCTTGTTGTGCGGTGCATTCACCGGTCTGGCCGGGGCGATCCAGGTGACCGCGGTCTATCACCGCCTCTTGCCGAACATCTCGAATGGATATGGCTTCCTCGGCCTGCTGGTTGCGATGCTGATCAATTATCAGGCGGTCTGGGTCCTGCCGATCGCGTTCTTCTTCGCCGCCTTGAATGTGGGCGGGATTCAATTGCAGATCGTCTATAAAATGGATTCTTCCTTTGCGGGCGTGCTGCAGGATCTGCTCGTGCTGCTGGTTCTGCTGGGCCAGGGGGCCCGCGAACGCTTCTTGAGGAAGGCCTAGAGGAGCCCTTATGGATAACATATTGATCGGCCTGGCCGGGGTTTTGGTGGCAGCCGCACCCGTCCTGTTTGCCGTGATCGGCGAGACGATCACGGAACGGGCGGGCATCATCAACCTTTCATTGAATGGCACCATCCTGCTGGCTGCGATGGGTGGATTTTCTGTCACATATGTGACCGGGAACCTGCTCCTGGGCTTCCTGGCGGGGATGTTGATCGGTGCGATCATTGCATTTATCGTGGCCTTTGGCAGCATCACGCTTCATCAATCCCAGGTGGCCGTTGGATTTGTGCTGGCACTGGCCGGACGCGATCTGGCTTATTTCCTGGGCGTGCCATACATGAATACCCCGGGCCCCACTTTGCCCACCTGGCCCATCCCGGTTTTGAAGGATATTCCGATCCTGGGCCCCCTATTCTTCCGCCTGGACGCCGTCACGTACATAAGTTTCATCATCATTGTCCTGGCCTGGCTGTGGATCTTCCGCACCCGGCCCGGCCTGATGCTGCAGGGCATTGGAGAGCGCCCGCCCGCGGCCTTTGTGAGAGGCGCAAATGTCAACCGGCTGAGGTATATCTATACGGTGGTCGGCGGCGCGTTTGTCGGGCTCGCCGGGCCGGCCTATACCTTGAATGTCAAGCCCGGCTGGATGGGAACCCAGACCGGTCTGGATGGGATTGGCTGGATCGCCCTGGCGATCGTTATTTTCGGCGGATGGAATCCGCTGCGGGCCGCCTTCGGCGCGTATCTGTTTGCCCTGCTGGAGTGGCTCGGACTGGTCCTGCAGCCCAGCCTGCCGGGCATTCCCTCCCAGGTGCTGCAGGTGGCACCCTTCCCGCTGATGATCCTGACCCTGCTGCTGGTCAACATTGGCGACGCGGAATGGGTCCAGCGCTGGCTGGCCTCGATGCCGGAGGAAACCCGCCGGGTGGTGGCCAGGATCCTGCGCGCCATGCGCGCCTCGCCTCCGGCGGCGCTGGGGATTCCTTTTGAATCGGAATAACGGGTAGATCACGTGGCCTCAAAGAAACTGGATCCTAAATTTCTTGGATATCGTTGTTCGCTCTGCGGAAAGGAATACTCTCCCTCCGAGATCACCTATACCTGCACGAAGGACGGCGGCAACCTGGACGTGATCTTGGATTACCAGGCCATTCACACGAAATACCAGCCGGAGGACATTCTCTCACGGACCGATTCTTCGCTCTGGAGTTTTCTGCCGCTGCTGCCGGTCCCCGGGGCGCCGGGCGATTCAACCCCGCTGCACGCCGCCGGCGGGACCCCGGTCTACGCCCTGCCGCGTCTGGCGGAAAGGCTCGGACTGCAAAATCTCTGGCTGAAGGACGAAAGCCGCAACCCGACCGCTTCCTTTAAGGACCGCGCCAGCGCGATCGTGGTCGCGCGGGCGCAGGAGATCGGCGCGGAGATGATTGTCACGGCCTCCACCGGCAATGCCGGTGCGGCCCTGGCCGGCATGTCTGCCGCGGTCGGACAAAAGGCGATTATCTTCGCGCCCAAGAGCGCGCCCGCCGCGAAGGTTGCGCAATTGCTGGTCTACGGTGCCAGGGTCATTCTGGTGGACGGAACCTACGACGAGGCCTTCGATCTGACCGTAAAGGCTGCGGAGGAGTTTGGCTGGTACTGCCGGAACACCGGCTACAATCCCTTCACGGCGGAGGGCAAGAAGACGGCCGCCTTCGAGATCTGGGCCTGGTGGCAGAGCGTGCATGCGGTCTGGCACCAGCAGCACGGTGAGGGCCTCGACCATGCGCCCCTGACGGTTTTTGTTTCCGTGGGGGACGGCAATATCATTTCCGGCATTCACAAGGGATTTAAGGATCTGCTGGAATTGGGCTGGCTGACGCGCATGCCGCGCCTGATCGGGGTCCAGGCGGCGGGTTCCGCCGCGATCGCGGCTGCCTTCCAGGCCAACACCGAAAAGATCACGCCGGTCTCGGCCCAGACCATTGCGGACAGCATCTCCGTGGATCTGCCGCGCGACGGGGTCCGCGCGGTGCGCGCCGCGCGGGACACGAACGGAACGTACATCACGGTTTCCGATGATGAGATCCTGCAGGCCATCGCCGAGCTCGGCAAAATGGGGATCTTTGCGGAGCCGGCCGGGGCGACCGCCTACGCGGGTCTCGTGCGGGCCGCGGCCCAGGGTCTGGTGCGGAGCGAGGAACCGATCCTGGTGATCAATACGGGCAGCGGACTGAAGGATGTGCGGGCGGCCATGCAGGCGGTGGCACCGGCGCCGGTCATCGAACCGACATTGGCGGCCGTAAAAAAGATCTTATGAAGTCCGAATGGAGTCTGTCGGCGCGCTATTTCACGCTGGCGCTCATTATTGCGTTCCTGGTCTTCGTGGGATACGAGATCCGCGAGATTTTCCGGCCGCTGATCTTCGCGGGGGTGATCGCCTATTTGTTTTATCCCCTGGTGGCGTTGATCCAACGCCGATTTGGTTTGAATCGCAGGACGGCCTCCAACATCGTGTATTTTGTCAGCCTGGCGGCGATCATCATTGTGCCGGTCATCCTGGTGCCGATCCTGCTGCGGCAGACCTCCGAGATCGCCCAGGACCTGCAGCAGACCCTGGCCGATGCTCAGGCATACCTGGCCAATCCCATTTCCATCGGAGGGATTCCGATCGACCTGGGCGGAATGATCGCCCAGTACAGAAGCTCGCTCTTCAATCCGTTATCCTCCATTTCACAAAATGCCGTGACGCTGATCCGGGACACCTCGCGCAGCACCCTGTGGGTGCTGATCATTTTCGGAGGCACGTACTTCTTCATGACCGAGTGGGAAAATGTCCGCGAAGGATTGGTCCGGGTTGCGCCCGAAGCGTACCGCCCTGACATCCGCAGAATCTATTCCCGGATCCGGCAGGTCTGGATGGCCTATCTGCGCGGCCAGCTCACGTTGATGATCATCGTGGCGATCACCTTTATCATCCTCTGGACGATCATCGGTCTGCCGGGCTCCCTTTATTTGGGCCTGCTGGCCGGCCTGTTCAGTATTGTCCCGGATGTGGGGCCGGTGGTGGCCACCGGCCTGGCGCTGGCGGTCGCCCTGCTCGAAGGTTCCATGTGGCTGCCGGTCAACAATTTCGTATTTGGCCTGATCGTGGTCGGCCTGTATGTCGTGTTGATCAACATCGAACATATCTGGCTGCGCCCCTATATCCTCGGGCGCAGCGTTCATATGAACGAGGCCCTGGTCTTCATCGTGATCATCGCCGCCCTGATCTTTTCGGGCATCCTGGGCGCGTTCATCATTGTGCCGGTGCTGGCCTCGCTGGTTGTCATCTGGAATTATCTTCACGCCCGCATGCTGGGCCTGCCGCCCTTCCTGGACGAGGTTCCGGCCGCTCCCATTCCGGAGGCCCCGGAGAGGGACTCGCCACCGGCGGGGTTGGCGCGCCCGCGCACCCCGGCCAAAAAGAGATCATCAAAATGAAGATCACCTATTCCATTGTTGCACCGATCTACAACGAACTCGAGAATCTGCCCGAGCTGTATCGCCGCCTGAAAGGCGTGATGGATGCCCAGGGCGAATCGTGGGAACTGATCCTGGTGGACGATGGCTCCACGGACGGCTCGACGGAACAGGTCCGCGAACTGGCACAGCTGGACTGGCATGTCCGCCCCGTGATCTTTGCGCGCAATTTTGGACATCAGATCGCGATTACCGCGGGCTGGGATTATGCGCGCGGCGAGGCCGTCGTCATCATTGATGCCGACCTGCAGGACCCGCCCGAGGTCATCCTGGAACTGGCGAAGAAGTGGAAGGAAGGGTACGACGTCGTCTACGCGGTGCGCGCCGGGCGCGAGGGCGAGTCCTGGTTCAAGAAGTTCACGGCCTCCGTGTTCTACCGCATCATCTACCGCATCACCGATGTCAAGATCCCCCTCGACACCGGCGACTTCCGTTTGATGGACCGCAAGGTGGTCGACGTGCTGAAACAGATGCGTGAACGCCACCGCTTCCCGCGCGGCATGTCGGCCTGGGTGGGCTTCAAACAGATCGGCGTGGAGTACAAACGCGCCGCCCGTTACGCCGGGGAGACCAAATACCCGTTCAATAAAATGCTGAGGCTGGCATTGAACGCCATCACCAGCTTCTCGTATTTTCCCCTGCAGGTGGCGACCTTTTTCGGCTTCATCTCGGCCGGCGCCGCCATCCTGGCGATCCCGATCGTGATCTACCTGCGCATGGAAGGTCGTCCGCAGCTCACGGGTCAAGCCACCACTTTGATCGCGGTGCTGTTCCTGGGCGGTGTGCAGCTGATCTCGCTGGGCATCCTGGGGGAATACATCGGCCGTCTGTACGATGAAGCCAAGGGCCGGCCGCTCTACATCGTGCGGGAGGCGCCCAAGGACGAATGAGATGCCCCCGCCCGTGCCGATTCGAGGGCCCGCCCGCTGCCGCAGCGGACATAAATTGATCCCAACCGGATCAAGGGAGGCCTGGGGTGGAATCCCGAGAGTCGCAGTCGGACCTTCCCGAAGCGGTTATCCCATGAGTGGGCACGCCCGCCCAAAGCCTGAGAGATCCTGCAGGAGGAAATATGGCCCTTAAGCGATGGATGTATCGCGGCGGACGCCCGAATCTATTGGCCAAATTACAAAATCGAGGCTGGGCAATACTTCACTCGCTGGGGATCTTTCCGGACCGGTTTGTCACTTTGGAAGTGCCAGGGAGAAAATCAGGGAAGATCGTAAGTTTTCCGCTTGCGATGACCGTGATGAACGGAGAAAGATATCTGGTATCCATGCTGGGGGAGGGAACGAACTGGGTACGAAATGTCAGGGCAGCGGGCGGAAAAGCAGCGCTCGTCCATGGGATCCGCGAGCAAGTTCGCCTCGTGGAAGTGGATCGGAGACAGCGCGCACCGATCTTGAAGGCCTATTTACGGATCGCGCCCGGAGCACGGCCGCATATACCCGTGGGCAAAGATGCGCCCCTCTCAGAGTTTGAAGGAATCGCGTCAAAGTACCCCACCTTCAGGATCGAGGCGGGAAAATAACCAGGCTGCCGGGTGGGGCCTGCCGCAAGGTTTGGCTGCGCCCGGCCGGTCGATGTAGACTTAGACCGCCCGCTGTACAGGAGCTTGTCTTTCTCAAACTGCGCAAAGTTGACACCCTTCATGAAGGAAACGACTTCCCGGGGCAGCTTCCCGCATATCCCACAGATAAGATTGTTCTTGTCCCTTAGGCGGCATATACCACCTTGGCAGTCTTTAGGATTTCGCTGCGCCGGTATGGGTTACATTGAGTTAATGGATTTCAAAGCTCGTTGGCTGGACAGCGAATTACAACGTTTCATCTCGCCAGATGACATTATACCTGACCTCAACAATCCTCAGAGCCTAAACAGGTACAGCTACGTCAATAACGATCCTGTCAATGCCACAGACCCGACGGGACATCATTGTGAAGATGAGGACATAAATGGAAATTGCCCTCAAGATCCTGAATATTATTGGGGACCGGGTATTAGTGATGGAGGTGCGGACGGCGGCAAAAAGGGTGGGAACAACCATTCGAATTTGGTGGGAAATTGCATCCAAGACGTTGGAGCCTGTTATATGCAGGGCTGGACGAACTTTGGGAGCGCATGGTCTATCTGCAGCAACTCAAATGCCTCAGCCGGCGATAGGCGGTTTGCGTGTGCCTATGATGTTGCGTGGGGGGGAGCGCATGTTGATTTCGCGACTGGATTAGCCGTTTTAGCTCAAGCCGCCTTACTTGACTTGGCTACCGTAAATTCTTCGGCTGACACCGTCAGCATCGGAAGTAATGGATTATATCAAAGGGCTGGTTACACATACTTCCAACTACAAAACAACATATATAATATTGTAAATTCAATTGGACTCGGCAGAGTACTCAATATGGCTTATATGGCCAATCAAATTAACCAAGACAAGGCTGTAATTGTGACCGTGGCCGGTGGAGAAATTGAAGACGCCGGGCCTGGAACTCAAACGGAACTGCAAATGTTGGCCGATAGCGGAAAATATATTTCTAGCACCGCCAACTGGATTGGCGCCACTAAAATATTCCAAGTGTCTCCTTGGCAGCACTAAAAATGGAACGCTGGTGAAAATCATGAAAAGAGATAGCCTCGACCCCATATTGAAAGAGATCTACACGTACTTTGATTTTCTGTTTGCGAAAGGGTACCGGATAAAAGAAGCGAAAACACTTAGCATGGGAAGTTGGAAAATAACTCTTGATTCACCAGACATGAGCATTGACATCTTTAATGACCAGGGTGAGATAAATCTGCTCTTTTCTCCCACAAACAATTCGGATTATAGAAACCAATTCGGTATAAGAACTATCATCGACTATTTGAGTCATGGAAAGTCACACATTGGCAAATTTGAAAGACACCTTTTCGGTAATCGGAAGAAGAGGTTGCAGATGTTGGCGGGCTTGCTGGCAGAATATCTAGATCAAATAACTCCTTGCTTTGGAGATAATTTCCAAAAGAATAAGCCCGGGTTGTTTCTGGCGCGCGAAGAGCGCAACGATATCTTCATGGAAAGGTATATGCGAAAAGGATAGTAGAACAAGTGGAACCACCGGTGCTGGTCAAGGCCGCATTGCGATCTATTATCAGAATCCAGGTAATTACCAAGGCAACAACTTCACCCCCGGTTACTTGCAATTGGGGAACGTGGCAGACAGCCTCTTCCAGTATGATTTCGAGACTGGCAACTTGACTGGTTTTCCGACCGCGACTCCGCCGGTTCCAGGATGGAGCACCATCTTCGGTTCTGTTTCCAATACAACCTCCTCTTCTTATCTGGGAGACAACGGGATGCAACTAATCCTGGGTGGCCATTCGCCTGGTTATGTCGAGGACGATTCGCCAAACAACGAAGCCAGTTATAACGCCCGATTCTATATGAATCCGGCCGGTGTCACGATGGACCCAAGTGACACGCTTGATCTGTTCGATGGATGCAATGATGGCCTTTGCAATACGAATGTCTTTACCGCCCAACTACAGGAGAATACCCCCGGTGCCTACAATATCCGTGCTGGGTTGGAAGATAATAATGGTGTCTTGACGTACACCAGCTGGTATCCCCTCAGCGTCAGCTCTTCTCTGCCCATCGTCCCGGATCAAAATTGGAATGCAGTGGAGCTAGACTATCGGGTAGGCACCAGTGGCTCATTGGCATTGTATATAAATGGCGCGCTGCAACAGACCCTCGGCAACGTCGATAACGGCACCTTGACGATCAGTAGCTTACGATTGGGTGCTCAAAACTTGGTATACAGCAACAGCGGTACGTTGTACTTCGATAATTTTGAATCGCGTCGCTTCTCATATATCGGCACACTGTTTCC
>DATJBI010000047.1:0-41373 GCA_035515435.1 Anaerolineales bacterium
GCGACCGATTGTGAAGTCCGGAATGTCGTGATAAAGGGAGGTGGGAAAAAGAAAAAAATCGCTTCCCGCCGGACGATGAAGGCGGCCCTGCCCTCTGACACATGCTTCCAGCCGGCTCTGCCAGCCTTCAGAAAATTCGATGGGCTGAGTGACATCCAGATCCCAGCGCCGACCCAACAGCACAAATCGATCTCTTAGTTTTACCACCTGCTGCGCGGCTTCGACAAGGTCAGGCATGAGAATCACATCGGCGTTGACGATGCAGAACAATCCAGCACGGCTATTTTGACGCGCCATCGCAAACATGGATGAGATCAACGGCGTGCCATTGGCGTTGCATTTCACCTCGGGAATGTGCTTTACACCGAATTCCTTCGCCGTTTGTGCCAGGCCCGCCTCCTGGCCCAGCAGGATGATCTCCACCCCGGGCAGCAGAGTCCACGAATGCAGCGCATTGCGCTGGATCATCGCGATGTGCGGAACGTTAAAAGGCTTGGGAGCGGAGAAGAGCGTGATGAATGGCATTACTTAAGCGCGCGCGGATCGAGATCGTTGAGCGTTTTATGCTTCACGCCCGCGTTGAGCTCCATCAACTTTGGTTCGGTGTGGACCAGATCCAGAACTTCCTTCCACGAAAAGTCATCGCGGCCGCCGAAGCGGCTGTAAACCTGCCGCATGAATTCCAAATCTTCGGGCGTGTCCACCGTCCAGCGATAAGTGCCGAAATCGGTGCTGTGCTGGAGCAGCGCAACCTTGAATCGGCGCGGCGAGATCCCTGACTCCAGCGTTCGGCTTTGACGGGTCAGTTCCACGCCTTCATAAAAATAGGGCATGGCGTGCTCACGATGCTGAGGTGCCTTTGCCTCCCGCCAGGCTTTCGCCAGGCCCTGGAACGTGCAGGCCTCGACATCCAAACCGATCGGAAAGGTGCGATGCCAGGGCGGAGGCAGGCGGTTGCAGGCAAAATCATATCCATCCTCAATCAGCGTATTCACTACATCGTCAATGAGCACGGGATCAATCACCGGGCAGTCCGCCGTGATGCGGACGACTACCTCCGCTCTTGATTCCTTTGCGGCTCGATAATAACGGTCCAGCACATCATACAGGCTGCCGCGCCGGAAAGGGATGCCGCTGAAGCTGCAGTATTCCGCGACGGGATCGTCGCTGGGGTCGGTGGTCGTGGCGAACAATGTTTCGGTAACGGCCTGCGCCCGCGACGTCCGGATGAAGACGCGTTGCAGCATCGGTTGTCCGGCGAGGTCGGCAAGAATCTTGCCGGGCAAACGCGACGAACTCATCCGGCCCTGGATAATGGCAACGACTCGAAGGCTCATCCGTTATGGCCTGGGGGCCCCGTCCGTTTTGGGTTTCTCATCCGTTTCCGCCGTCGTAACCTTCTTTTGTTCGTTCAGCGACTTTTCCAGGCTGCTGATTTGCCTGCGGTGGCGCGACACCGTGATCGCGCCTTTCAAGACCGACGGCAGCATGGCGAGCACGCCGATGACAACGCCAATGCCGACGCCGATCAGCACAAACAAGGCCAGCGAGCCCTTCATGCTGAGAGTGAAGAAAGTGGCCGTCACGATCAGCGGGTTTTGAAGCGCAAATGCGGCAGCCAGAATGGCAAGGATCAATGCAAGCATCAAAATAAATACGGTCATGGTTGCTCCTTTGATCTGGTTTGATCACGAAATCTCCGCCGCCGCTGGAATGGGCACAGGCACGACCAAACCCTTGGCACGGAATTTCTCGACGTAATCACGCACCATCCAATAATCGAGCCCGACCTGCTGGGCAATATCAAAGACCGAATGCTGGCCTTCAAATCGCATCATGATCTTTTCGATGGCGCGGTTGAGCCCCCAGTTATCGCGCCAATCCACCCACAAGCCATGCCCCGAAAGAAAAACGGGCCCGCGGAAAGTGCGCTTGGGAATGTAATTGCTGGCGTAGATGCGGACGATCTGTTCGGCGATCTCCGCCGCGCCGACCAGCATGTCTTCATGCATGAGGTCGAGGTTGTCATCGCTGGTGTGATATTCATCGTAGGGCCAGCGGTTGAGGGAGATGCACGGCACGTTGACCCCGGGACCGTTGAGGACGCGTTCATCATTGGCAGGCGCCGCGCCAAAGTCGCGCTCGCCGTGATCGGCCCCCTCGGTTCCGCTCAGGCCGGGACCGCACAAGACATAATTGGTGATTCGATCCAGCAGATGGTCATGCTGGCGGGTATGATGCCAGGCGATCCGGTTTTGATTGCCGGTCATTTCCATGAAGATTCCGCCGCGCAGATTCGGAATGAGCGCCTCATGGTGAGCCAGGTAGGCGATCGTGCCGATCGTCTCCGGGCCAAACCAGAAGCGCACACTCATCGACCCGGCCGGCAGCGGCTTCTCGACCAGGCGATGCGCCAACGCAATGGCGCTGACCACGCCGGCGCCATCATCGTTGGCCTGCCTCGGATGACAGGTATGCGCTTGAATGATGATTTCACCCGCGTTTGGATTCGGTCCGCCCTGGGGATGAACGATGGCGCTGGCCACCTTGAAACCCTGCTTTGGATCCGTGATGAATTCGGAGCGAATAACGGCGTGGTACTTCTTGTCGCGCGGAAGTTCATCGAACTTGTTCTTTGGCAAACAGAATCCCCAATCGCGTTCGTAATATTTGAAGATCCAGGGTACCGCCTTCGGACGCTGCTCGCTGAAGTACAGATGCGATCGCAGCTCTTCCCAGGTCAGGACCTTATCGATCGGCAGGGAATACGAAACGATGTGCAGCGGATTGTCCGCGAAATCCACGATGCGCTCGCCCTTTTCGATCTCCAGGTACGCTTCCCGCACCCGATACCGTTCCGGCACCTTCCAGGTCCAGACGGGCGTGAGCGGCACGTATGACTCCACCGTATAGTTCGATGAGTCGGGCAGGTAGGTGCCGACGATCTCCAGCGTTTTGTCCTGATCGTCGGAGGCCAGGGTTCGATGCAGCGGAAAGAATTCAGCGAGAATGGATTTGAGCGACGAGTAGGTTTTCATAGAATCTGCGTGCCACGGATTTCACGAATGGCGGGGGAGAAAAATCAAAAGCCAGGATCCGCCGCGACCTGCGCTCATTCGTGGCCAGGAGTCTTCCAGCTTCAATCCTTCTTGATGTAATACAACAAATGCGGATCACGCCGCATCTCACGCGCCGTAAAGGCATACACTTCCTGGGCTTTCATCAGCTTCACGTCCGCTTCGCCGATCCTCCTGGATTGGATGACCCCGGCCTTTTCCAGCAACTCGCCCATCGGATCCACCATGGTCTTGACGCCCTGATCAATGTCGCGCACGAGCATCTCGAAGGTATCGGTGTAGGTGTGACCGTCCTCGTCCGTCACTTCCCCGGTGAATTGCTTCAGGAAACGATAGTCCACGCCCTCCATCTGCTCAATGTGATGAAAAAATGTCATGCTGTTGTTATACGACAACCCGATCACCATGATCTTTCCATCCAGATCCCGCAGTTTGCCGAACACAGAATTGCGTTCATAACTGCTTTTGTAACGCAGGCTGCCCAGCATCCCGGCATGCCGGCCGATGACGGCAAAGGAATAGAACGGATGAAAGACGCGCCTGGCGCGCGGATCTTTCCGGACGAGTTCCGTCAGCACCCCCATCTGCGACGGCGTTGAACGCACGTCCCAGGGCGCGCCTTTGTTGAAATCGAAGTTGAAGGTCGGCATGATGAGCGTGCCAGCGGAGCCCAGGGCCGCGAGCAGCGCCGCGATCACGGTCGGCGGTCCGCCGTCCACGGGCCCCAGCGATTTGTAGGAACTGTGGACGAGCAACGTGTCATCCGCCTGCACACCCAGATCGCGGAAAGCAGAGGTCAGTGATTCAAGATTGAGCATCGCCCACCTACATGTAAAGCCCGCCGTTGACCGCGATCACCTGGCCGGTGATGTAGCCGGAGGCGGGCGAAGCGAGAAAGGTGACCGTGCGCGCAATCTCCTGAGGCTGGCCGAGTCTTTGCATCGGAATCTTCTGCATGACCTTCTCCAACACATCGGAGGGGATGGCGCGCACCATATCGGTATCAATAAAGCCGGGGCAGATCGCATTGACGGTGATGTTGCTGCGGGCCCCCTCCTGGGCCAGCGACTTGGTGAAACCAAGCAGCCCTGCCTTGGACGCCGAATAATTGGTCTGCCCGAAATTACCCGCCTGCCCCACCACCGAGCTGATGCTGACGATGCGCCCGTAGTTCTGGGCCTTCATTGGATCCCAGACGGCTTTGCTGCAATTGAAGGCGCCCGTCAAATTGGTGCTGATCACCTCCTGCCATTGCTCGGCGGTAAGCTTGGCAAACGTGCGGTCGCGGTTGATCCCCGCACAATTAACCAGGGCGTCGATCCGGCCGTGTCTCTTCAGGATGTCCGCGAACAGTTGCTGGATCGCGGAAAAATCCTTCACATCGGTGGCATGCTCTTCGGCTTCGACCCCGAGGGCCTTGAGTTCATTCAAGACCTGCTGGCCCTGAAGGCGGTGATCAAGATACACAATCGCCACGTTCGCGCCTTTCGAGGCAAAGTCCAGAGCAATGGCGCGGCCAATGCCGCGCGAGCCGCCGGTCACGACGACCCAGGTTCCTGGAAATTCCTTTGTATCGGACATTGTTCATTCCCTTCTTCGAGAACAGAGATTTATTTGCTTGTCTTTTTTCTGGACGGCTTGTTCTCCAGCTGGGCGATTTTGCGTTTGCTCTGCATGACCGTCCAGCTGCGGCCGATCAAAGCCGGCAGCGTCAGCAGGACTCCCAGCACCACGCCGACCCCCAAGGCGATCAGCAGGAAAAGCCCGGCCGCGCCCTGAACGGCATAGCCGAAAAAAGTGACCTGGATCATCGTCGTATTTTCCATGGCAAGCATCACGGCCAGGATCACCGCCGCCAGAGTAAGGATCAGGGATACGATCATTGGGACCTCCTGTAAAATTGGATGGTCTGCTCATACGCTTCGAGCAGTTTGGCAAAATTCTGTTTCCAATCGGCCCGTTCTTCCGCGGACCGTCGAGCGGCGCGCCCGATGCGAGGCAGCTTCCTTCTTTGAGCGATCACCGCCAGGATTTTTTCAGCAAGTATATCCGGGTTCCCGTCCGGGAAAAGCCAGCCATTGACGCCTTCGCGGACCCATTCCTGATTGGCGGGAATATCCGAAGCCAAGGCAGGCAGACCGCACGCCAAGGCTTCCATCAACGAGACGGACGAACCGTCAACGTGCGAAGGCGAAACAAACAGGTCAGCCAGACGATACCAGCGCGGCAGATCGCGCTGCGAGACCTGTCCGCCGAATTGGACCCTCTCCAGTGCACCGCCGTTGAGCAGAATTTGACGGATCAGATTCGCCTGTGATCCGCCGCCGAGCAGCAGCAGGCTGACATCCCGGCGTTGTTTCGCAACCTCAACAAAGGCTTTGGCCAGGACCTCCACGCCATAACGCGGCTCCCAGGAACGGTTGCAAAAGAGAACAAACGGCTTACGCCCGGCGTCTGGCGTTTTGGGCCTCCGCCCCGGCGCCCTCGTGCGGACCGCGGACCGCTCCGGGCTGAAATGTCTCAGATCCACGCCCCACGGAAAAATCACCGTCCGACCCGGATCGGCTCCAAAAGCCACCGCCCGATCGCGCGTGATCTGTGCGTCGCTTGCAAAGTATGTGGAACGTTGCAGCGTGTAGCGTGTGATCCATTTCATCCATGCATTGCGCCCGGCATCCTGCATCAGGTCGAAGCCCCAGGACATCGTCAGGATGGGCTGAAAGCCCGAGAGCACCGCGAGGAACGCACAGGTTTGAATGGGACCGGCATGAATCAAATCCGGCTTGATTTCCCGGAGGAGGCGCTTCAAATCCAGCGTGAGGCGGGGCACATCGCGCCAGCGGAACGAACCTGCGCCGCCCTTCCACAACACCTGCTGGATCTGGGAGGGCACCGGCCGATCCTCCGTCTGGCGAGGGTTGCGCTCCAGTTTCAAATAAAAGACTTCATGCTCGGTTTCCGCCAGCGCAGAAAGAAACCGATGATCATGAGGGGTGTAATCCCGGCTGAAATACAAAACCCGCATTATGCCGCGCCCAGATCCGTCCAGCGAAGTTCCTGGCCCAGTTGAAACCCATGCAGGGCCCGGGTCCCGATCACGTCCGGGATCTCATACGGCTTGATCGCACCCGGAGTGGCAGGACGCAGCACATCGATCATCTCACGCGTGAAGACTTCTCCCGCCTTTATTTCACGCGCCGCCCGCAGACAGCGACGCTGAACGATGGCCGTATCTTTTTCATTCTCGGCAATGTACTTGTCGGAACCGCCCAAGGAGCGTTCCAGCAGGCGGGTCTCCTCGACCATCTTTGCCCAGTTCTCCGGGTTCATGGCGAACTTGTGATCCGGACCTTCGCGCTGGTTGCTGTCCGTGAAATGACGCTCGATGACCCGCGCCCCCAGTGTCACGGCAGCCAGAACGGGCGCCAGCGCATGGGTGTGATCGGATAATCCCAGAATCACATCCGGGAACATCGCCGCATACGTCTTCAGCACATTGATGTGAAGATGATCATAATTCTGCGGGCTGGCGGTGTAGTTCGTATTGCACTGCATCAACACCAATTGGGTGTTGATCTTCAAGATCGCATGGACCGCGCGCTGCACTTCGCCAATCGTGGCGGCGCCGGTTGCCAGGAAGAATGGCTTGCCTTTGCCCGCCATCCGCTCCAGGGCTTCGATCCAATCGATCTCGCCCGAACCGGCCTTGTATATTTCCACATACGGATCAAGGAAATCAATGGCCCTGAAATCATAGGGCGAGGAAAAATAGTGGATGCCGACCTTCTCGCATTCGGCTTTCAGGATCATTGTCCACTCAAATGGAATGGAGGCGGCGCGATAGACCTCCACCACCGATTTCTTCCATGAAGCCTGATGGCTCACCTGGGCATTCATGTGCGAGAAGCCATAATCCGAAACGATCTTTGGCGCGTCAAAGTTCTGGAACTTGGCCGCGTCCGCGCCGGCCTGCCTGGCCAGGCGAATGAGCAGTTTCGCCCGTTCCAGATCGCCGTCATGATTCGCGGCGATGTCGGCGATGAAATACGTTGGATCGCTCAGGCCGATCGTCCGGTCGTGAAGTTTGATCTCCATGTTTCCTCCAATCCTAGAAAAATGTGGAAAAACCTGTCAGCAGATTGTGGAGAACCTGCCTTAATTGCCCGGATTCTGTTGATAACTGCGGATTTTTTGTGGATAACCCTGCTGGTACTGTGCATAAAACTCCCCCAGACCTGTGGAAAAAGCGGGGAGAGTCATGCCCAGATCGGTGGACAGCTTGTGCGTAGACAGCCACAAATTGTGGGAGCGGCGTGCAGTCAGGCTGGACTTATCCACCGATTGCGGTGAGATCAGGCTTTCTTTCAAGCCGAACCGGCGCGCGATCTCCACGCCAAACTGGTACTTGCTCATCGCCTGGGGGCCCACCACATGATACAGGCCGCGTAAGCCGCGCTCCAGCATGGAAAGCAGAACATCGCTCAGATGATTGACCAGCATCGGACAAAAGAGCACGTCCGTAAAGCCGTTCACGTTCTTGCCGGTGCTCAGGTTATTGATGAAGAATTCCGCCAGGCTTCGTTTGCCGCTCAGCGACCAGCCATAAAAATTGACACGCGCCACAATCGCCATCGGGTTGACCTGCAGGACGGCGCGTTCGCCCTCCAGCTTGGTCTGAGCATAGACGCCCTGCGGATTGGGAGGATCGCCCTCGCTGTAGGCGCCATCCTTTTGCCCGTCGAAGACCGCATCCGTCGAAATATGGATGAGGCGGATCTTTCGCCGCGCACAGGCATCCGCCAGCCGGGCAGGCAGATCCGCGTTCATCTGATAGGCCAGGTCCGGGTCGGCTTCACAGGCATCCAGATTGGCCAGCGCGGCACAATGGATGACCGCCTCCGGCTTCGATCGGGAAACGAGGTGATACGCCGCGTCCGGGTCGAGCAGATCGGCGTTGATCAGCTCAAAGGGCACGGACGCAAGTGAATTGCGATCCACGCCCATGACCTGGTGCGTGCGTGCCGCATTCAAAGCCAGATTAAGACCTAAGAGTCCGCTTGAGCCGGTGATCAGCAGTCGCATAATTACCTCCCCTCGCCCTTCATCCCGCTTTCCCTGACAGAGGGACCGGGGCGAGGGAGAAACCTATCCTTCCAACTTTCCAGCCGCATACAACTTCTCGAACGGCTCGACAAATTTCCGGATGCCAGCCACATCCAGCCATTGCGTGTTGTTGTCGCTCGAATAACGGTATCCGTCCGAAAGCAGCCGGCCGTGCCGCTGCCACGAATAGCCAAACCAGAACGCCTCCGCGGGTTGGACTACAAACATGGTCTCCAACTCAACCGTGTTGCGCGCTTCGTCTTCCGAGATCAGCACCTCATGCAGTTTCTCGCCGGGCCGGATGCCGATGATGTTCACATCGGCGTTCGGTGCGATGGCTTTCGCCAGGTCAATCACTTTCATGCTGGGAATCTTCGGCACGAAGACTTCGCCGCCTTCCATTTGTTCAATGCAGGCGATCACGAACCGAACGCCTTGTTCGAGGGACAACCAGAAGCGCGTCATGCGATCATCGGTGATCGTGACTTTCCCTGACTCGCGTTGTTTGAGAAAGGCCGGCACAACCGAGCCGCGGCTCCCGACCACATTGCCGTAGCGGACGCAAGAATAGCGGGTGGCGGAGCCCGCCGCATAGGCGTTGCTCTGAACGGTCAGCTTCTCCGCCGCAAGTTTGGTGGCGCCGTAAAGGTTCACCGGGTTGACAGCCTTATCCGTGCTGAGCGCCATCACTCTTTTCACGCCTGCATCCAGGGCGGCTTCGACCACGTTGCTCGTGCCCATGATGTTGGTCTTGACCGCTTCCATCGGATTATATTCGCAGGCGGGCACCTGCTTCAAGGCCGCGGCGTGGACGACCACATCCACGCCATGCATGGCGCGCAGCAGCCGCTCGCGGTCGCGCACGTCGCCGATGAAATAGCGCAGGGACGGATGGTCGAATCCCGAAGCCTGCATCTCGTATTGCTTCAATTCGTCCCGGCTGTAGATGATAACCTTCTTCGGCTCGAAATCCCTGAGCAGGATCTCGACGAATTTCTTGCCGAAGGAACCTGTGCCGCCGGTCACCAAAACAACTTGTTCTTTCCAGTTCATGGTCATTTGTCCCAATCAAAATCTCTGTTTAGATAATCATAGAGGGCGCGGTTATAAGGCCGATAATAATCCACCAAATGTTTCCGGGTCGCAGCGGGCATCTCCTCGTAAACACCCTGCTTGTAAACGTGAAAATCGGCAGGCTGCCACGCCGACAGTCCCAGGAATTCTACCGCCTGGCGATAGGCGCTGGCAGGCGAAGTGTACAACTCCTCGCTGGCAACGATCAGCATCTGCCCGCGCGGAAGGACCGAAAACCATTTTTCAAGCTGTTCCAGATATCGACCGCGCGCGAGGTACGAATAATGCAGGTGGTTGAACGTGGAGTAGCAGGGGTCCGCAACGATCTTCTCCTCTTCGCCGCTCAAGCGCCGCGCTTCCTGCTGGATGGCTTCTTCAAAAGCCAAATGCTCCCGGCCGACGCGCACCATGTGATTGTAATGGGAATAGGCCCGGTCCACGGGGTTTCGTAAAAGAGCGATCAATTTCGCCTCCGGCAGGACCTTTGCAATGCGCTGCGGCGCGGTCGGATGAAAAATATAATAGGGCGTGGCCTCGCCGGTGAGCGTACCCGGCTTCATCTTGAAGCGCATGGGGAAATGGGCCCGATACCAGCCAAGGCCCTGCGAATAATGAATATCGAAGAACTTGATCTCCTTGCGAAACGGCGGGCGGATTTGAGGATGCCGCGCCAGATAATTAAAGAACGAGGTCGTGCCGCCTTTCATCACGCCGATGACGAGAAAATCCGGCAGGACACGCAGGGCGGTTGTGGCGCGATGAAAATGCCACCAAAAGAACAGGCGCGGATTCTTCCGCAGCTTGAACCACTGGCTGGCGCTGTCGGGGATGTCGAGCTCCAATTCCATCGTCAGGCAGCCTCCGGTTTTCGAATCACGATCAGCGGATATTGTCCGTTCTCACCCAGGAAACGCGGGAAACGGTCTTCGAGCCAGAACACCAGGCGCAAAAATGTCCGGCCTCCCCAGCGCGGATTGACCACGGTCTTCAAAAACACGGTGCTGAGGCTGCGCCAGGCAAAGATTTCAAAATCAAGATCATGCAATTCCTGCTTGAGCCAGCGCGGCGTCAGCCTCTTGACGAATGTTCCTTCCTGTTCCTCCTCGGCTCCCCAGTTCTTCTTCGGCTTGCCGAAACTGCCGCCCCGGATGAAACGAACCAAACGTACCAACGGCCTCGTGAGGAGCATCAAGGCGGGATGGTCCCAGCCATTGACGATCGCCGCAGAGCGATCCGGTCTGAGGACGCGCTGCAATTCAAGATACGCACGGCGATGATCGCTCAACGGCAAATGATGGATCGTATGCATCGAAACGATTCCATCGAAAGCATCGGATTTGAATGGAAGGTTGGCGATATCCGCCACAACGTACAAACCTTTCGCAGCGAGCCGGGCCCGCGCCTCGATCAAGGCCGTGATGGACAGATCAAGGCAAACGCGAAAGCGATAGCCTTCGGAATACGTCAAATATTCGGGCCATTGAACCGGCCCCGAACCGGCGTCCAGCAGCAGGTCGCCGCGCGGAGCGATATACCGGTTGACGCGCAAATGGCAGCGATGAATATAGTCGCGCGAGACGGACCGCAGGTCTTCATAGCGGGCGTTTTGATAGAGGCCTTCGCCGACCTGCGACCAGCCGATCTGATCGTAAAACTCACGCACTTGCTGCTTGGTATTTTCCATCATGTTTTTCGCCCCTCCCCCGGGGAACGCAAGCCGGCAGGGGCGCTCCAGCTGAACGGTTCCCCGACGAGAAATCTAAACGTCTCGCCAAATTCGGATCGGCCTTCAGGGCCAAGCACCCTGGCCAGCGGCCAGACCGCGAGATCATCCCAGAAGTTCATCAAGCGCCACGGGAACGGGCGCGGATATTCAAAGAAGAAACGGTAGGCGTAATTCCAGGCCGCTTCCACCTGCGCCTCCCTCAAGCGATGCCCAGGCAGGTCCGCCAAGGCTTTTTGCAGTGTCGCAAAATACTCCTCCCATGAATTTGGGTCCAGCGTGAAGCCGCGGCCGCGGTAATGCGTCTGCCCGCAGGAGATCACGGGGCGGCCATTCATCGCCGTTTCGAGCCCGACGGTGGTCGTATACGCCAGACCCAGATCGGCGATCTCGATCAAATCATAGGTGTTGACCTTATCCGCCGCGGCGATCACGTGGATATTTTCCGGCAGGGCGGGCAGGGCTTCGCGGACAACCTGCGCCATGGACTTGGCTTTCGGAACAATCGTTTCGCCGGGATGAACCCGGATCACCAGCTGGACGCCCCGGCCGCGCCCGGCCCGGGCCTGCGGGCCCGCGAAAAACTGAACCGTGCGCGTGATCCATTCGGTCATCGAGCGGGCGAAGATGTTGCGCCCCAACGTGAGGCTGTCGCCCAGCACATTCGCGGCCAGCATGACGACCGGGCGGTCATCGAGCCCGAGCATGGCCCTGGTCGCTTCCGCACCCTGGGAGGAAACATACTGCCACAGACGTTTGGATTTTCCCCAGACGCGCGCGCCGCGCCGCGCATTCTCCAGATCCGCAAGGCGTTCATACATGGCATCGCTCATGGGAAGGCTGCAGCGCGCCTCGACCAGGTAATCCGTTTCCTGGCGCATGATCGATGAATTTTGTGCCAGCCAGATCTGCTCACGTTGATCATTGAACTCAAAGGTCATCGTCGGAAGGTTGAGGTAACGCGCCACGCGAAAGACGACGCCCATTTCCAATATCAAACCGTTCGGGACGAGCACAACCTCCGGCCGGTCCGCCTGCAGCCAGGCCAGCGCCGCGCCCGCGGCAAAGGCGTTGCGCTGGAGACGCAGGTCATACACGGCGCGCTCGGACGGATTGTTCATGTCCACTTCTTCGCGCATGAGCGTATATTGGGTGTCCCACAGGCTGATTTGTTCAATGTCGGCGCGAAGTCTGTCCGGCAATGCTTCCGGACCTTCCAGATCAAGCATGGAAACATGTCTGGCCAGCGGCGCCAGCGGCTTCAACGTATCGCGGGTGTGCAGGATACGCTGGCGCTGCGTGAAGTTATCCATGCGCTTATGCCACTCCGCATACGGCAACGTCATCAGGGTGACTTGGTGCCCAAGGCCGGCCAGCGCCAGGGAGATGTACGCGGATTGTTCGATCCAGTAATGCAGGGTCGCGAAGAACAGGATCTTTTTGCCCCGTCCCGCAGACGCGGCAAATGATGCGGCCGTCTTGACCGCATCGGGCAAGGACTTCTTCAAGCGTTCCAGCGAGAAGTGATCGTTGCGGGCGCGGTCCTTGTGCCGCAGCATCCAATCAAGCTCTGCCGTGAAAGGCAGATCGCCTGCCAGGGCGCGAAGCACGGATCTGGTTGCCATCAATCCATTTTCTCGATCTTCCACTCCAGGCGCGGGCGGATCGGTCCGACGCGCGGTTCGGGCCAATGCGTGCCGGGCGCGCCGGAGATATCCACGTTGAAGGCCAGCGCGTTCTCATCCATGAAATAACGGCGGACACCAAACGAACTGGCGTTGACCCCCAGCGCATAGCGGCCCTCGTTGAACATGTCGGCGGGCAGGACGCAGCGGCTGACATACCGTCCGGTTTGGCGGGCGCTGAACTTTTCAAACTGCTCCGGCTCGTCGGTGTCGAAGGAGGTCATGATAAATTCACCGCGCATCGTGCTCAGGTAAAAACCGACGCGCAAACCGGTGGTCGGCGCGCTGAGCCGATATTCAAATTCCAGCGTGATCGGTTCCGTGGAACGAATCGTATCCACGGTCTTGCCGTGCTGATCTTTGACCCGCAGCGAGACCGGAACAAACGGGGCTGCATTCAGCGGCACCTCATCGGATTCCCAAAGACGCTCGCCGGCTTCGGCATGTCCGGCCGAAAGGTAATAGTCCACCGCCTCCGACGTCGGAGCGCGCTTGACCAGTTGTCCCTTCTCGATCACGATCGCTTCCTGCGTCAAACGCAGGATGGCCGACATATTGTGGCTGACAAATAAAACGGTCCGGCCCTGTTGTGCCACATCGCCCATCTTGCCGAGACATTTCTTTTGGAATTCCGCATCGCCGACTGCCAGGACCTCATCCACGACCAGGATCTCCGGCTCGAGGTGGGCCGCAACCGCAAAAGCCAGCCGCAAATACATGCCCGACGAATAACGCTTGACCGGCGTGTCAATGAACTGCTCCACCTCAGAAAAGGCAACGATCTCATCAAATTTGCTTTCGATCTCCCGGCGCTTCATGCCCAGGATCGCACCGTTGAGATAGATGTTTTCGCGTCCGGTCAATTCCGGGTGAAAGCCGGTTCCAACTTCGAGCAGCGATCCAACGCGGCCGCGCACCGTGACCGTGCCTTTGGTCGGCTCGGTGACCCGCGACAGGACCTTGAGCAACGTGCTTTTGCCGGCGCCGTTGCGGCCGATGATGCCGAGCACCTCTCCCTCCTGAACATCAAAGGAAACATCGTTCAACGCCCAGATGTAGGCGACGGAACTGGCGCCGCGCATGCCCTGGCCCGAGAACGCTTTGAAGGCGCGCACCGGCGTCATCGCCACGTCCATCAGCACCTCGCGCAGCATGCCATACTTGAATTTGGTCTGTGCCGCGCCGATGCGGTAGCGCTTGGACAGTTTGTCGACATGAATTGCGGTAGCCATTAGATCGTGTCCGCAAACGTCCGTTCCATCGAACGGAAATAGAATAATCCACTGACCAGGAAGATCAACGAGATGACGACCGAAACCGCCATATACAAACCGGGTCCCGTATTGGTTCCCAGCAGTGCCCAGCGGAATCCGTTCACCACGCCCGCCATCGGGTTGAGCGAATAAGCGATCTGCCATTTGGCGGAAATCACCTTCGCGGAATACGCAACCGGCGTCAGGAACAGCCAGAACTGCGTCAGGAAGGGCAGGACATAGTTCACGTCGCGATATTGAACGTTGATCGCCGCCAGCCACAAGGCAACGCCCAGGGCCGAGATAATGGAAAGCAGGATGAACAACGGCAGAGTCCAAATGGCGGCGGTCGGCGTGACCCTGTAGTAGATCATCATTGCGATCAAGAGCAAAAAGGCGATGGCAAAATCCACCAGCCCGCCCAGCACGGAAGCCAGTGGCAGGACCAGCCGCGGAAAGTAAATCTTGGTCACCATGTTCGTGTTCGTGGTCAGGGAGCGGCTGGCATTGTTCAAGGCCGCGCTGAACAATCCCCAGGGCAGGAGCGCAGTGTAAGAGAATATCGGGTAGGGGATGCCGTCGGTCGGCACTTTCGCCACACTGCCAAAGATAAAATTGAACACCAGCATGGTCAGCACGGGCTGAATGATCGCCCAGGCCGCGCCGAGCATGGTCTGCTTGTAGCGCACCTTGATATCGCGCCAGATCATGAAATAAACCAGTTCCCGATAGATCCACAGGTCGCGCAGATTGAGCGCGGTCAGGCCGGTGGAGGGTTTGATATAGATCGTTTCGGGTTGACGAACAAGCTCGATTGATTTTGCCATAGCTATCTAATCTTCGAACGATTCTCCTGGAACCAGGCAATGGTGCGGCGCATCCCTTCCTCGAAGGGGACGCGGGCGCGCCATCCAAAATACTCCTCTGCCCTGCTCACATCCAGCCCGCGGCGCGGCTGGCCGTTTGGTTTATCGGTCTGCCAGACCAGCGTTCCCGCGAAGCCGGTTTGACGAACGATCAGTTCGGTCAGGTCCTTGATCGAAATCTCGTACCCCGACCCCAGGTTGACCGGCTCCGGGCGGTCGTATTTTTCGGCGGCGGTGACGATCCCGTCCGCGGCGTCCTCCACGTACAGGAATTCGCGCGTCGGCGTGCCGTCGCCCCAGGCGAACAACTGCTTTTCGCCGCGCTCCCTGGCTTCAATGGCCTTGCGGATCAACGCCGGGATGACGTGGGAGGATTGCAGATCAAAATTATCGCCCGGCCCATACAGATTGACGGGCAAAAGATAGATGGCATTGAAGCCGTACTGCTGGCGGTAGGCCTGCGCCTGCACCAGCAGCATTTTCTTGGCCAGGCCGTAGGGCGCGTTGGTCTCCTCGGGGTAGCCGATCCACAAATCCTCTTCCCGGAATGGAACCGGTGTGAACTTGGGATAAGCGCAGACCGTTCCGATCGCCACGAACTTGCCGATGCCGCGCCGGTATGCCTGATGCATCAACTCCACGCCCATCATCAGGTTGTCGTAGAAGAACTCGGCCGGGTGTTCGCGGTTGGCGCCGATCCCCCCAACGTGCGCAGCCAAATGAATAACAAGTACCTTGGCGGGATCCGCGTTTTTCAAGGCGTCCGCATACATGCGGCGGATCTCGCCGGGATCGACCAGGTTGTAGCTCTCGATGCGCGGAATGAAGATGTCGGCGGCGCCGCGCTGCTTCAGCTTCGCGGTCACAAAGGACCCGAGGAAGCCGGCCCCGCCGGTCAGGATCACGCGTTTGTCCTTCCAGTAATTTTCAGCCATCAGTCCTCTCCAGACGTCATTGCACTATGAATTGCGCATTGCGGTAGCGTTCATCCAGCGGATTGCGGATCAGGCCGGTCTTCAAGGCGAACAGGAGATCCCGGATGCCGTCATCGACGGTCAGGGTGGTCTTGAATCCAAGCTCGCGCTTGACCTTGGCGAACGAAACCGTGATGTCGCGCATGTCGCCGCCGAAGGTCAGGTCCTTGTACTCGACCTCCGTTTCGGGCATGCGACGGAGCACCAGCTTCACGATCTGGTCCTTGGTATAGTTCCCGTCGTCGCTGCCGAGGTTGTAGATCTGGCCGCGCACCTTCTCCAGCGGGGCTTCCAGCCCCAGCATGATGCCGCGCACCGTATCGCGCACATGGATGAAGGAGCGCGAGTAGCCGCGCTGATAGATCAGGAGCTGGCGCTTGGTGAAGGCGTCCAGGACGAACTGGTTGATGATCAGGTCAAAGCGGGTGCGCGGCGAGATCCCGTATAATGTTGCAAAGCGGAACAAGAGAGGCGAACAGGGGGCGCTGCGCTGTCCGAGCAAAAATTCCTCGGCCGCAATTTTCGTCTCGGCATACAGGGACTGCGGCGTGAGCGGCGATTCCTCCGTGACCGGTTTGCCGTCGGACGAGAGGCCATAATTGCTGTAGGTGGAGGCAAACACGAAACGCTCCGCCCCCAGATCCGCGGCCTGGTCGAACACCATCCTGGTCGCATCGACGTTGTACTTCCAGGCCACCTGTTTGCCGACGGCCTGGCAGGCCGGGAATCCCACGATCGCCGCCAGGTGGACCACTGCATCGGGCGCAGGCCACTTTTCGTCGGCGGAATGGTCGCGCACCACGTCCTTGATCTTGTGCGGTTCGGTCACATCCGCCTTTGCAAAATGGAAATTGGGATGATGCAGGAAGCCGATCAGCGATTCGCCGCCGAACAGCAGGCTGTCCACCACGGTGACGCGGCAGCCGGCGCGCAGCAGTTCCGAGGTCAGGAGCGAGCCGATATAGCCGGCGCCGCCCGTGATCAAGACATGATGTTCAGTCTGCATTGCCTTCTCCTATGTTCAAGAAAACCTTGTATCCTTTGATCTCCAGCGCGGGGACGCCCTTTTCCTGCACGACAGCAATTCCTTGTTCGAGGCACGACAACCGGCAGATATCCGCGATATCGCCCTCGCCGACGATCCGCACTTTATTGAAACCCGCCGCCTGGAGTGTATTCAAATGCTTTTTGACGCGCGAGCGGGTCTTGTGATAAACGTCCAGAGAGCGTTCGATATAATCGACGGTCAGACGGGCGCGCAGGGCAATGCCCTCCGGTGTGATGATGTAACGCAGTTTCTTGCGCTCGGCACGCTGAACTTTGACGTAGCCTTTTGCGATCAACCGCTTAAGATGCCAGTTGACCGTTCCGACTGCCACGCCCAGTTGAGTGGCCAGCGTAGCCTGGTTGACATTCGGATCAAGTTCCACTTGTTCCAGCAAAGACAGTTCCCGGGTCGTATCGTTGGAAGATTCCATAAATCAAAATTCAGGACTTGAATTATAACACGATCCGGAAGGGAAGAGCAGGAGGGTCGGCCGCATTTAAAGTCGGCGGCGACCACAAGCTGGATCGTGCGAAGCTGAGTGCCAAAAATGGTTCGCCACCCGCTGGCAAGAGCGGCTGGGTGGGAAAAGGAGAAAGACCAATGCTAAAATGATGCAGGGCGCGCCGGTCCGCCTTGGGGGACTGTTTGATCGGAGGCGTCGCGCTCCTCAACCGCAAGGTCAGCGGCGAGCCGGGTCAAGTGGCTTCGACGCGCCGCACGGTCTTCCGCGGGTTGGCCCCGCTGCCCGGTACTTCGCCCTCGGGCAGGCCCGCACCGGGCGATATGATTTTCCCCGGCGACCTCCGGGAGTCCGCGGCTCCGGGATGGTGGAGGACGGAGGGTTGAGTGGGCTGATAAATTCCATTATAATGACCCCCTGGTTCATGCCAATCAGCCCGACAGGAAATCGAATGAAATTATTCCGGACGATTAAGCAAAGATTTCTTCTGATCTTTGGAAACAGAGGCACGCTCATTGCGCTTGCGGTCTTTGTGCTGCAGATGCTTTTTTCGTTGTACCGTTTCTTCCCAACCATGCGCGATATTAATCTGTGGGACGAAGCCGTGTACATCAACACGGGGCGCCTATTGGCGAATGGAATACTGCCAACTTTTGCACATAACCCATTGATCGGGATCGTATATGCGCTTACCTACCTTCCGTTCAGGAGTTCTCCCTATTGGCTGATGCAGAGCGATGCGCTGGGACGCCTCATCCTGTTTGCCCTGGTGTGGTGGAGCGGCTACCTGATCGCCAAACGCTTTGGCGGCATTGTGCCTGCCTTGGTCTGGGTTGGTCTGTTATTGTCCACAACGATCGTGAAGGACATCCTGAGCAACCCAAGCGATTCCCTGTTTGCGGCAATGTCCGCGCTGGCTTTTTGGAAATTGATCACCTACTATCAGGATCGCAACGTCAGGGACCTGGGGTGGGCGTCAGGCTTCATCGGGCTGGCAGCGCTTTCCAGAAACGACGGGCTTGTGCTCTTTGTCATCTTTATGCTGATCGCCTTATTTTTCCTGCGCGCACCGGGGAACCGGTGGAAACGCATGCTTGCAGCAGTCCTGCCATTCTGTGTGCTGATCGGCGGCTATCTTCTCCTGTATCGGGTTGCGACAGGCAGCTTCTTGATGGGGACGACGGAAAGATCCTATGTTGCATTTCAACAAGGCCAGCTGTCCGTCTATCAGGGGGATTCAGCCTGTAAGCAAAGTGATATCCGCTGCGCAGTGCTCCAGGCAGAGAGTTTGTATGGAACCCCGCAGGAAAACAACAATTCAATCGTGAAGGCAATCGAACACAACCCCCAGGCCTTTTTGGCAAGGGTCATAAACACCGTCGTGACATTGCCAAAAATGATCTACACGGTATATGGGAAGACAGAAGCCTACCTGCTCTTCTTGCTCGGCTTTCTGGGAATATATGAACTTTGCAGGCAAAGGCGGTTTGCCCTGCTGGGAATGCTGCTGGCCTGGACCGCGTACCTGGGCGTTTACTTCTTCACCTTCTTCAAGAACGCTTATTTGCAGACACCGTATTTCATTTTATTCATGCTGGCTGCGATTGGCGTCCAGGCGCTCATCGCCTCGTTTGCGGACGATAAGCGCCTGCTCATCTGGAGCGCCATCCTGGCGGTCTTAACGGCAGTAGGCATTGTGCAATCCTTGAATTATCTGTATTTCGATACCCTGGTTCTGCTCGGCATGATCTGGATCGGATATTTGATTTACCGGCAGGTCCCGAATTCCTCATATACGACCCTGTACCTGGTCTTTTTGGCAGGCGGCCTGGCCGTGGGTGGATCCTTCAGCCCGCCTCAAATCCAGACTTGGGGCCAGATCCCGGAGGAACACGCGGTTCTGCTCCTCCAGCAGCAGCTTGCACCGGATTCCATCGTGGCAGCGGCGGCTCCGGGGGCTGCCTTCGCGGCCCGCATGAGCTATTTCACCTTGGAGAATACGGGTCAATCCATCACAACCACGGATGCGCTGCATTCGAAGCTGCTCGAGCTTGGCGTAAAGGCAATTTATGTGGACGACATTTTGATCGAGCAGGAGAGATACGAATGGAACCTGATCGAGCCTGGCATCGGGACGGATTATGATCAAATCTTTAGCGGGGACAATGGCTCAGTCCGGGTACTCTTGGTAAAGCCCTGAGGAGTGCATTCGAAACCATGCCGGCCTTTGAACTTCCTCAAATCATCCGACAGGGATCGAGAAGCGGAAAGCCGTATTTTGAATTCCTGCGCGTCCCGGATTTGAGCATGGGAGTCTATCAACTGCTGGTGGGCGATACGGACATCCAGGCACCGCACACGGAAGACGAAGTGTATTATGTGGTGGAGGGCAAAGCGAAGATCAAAGTGGCAGACGAGGATCGCGCTGTCCGCGCCGGTTCCGTGATCCATGTGGCGAAGAATGTGCCGCACCGCTTCCATTCGATTGAAGAAGACCTGATTGTGTTGGTGTTCTTTGCGCCCGCGGAGCATTCGTTGAAAGGCAGGGAGAAGTAGCGCAGGCGGCGATGGGCAGGGGCTGGTCCAACCCCCGTTGGGATTTTGAGTTCCCCTGAATGGGAGAAGATATGCTCAGAACAACGCAGATCGGGGACGAAACATAAAAACAGAGGGACAGGTTTCGAGCCTGTCCCTCTGTTTTTGGGTCAGTCGGCGGATGCGCTTTCGCCGATCTCCATCCATTGGGAGGATGCACCATCGCTGGTCCCGGGCTTGAAGCGATCGGGGGTGAAGCCTGTCCCGGCGGGAATGAGCTTGCCGATGATCACGTTCTCTTTCAGCCCATACAGCGGATCGGTGGTCGAGCCGATCGCGGCGCCCGCCAGCACTTTGATCGTATGCTGGAAGGAGGAGGCGGAGAGGAACGAGTCGGTCGAAAGCGAGGCTTTCGTCACACCGAGCAGGGTCTCGAGGAGCTTGGCGGGCTGTTTGCCCTCGGAGAGCAGCTGCTCGTTCAGCCGGCGGAGCTCCTGACGATCCACCGCGTCGCCGGGCAGGTATTTGCTGTCTCCCGGCCGGCTGACCGCGACCTTGCTCATCATCTTGCGGATGATGACCTCAAAATGTTTATCGTGAATGTTCTGCCCCTGCGAGCGATAGACTTTCTGGATCTCGCTCAGCAGGTACATTTGAGCCGCTTCGCGCCCCTGGATGCGCAGGACGCGGTGAGGATTGAGCGAACCCTCGGTCAACGGCTGACCGGCTTCAACGTGGTCGCCTTCCTTGACCAGCAGGCGCGAGGTGGAGGGAATATCGTACGTCTTCTCTTCGCGCTGTTCGTACGAGACCATGATCTTATGATCCTTCTTTTCCACCGCGACCCGCCCGCCGTGCTGAGCCACAATGGTGGCTTTCTCTTTGGTCGCCAAGATCTCGCCGGGCTTGACCTCGGTTGCATCGGCGGCGACATATTTCCAGTCCTCCGGCACGGCGTATTCATCGTGAACCATTTCAGCGTGCTCGATCCGGACCTCCCGCAAATCGGCAAACTTATCCGATTGGACGACCCGCACCACGCCGCCGATCTCGGCCACCACGGCCTCGCCTTTCGGCTGTTTGCGCGCTTCGAACAATTCTTCGACGCGCGGCAGACCGGTGGTGATGTCCGCGCCGCCCGCAGCCACACCGCCGGTATGGAAGGTGCGCAGCGTCAGCTGGGTACCCGGCTCACCAATGGATTGGGCCGCGACGATCCCGACCGCCGCGCCGAGGTCCACCATATCGCCGCGGCCCAGGTCGAGGCCGTAGCATTTGGCGCAGATGCCGTGCTGGAGTTCGCAGGTCAGCGGCGAGCGGACTTTCACCTCCACAATGCCGGAAGCCGAAATCTTGCGCGCCAGATCATGATCGATCACTTCATCGCGCTCAGCGATGACTTCGCCGGTCTTTGGGTCAATTATATTCTCGGCAAGCAGGCGGCTGTACAGCCGGCTGGACAAGGATTGTCCGGCGACATCATCCGCCCGGCGGATATAAATGCCTTCCGGGGTATGGCAGTCCTGCTCGTTGATGATGATATCCTGCGCAATATCCACAAGACGACGGGTGAGATAACCGGCGTCGGCGGTGCGCAGAGCAGTATCTGCCAGGCCTTTTCGGGCGCCGTGCGTCGAAATGAAGTACTCGAGCGCAGTCAAACCTTCGCGGAAGTTGGAACGAATGGGCAAGGGAATGATGCGGCCGGACGGATCCGCCATCAGACCGCGCATGCCGGCCAACTGCGAGACGGTCGAGAAACCGCCCTTGGTCGCGCCGGAGGCCGCCATGATGGAAAGGTTGCCATCCGGGTCCATGTGTTTCTTGACCGCGTCGGCCACGTGGTCGGTGGTCACCTGCCAGATCTCAATGACGCGCTCGTTCTGCTCCTGCTCGGTCAGCAGGCCGCGCCGGAAATCGCGTTCCACCACTTCAACCTGCTCCTGCGCCCCGGCCAGAATATCTTTTCGTTCCGTCGGAATGGAAATATCAGCCACGGCCAGCGTGGTGCCCGAGCGCATGGCGAATTCAAAGCCCATCGCTTTGATCCGGTCAGCCACCTCTGTGGTCGGATCCCGTCCACATAACTCATATACATCCGCGATCAAATCCTTCACGCCGCCCTTGTCCAGCTTTTCGTTCATGAATTGAACTTCCGGAGGCAGGATTCGATTGAAGAGCACGCGCCCGACCGTGGTCTCGATGAGGCGCGTCTCGGCCTCCGGCAGGCGGTCGCCCTTGTCGCTGAACCAGGTTGCCGCCCGCAGTTTGATCTTGGTATGAACCTCCACCTGGCCCAGCTGATAGGCGAGTTCGACCTCGTCCATATCGGCGAAGGCGCGGCCGTCGCCTTTGCGGGCAGTCCCCTGCTCCATCGTCAGATAGTACACACCGAGCACCATATCTTTCGAAGGGGAAATGATCGGCTCACCATCCGCCGGCTTGAGCAGGTTCTTGGAGGCGAGCATGAGCTCGCGCGCTTCCTGCACGGCCTTCTGGGAAAGAGGCACATGCACAGCCATCTGGTCGCCGTCGAAGTCCGCGTTGAATGCGGTGGTGACGAGCGGATGAAGCTGAATGGCCGAACCTTCAATGAGGATCGGTTCAAAGGCCTGGATGCCGAGGCGATGCAAGGTCGGGGCGCGGTTGAGAAGCACCGGTCGATCTTTGATCACATCTTCGAGCGCTTCCCAGACTTCGGGGCGGTTGCGCTCGATCAAACGACGCGCACCCTTGACGTTCGCGGCATAACCGTTCTGGACGAGGCGCGCGATCACAAACGGGCGATATAGTTCCAGCGCCATGGTCTTCGGCAGGCCACATTGATAGAGTTTGAGCTGAGGGCCGACGACGATCACAGAACGACCGGAATAATCCACGCGCTTGCCAAGCAGATTCCGGCGGAAGCGTCCTTTTTTGCCTTTCAGCATGTCGCTCAAGGATTTCAGTTCACGGCGGCCCCGGCGGGAGAGCGCCTTGCCGCGCTGGGAATTATCGATCAGGCTGTCCACCGCCTCCTGCAGCATGCGCTTCTCATTGCGGATGATGACATCCGGCGCGCCCAGCTCCAGCAAACGCTTGAGGCGGTTGTTGCGATTGATCACCCGGCGGTACAAATCGTTAAGGTCGGAGGTGGCAAAGCGTCCGCCGTCCAGCTGAACCATCGGGCGCAGATCGGGCGGGATGACCGGCAGGACGGTCAGGATCATCCACTCGGGACGATTGCCCGAACGGCGGAATGCTTCCACAACTTTCAGACGGGTCGTCGCTTTCTTGCGTTTCTGCTTGGACTTGGTGGTGCGGACTTCCTTCCAGAGTTCTTCAGCCAGCTTATCGAGATCGAGGCGTTCGAGAATATCGTAGAAGGCTTCCGCCCCCATATCGGCGCGGAAGACCTGTCCCCAGCGCTGTTTGAGTTCACGATAGCGGACCTCGCTGATGAAGGTGAAGGGCCGGAGTTCCATCAACTCGTCGCGTTGACGCGAGGACTGGTTGGCTGAAACCGAGGTCTGATCCTCCAACTGAGAACGCAGGGCCTCCATCTTCATATCGGCATCGCCTTTGACACGGCCCGATTCCATCTTGAGGTCTTCGAGTTCCTTGGCGCGCTTATCCTTGAGTTCGTTCTCGAGCGTTTCCAATTTCTTTTGAACGATCTTCTGGACCTGGCTGATATGTTTGCTTGCGACCTTATCGTTCGCGTCCAGGATCTTCTCGCCCGTTAATTCGAAGACGATCGCTTTCTTGGCACCCTGGCCCATTTGATCCTGCAGGGCCTTCTCCAGTTTTTGGCCTTCCCGAATCACCGGGTCGAGCTGCTCGGCAATGTATTCGTCGTAACCCTGTTCGAGGGCCGATTTCTTCTGATTGATCTCGTTCAGCCGGTGATCGCGCTTGGTCTTGATCTCGGCGATCTTGGAGTTGACGCCGGCGGCCTGTTCGCGCTCGGAAACGGAAATCTCGTCCTCCAGGCGCTGCAAGGCCTTCTTGCGGGCCTCTTCATCCACGTAAGTGACGATGTATTGGGCAAAATAAAGCACACGGTCGAGATTGCGACGCGAGATATCCAGCAGCATTCCCAGCTGGGACGGGATGCGGCGCGTGTACCAGATGTGCGCCACCGGGGTCGCGAGCGCGATATGCCCCATGCGCTCGCGGCGGACCGCGGCCCGCGTCACTTCGACCCCGCATTTTTCACAGACGATCCCTTTGTAACGAGGGTTCTTATATTTTCCGCAATAACACTGCCAGTCACGCGTGGGGCCGAAAATGGCCTCGCAGAACAATCCGTCTTTCTCCGGGCGGAGTCGGCGATAGTTGATCGTTTCCGGTTTCAGGACTTCACCATAGGACCATGAAAGAATCGTTTGGGGGGATGCCAAGCTGATGCGAAGTGCGGTTAATCCTTTAGTTTCCACTGTGCTCTCCTCGTCACGAAATACGAAGCTCTAACTCATGTTTCTTACCTAGCGTGTAGTCGGCATGAACGAGAGACAAACAAAGGCAAGCGCTTCGAGGTCCTTATCCTCAAGCGCTTGCTTCTACCCAGTCAATTTTCACATTCAACGGCTGTAATTATATACCAAATTATCTTGAAGTCAAGCTAAAAATCTTAAAGAAATTTAAGATTTCGCGGCCCGGTTCCGATAAAGGCGTTCGTTCGGGACGGCCAGCATTTTGGAAACCTCAACCGGGATGGCCATGAAGTCTGCAATGGCCTGGCAGTACTGCTCCGGCCCGGCCATCATCTTGTTGTAATCCACATACATCACTTCCATGTTGGGCTGTCTCGCAAGCCAATACTTGATCGCGGCCAAATGCTTCTGGAATTGCTCCTGCATTTCCGCGTCGCCAATCGCCGATTTCTCGTTGCGGTTGGCCAGCATCTTCTGCTGGGAGGCCAGGATCTCCCGCGGCTCCCGTTCCATAAAGATGATCTTGTATCGATAGTTCGCGGGAAGATGTTCCAGCAAAGCCGAGATGATCTTGACAGCCTTATGGTTTGCATCCGCCAGCCATTGGCTCTGCCCCTCGGGCAGTTTTTTCACGGCCTCGAACTCATAGTATCCATTCGGATTGTCGTCATCCGCCCCGCGGATCGCATCCGTCAGGATCGGGACGCCGCCCTCCGCGAGCATCTTCATCATCATCGAAGTCCCGGAACGGGGCAGGCCGGAAACCACGACGATCGCGCCGCGTTTATCAGGTTGAGGAAGCTTGGTGCGAAAGATGTTTTTTAACACGGTGATCTCATGTCTTCTTTCCTGGCGGTCTGAATCCTACGATTTGTACGGCGCATTTACGGCTTCGAGTTTGGCAAGAACTTCTTCCTGCAGAGACTTGGCGATCGCAGAACCGGTGGAATACAGGTCGTGTAATTCCTCAGGGTCATTTTGCAGGTCATACAGTTCAAATTTGTCCCCGCTATGGTAATACCCCCGATAAAAGAGCATCTTGTAGCTGCCCTTTCTCATCGCGAGGCTGATCCTGGACAATTTGGCAAACGCCGGGTTCTTCAAAGCATACAGCGTGAAGATGCTGCGCTCCGGCAGTTCCTGCCCGCCCAACAACGGCAGGAGTTCGCCTTCGCGCCAGTCCGGGAGCGGGTTGCCTGCCAGATGCGCCAGGGTGGGCGCGACATCCACGCTGCTCGTAGGAGAATTAACATCCTGCCGTGACTTCTGACCCGGCGAAGAGATGATGAGCGGAACGCGGATGCCGGCCTCATACAGCAGGGGCGAAACGTGCCCCCGTTCCCCCCTTTCGAACAGTTCGCCGTGATCCGACGTAACCACAACATAGCTGGTCTCAAAAACGCCATGGCTCTCAAGAAAATCCAGCATTCTGCCGAATTCTTCGTCCAGGGTCGCAAGGTATTCATCATAAGCGCGTCTGAAACGATAAAGGTCCTTGTGGGACCAATGATCCCCGAGCGGGTGCATCGGCTTGTCGACCGGACTCCAGCCATCATCAAAGGTGCGGAAATATTTTTTCGAGGGATTATAAGGATCGTGAGGAGGGTAAAGATGGAAGTAGGCCAAGGAGGCCGATCCGAGGCTCTCCACGGTGGACATCAACCCATCAAAAACGGCAGGCAGCCGGAAATACAATGGATATTGATGATTCTGCGGCAGGCCGTTGGGATACCCCCCTTGATTGGTGTGGGCCACCGCCCGGTGCAGCGAGATCCGTTCCGCCAGGCTGAACACCAGGGATTTTGGTGCCGTGCCCTGACTGAAGAAAAAGTCGTCCAGGACCCGCTGGGCGTTCAAAGGATCGTTCTTAAATCTTTCCCCGAACACGAAGTCCAGCTGGCTGAATGAACCCGCCGGCAGGATCTCATCGATATCTTTTTGAAACTGGTCAAAGAAATACACGGGCCACAGGTTTTGAGCAAAGGCAAGCCGGTGATATTGTTCGCCAACCAGCCGGAAGATATTCCGATCGAGGAGGTTGCGCGCAATCAGCCCGGCATCATTAATGGCGCGATGAGTCCACGGGTACAACCCGGTCAGCAAGGAGGCGGTGCCGGGTACGGTAAAGGACCCGGCCGAGGAATGGGCATTATATACGGTTGCGCGTTGTGCGAACCGTTCGATGTTCGGGGTGGTTTTCCTGGGATAGCCATATACCGACAAATTCCTGGCTGACATGGCATCGAAAACGAAGATCAATATATTCGGCCGGGACGGCGCCTGCCCGGAGGCCGGCCAGGACCGGTTTGGCAGGAGCCGCGCCAGGGCCAATGCCCCCGGCAGGGCGGAGGCCAATTTTAGAAAATCACGGCGGCTTAATCTCGACATATTTGGATCCTAAAGGACGCGCGGCAGAACGATGAACAGGGAGATCAGACTGATGGGAAGATAAACGAAGAGCAGGATCGTCGCCTGCTGCGCAATGACCTCGATCACCTTTTTTACAAGAGGCGTTTTCCCCGCCATAAAAACCAGCAGGAAGATGGCCCCGACGGCCAGGGCGATTGACCACACCTTCAATAGGGCCCCTGGATAAGCCTCGCTGGTTCGAAGCTGGAGGGCCAGGAACATGGCGTAGCCCAATCCCAGTATCACCAGTGATGCCCCGCGCGACACGAAGGAATCACGAAACCATTTTTGGGGCAAGACCACACTCAGGCCCAGCGGGACACACAGGACCAGCAGGCTTTCAAGAAGGTTGATGACCGAGATGTAGGCATACAGGACGATGACCTCCCCGAGGTTCAGATAAAATAGCCAGCTGGGAAGGGACCAGAAGAACCACAGGGTGGTCCAGGTGTAGATCATGATCACACAGACGGCATAAACCGGCGTAATTTGTCTAAAACTAGGCAAATGGTTAAAGATAGCCAAGACCTTTTAATCTCTCTTCCAAATCTTTCTGCCCGTGCGAGCCTGATTGAGAAGGCGGCTTAATATAGGACTGGTCGAGGTGTTTGCCGAGCGCAAGGAATGGGACATCCCGGAAAGAAATTCCCGGCATATTCCTGATATCCCGATTGGCAAAGATGACTCCCGGCACCATCAGGGAATCGATGCAGTGATCGGCCCCCCAATGGCCCTGATTGGCCTCCGTCGAGACCGGTGCGGATTTTCCGAGGCCGGTTTCGGACGAGGCCCGGAAGCCGGGCGCGTAACCGATCACCAGGTCCGGACCCAGACGCGTGTAGGGGCCATTGAAGGCCTCGTGCTTCAACAAAACGCGGCTGATGATCTGCTTCCCCCCCGGCGTCTTCCAATTCAGCAGTTTCGTTCTGATTTCACCCAGCAGGTTTTCGATCTCTTCGGGTTGGACGATACCCTGGCCCTCGCGGCTGGCGATGTTGAGATAAACGCTGTTGAGGCCCAACGCGTAGGCTTTGGTCTTCGCCCAATCCACATCGCCCAGTTCGGGCGTCTCGGTCTGACGCGACAAGGTCATATATCCGTTTTCAACCAGCCAGCGATTGATATGGACTTTTTGCTCGAAGGTGCGGAAGCCGTGATCGGAAAGAACAAGGAATCGATACTTTTCCAAACCGAGCTTGTTGATGCGCGCTTGGACTTCCCCCACGAATTGATCGAGCTTGAGATACCAGCCATCCACGATCGCCTGATCGGTTCGCAGGAACATGTGCTGGACACGATCCAGATCATCGAAAATTCCCGCCAACACCCCTTCCTTGAAATTGTCCAGCAGCCGGAAATAGATCTTCTTGCGGCTCTCAAATATTGAGTCGCACAGGCTGAGGAATTGTCCGTCGCTGATGCAGCCGTCCTCCAGGGCATTCGTGTCTTGCGGCCAGCCCAATGTCAGGAACGGGCCGATCTTCTTCCAGGAATCTTTTACAAGGGAGGACGGCGTGGCGTACAGCCACAACGAATGCAGGGGATGAATCTGCAGCGGCAGGAAATACAAACTGACCCTGTCCTTGACATCGGTCAGGATGACCTGCGTGATGGCCTGGATGGAAAACGCAAAGCCCGCCGCGAATTTGAGTTCGAGGATGGGACTCCAGGCGCCGAGCGATAATTGAAACTTTTGGTTATCGATCGTCAAGCTGGCGGTTTGGTCATCCAGGACCTCGATCGTCACCGGCAGAGAGGCGGGGCGCATCCCGTCCTTGGACTTGGTCTGGGGTCCCTCGATCGTCGCGGTGAACTTCCTGTCCGCCAGCGATTCCAGTTTAACGACTTTGACCTTTTTCTTTTCTTCCGGCTGAGTGGTCAAATAGATTCCGACGCCCAGTTGGCCGCGAATATCCGGCGTGCCCAATCCGGGAATGGTCGCCACCGGAATGTCGGGCCGGGCGGGGAACAACGCCGGCCACCACAACGCGGTGGCCGGATAGCCCATCGAGGTCGCTTCCTCAAAAAAGGTCTTGGTGGTGTAAGGCGGCTGGTATTGCTCGCCCAGGGCGGTCTGCTTGGTCGGCAGGATGGACACGTAGGGAATGTACGTTTCCGGATCGCGGTGGACAAAATCGAAGATGCCGTGCGAGCCCGGGTCCACACCGGTCGCGATCGACGTCCACGACACTTCGGTTTGAGGAGGCGAGCAAACCTCCAGACGGGAATATCCGCCCTGATCGACGAACTTCGTTAAATTGGGCATCCGTCCGGCGCTTTGCAGTCGTTCGAAGGTCGCCGGATCGAATGAGTCGAAACCAAGGATAACCGTCTTCATCTATTCTTCATCTTCAGTTTTATCTTTTCGCATTTTTCGGCGAAGCTGGGCAAAGAAGCCGCGGATCTTGCCTGAAAACACGAGCAGGACGCCTGAAACCACGACCAAGGATGCGGCCAGCACCTGAAACAACATTCCACCGGTATTGGGATCGATATACATGTTACCTCACATTCTTTCTTTATACAGCAGCTTGTTACTGACGACCCATAATTGTAACAGTTTTTTTGATTATGCCAACCCAAGATTGTGAAATCTTTATGGGCATATCTATTCAAATTTCAACAATTGCAGGATATCTTGCAGGCAGGCGGCAAAAAGCTCATGCATGATGTCCTCACCGACGCGATAGGCGCCGCCGAACGACCCATCGCCGTAGGTTTGACGGGCGGTCTTGGAATCCATGATCGCACTCCCGACCCGCGGCGGCGTTTTGTTTCCTTCCGGCATTTCGCCAACGACCGTAAACGGGAAAGCCTCCAGCCAATTGGCATGACCGGGCTTAATGTTGTGCTTCTGCGCCAGCGCTTCCACGGAATGCGACAGCCACCAGTCGTACCAGTTCAATCTCAGATCGGGCAGCTCGTTATTGACTTGATGCAGATGATTGCGCGCCGGTGCATTACCGCCATGCCCGTTGAGGACCAGCAGGCGGCGGAATCCATGTCCATACGCCGAACGGACGATATCTTCCGCCGCGGCGATCAACGTGCTGACCTGCAGACTGAGTGTCCCCGGATAGGACAAGAAATACGGCGAGACGCCGAAATTCAACGGAGGCGCGACCAGCACGCCGCTGGATTGTGAGGCTGAGTCAGCCAGCGCCAGGGGAACTTTGATATCCGTCAGCAGGCTGAGATAACCATGTTGCTCCGTGGCACCCATCACCAGCATCAGACGATCTTCATGCTGCAGGTATTTTTCCACATCCATCCAGTTCAAATCTTCAAAGCGCATTTTAAACTCCGGGTTTCAAAATGAAATCGGGCGTCCCAACCGGTCAGGGCGTTGCCGTGGCGAACGGAGTATCCGTCGGGGCGGGTGCAGCCGTGGAGAAGGGGGGGCTGGTCGGAGTCGGAGTATCCGTGGGGACGGAGGTATTGGTCGGCGGAGGCAACGGCGTGGGGGTGCGCGTCGGCAGCGGAGGCGGAAGCGGAAGTTCAACCATGAAGTGAACGATCTTTTGGGCAGATCCGCTCGTGCCATCGATGTGCAAACGCAGAGCGATCGTATTGCCCGACAGATTCGATACATCCCAATTGAACAGAAGACCGCTCCTGACCGGCTGGTTTCCCTGCGCCAGCGTGGTCCAGCTGGAAGGTTTCTCGCCCAGGCCAAAATCGAGACGCCAGGATTTGAAGCCGCCGGTCGCGTTGGCAGTACCCGTGACGGCCAATAGACTGTCGGAAATGATGTCGCCCTCGTTTACGCTCAAATCAAGTTCAGGACGCGGATCGTTTTTTGTGCATTCGCGTTGCGGCGCATAAACCGGCGGGATGGGGAAACCGTTGCTGCTCAGCCAACTTTTCCCGTCCTTCGTCCCGAACCACTGACGCGCCCACGGATCAGTGACGTTCATGACGATCTGACTCGGCGTGGTGTAATCGCTGCAATCGGGCGAGGCCTGCAGTCCCGTCCAGCTGTCGAGCGAAATCGAACGGCGCAAATCCTGACCCGCCGGCAAAGGCAGCTGATCCGATGCAAAAATCTCGGTGCGCGTCCCACCCCGGCACCACTGCGATGGCAGCGTGCCGGATTCGGCGCAAATGGTTTCCTCAACAATTCCGGCAGGACGCCCAAACCATGAGGGGTGGCCGTTCGTTGCATACGGGACGGCATACTGCATGAACTGCGACCAGATCGGCGCGGCGCCCGAGACGCCCGTGGTGTTGACCATCGGCGTGTAATCCGCATTGCCGACCCAGACCCCCGTGGCCAGGTCGGGCGTGTAACCGAGGGTCCAATTGTCGCGAAAATCGTTCGTCGTGCCGGTCTTGGCCGCGACCGGGAACGGAAGATTCAAAACCGAGTTCGTTCCAAACATCGGTGCGCGGGCCTGATTATCGGAAAGAATGGAGGTGATCAGATAAGCATGCTCCGCGCTGATCACCTGCTGGCCCTGCGGCGGCGTGTATTGATAAACCACGTTGCCCTGATAGTCCACAATCTTCAAAATGGAAACGGGCGGCACCCGCACGCCGCTGTTGGCAAACACAGAGAACATGCCGGTCATTTCCAGCACGCTGACATCGCCGCCGCCCAGCGTGAGCGAGAGACCATAATCGGTACGCGTCAACGAGGTGATGCCGAGCCGCTGGGCCATGGCAATAAAGCCGTGATCGCCGTAGACGCCGACGAATTGCAGGGTCTTGACGGCCGGAACGTTATAGGAGTTCGCCAGCGCGGTTCGGACGGTGACCGGTCCATGAAATTTGTTGTCGTAATTATTCGGGATATACGGCGGACGGGTATCGTTGGGGTCGCCCGACGGGGGAAACTGCGAAGGCACATCCCAGATCAGCGTGGCCGGAGTCCAGCCTTTTTCGAACGCCGCGACGTAATTGACCGGCTTGATGGATGAACCCGGTTGGCGCGTCTCGCTGACCGCCATGTTCACCTGACCGGAAATCGCCGTATTGTTGAAATCCGCTGAGCCGACCATCGCAAGAATCTCGCCGGTGGATGGACGAATGGCAACCAGCGCGCCATCGGTCGCATGGTTGTCTGCCAGCGCGGCGACTTGATTGGTCACAAGTTGTTGTGCATAGTCCTGCAGGGTCGGATCGAGCGTTGTATAGATCGTGAAGCCGGAGCGATAAATTGTCTGTGCGTCAAAACTGGATTCCAGCTGCGAGCGGACATAATTGACCCAGTGCGGATATCGCATATTGACGCTCGGCGGCTGGAAGGCGTAGGCGCGCGTCTCCGCCGCGGCCGCGGCGGCATCCGCCGGGGTCACACAAACCGGCTGATGGCTGTTGCTCACGTAGATACAGTGTTGTTCGTAGCTCACCTGCATCAAGAGGTTCAAAACATCCTGCTGACGTGCGAGAGTCGCAGCGCGGTTGGTATAAATATCATAAACCGCGGGGGACTGGGGGAGTCCCGCCAGAAAAGAGGCTTGAGCCAGGGTCAGTTTATCGGCGGTCGTTCCAAAGTACGTTTCCGCTGCGGCCTCGATTCCATAGGAAAGATTGCCATAATAGATTTCGTTGAGGTAGATCTCAAGGATTTGGTCCTTGGAATACCGGCGCGTGATCTCCGCGGCCAAGATAATTTCGCGCGCCTTGCGCAAGTAGGTTTGCTGGCGCTGCTGGGGGGAAAGCAGGAGGGAACGGGCCAGTTGTTGCGTAATGGTGGAGGCTCCCGACACGATCTCACCGCTGGTATAGTTCTGCCAGATGGCGCGGATGATCGCCCAGACATCGTAGCCGGGATGGCTGTAATAATCCCTGTCTTCGGTCGCAATCGTCGAGGCGACGAGCGCCGGAGAGATTTTATCGAGCGGTACGTACGTGCGGCGTCCGGCATTGGGATCGAGAATTTCGTAAAGCAGATCGCCGTTTCGGTCGAGGATGCGCGTCGTCTCAAACTGCGAAGTATGCTGCTGCAGGTCACTGATGGAGGGCAGCGAACTGGCGATGGAATAATATTCATACACGCCGAGGGAAAGGAGCAGCAGGCCCAGGATGACCAGCAGGAAGACAAGCGCGATCAAGGTCTGAATCACGCAACCGATCGTCCCGAATCGGGTGAACCAGTTCCCGCCTCTTCGCCCGACATTTTGCCGGTTCGCGTTTCGACGGCTGGTGGTCGGCTCGAACGCCGCCGGGGTGACCCGCGTGCCTTCCATGTCCATCTGATTGACGCGGCGCGGCAACGGCATGTTATCCGGGTTCAGGCGGGGCTGCGTTAAAACCGGCTTGACCGCGCCCGCCGGACCGGATGGAGGCACCGCGTGTGTTTCGCCCTCGGAGTTGATCAGCCTGTGCACTCGCTCAGGATCGTGATCGTCGGTCATATCATTTCGAACTCTAGGAGCCGGTCTCTTTCGGCCTCGATAAGACCAGAATGTTCCAGGAGCCCTTCATGCAGACTTCATCCTTCTGGTTCTTTAGTTCCGCCTCCAGCGTGACGGAACCTCCCCCGATGCGCGGCAAGGCTTTCGTTTCCATCACGCTCAGGCTGGCCTGAACCCGGTCACCGATAAAAATGGGTTTAATGAATTTCCATTCGTTCACTTCCCGAAAAGCGATCACGGTGCCGTCGAGGATCCCCGTCTGCCAGGCCAGGCCCGAAGCGAGGGACAAGCCCAAAAGTCCGTGCGCGATCCGCTGGCCGAACGGCGTGGTTTTGCTGAACTCCGCGTCCGTATGAATGCGATTGTTGTCGCCGGTCAAATCGGCAAACTTCATGATGTCGTCGGACGTGACGGTTCGTTGTCCGGTCACGATCTTTTTTCCAACACTGAATTCCTCAAAATACATACCCATGATCTTGTCTCCCGGTCCGCTGGTCATTCAAGCGATTCGAGGCGCAAGTGAAATGGCCAGGGGACGCACAGACCAAATTATACCCTTTGACCTGCCGCCCATCTGACCGTACAATATATTCATGCGCGATTGGAATCTGCGGCCCGGCGATCCCCTCTCTCTGACTCTCGCGGCGGACTTTCGCCTGTCCAAGCCGGATTACGCGGATGATCATATCTGGGAACTTGAAATCGGTGCGGGCGAACCGGCCGCGCTGGCGGTCCGCACCACCTATGGATTGCGCGCCCTCCTGATGCGCCTCTTTTATCGCTTTGGCGAACTGGGCAAGACGATCACGAACCCTGCCGAATTTTCGGCGTTGCCCTATCTTCGCCGATTCTATCCAAATTTCCTTTGGCTGGAATGCGCTCCCTTTGAGGGCCTGGAAGTCAGCGCCGAATATTGGGTTCCTGAATCCCATGCCCTGGCGGGCCGATTGACTCTGAACAACCGCACCGCCTTCGCACGCAAGATCACGGTAGACGTATGCGGAATGCTGACTCCGCTCGATGGACAAACCTTGAAAGAGTCTCAGCGACAAATGGTCAACATCCTCTCAGGTGAAACCGGCGGACTCTTTCCGGTCCTCTTCAGCAGCGGCGGCCCGCAGTTTGGGCTGGGTCCGTATCCCTCCCTGAGCCTGGCGCTGGACTTTGATCCGGGCTCAAGCCGCCAGCTGAACTGGACGATCGCCTCCACCGATTCCGCGGAAGCCTCGTTCGACTTGGCGCGGCGCACCGCTTCCCGTCCGTGGGAAGCAGAACGCGCCCAGATCGAACTGGTGGACGCGGGCGACACGCTCGACATCCGGACCGGCGACTCGGACTGGGATGCCGCGCTCGCCTTCAGCCAGCGGATGGCACTCGGATTATTCTTCACACCCGGGGCGCAATTACCCAATCCATCGTTCGTGCAATCCCGCCAGCCGGATCATGGTTTTTCCCTGCAAGGGGACGGAGGCGATTATCCACCCGGCTGGAGCGGACAAACGCCGCTGGAGAGTTATTATCTTGCCAGCGTGCTTCCAGCCGCTTGTCAACTGACGCGCGGGTTGATCGACAATTTTCTCTCCACCCAAACCGGCGCGGGGGCCATGGATCAAAAACCCGGCCTCGCCGGTCAACGCGGAAAATTAACCGCGGCGCCGATGCTGGCAAAGCTGGCCTGGAGGTATTTTCAACGAACGGAGGACGAGACTTTTTTGAACGAAGTCTTTCCCAAACTCCTGGCCTTTTTCCGGGACTGGCTTTCGCCGCAGCACGATCCCGACCGCGACGGCCTGCCCGCTTGGGATCACGTGCTTCAAACCGGCTTCGAAGATAATCCGCTTTTTGATGTCTGGCATCCGTGGTCGCAGGGCGCGGACATTTCCGTCCTGCACGATCCGGCGCTGGAAGCGATGCTTTACAACGAGGCCCAAAGCCTGTTTCAAATCGCCAGGCGATTAGACAAGGACAGGGAAACCGCCGCCTTCGAAGCAGAAGCAGAGAAACTTAAATCATCCGTTGAAGCATCCTGGGATGCGCGTGCGGCGCTCTATAGCTATCGAGACCGCTTCACCAAGATCTGCCAGAACGGCAAACCAATTGCAAAACACAAGGGACCGGGCAACATGCGCCCAAAGTTGGAATTCGAACAACCGGTCCGGTTGCTGATCGAGGTGCAGACCAAGAACCCCGGGGCCCAACGTCCGACGGTCGAGATCAGCGATCTCGTCAGCAAGGGCCGAGGCGACGCGGAGTTGATCGACGAAAAACGCTTCCAGTGGAGAAGCGGCGGTTTTGTCGCCACGACGCAAAAGGTCTTTACCAGGATCGCCCGCATCAGCATTACGGGCCTGGACCCACAGGACAAAGTGCTGGTCAGCATTTTAAATATGGCGAGTGAAGATATCACGCTCTTCACGCCGTTGTGGGCGCATATTCCCGCTCCAGAGCGTGCGAAAATCATGATCGAGCATTCCCTGCTGGCGGCGGAATATTTTGGCCGCCCCTTCGGAATCCCGGCCTTCCCGTCCAGGCCGGAACCCGCAGCGGAGGCGGTCGCAATGAGCGTTCATCTGCCCTGGAATATTCTGATCGGCGAAGGCCTGCTGGATTACGGATTTCGGAACGAAGCCGCCCGGCTCACGGTGGGCCTTATGAACGCGGTGACCCAAAGCCTCAAGCAGAGTCATGCTTTCTATCAGCGCTATCACGCCCAGACCGGAAACGGGCTCGGCGCACGCGGCGCATTGAACGGGCTTGCACCGGTCGGACTCTTCCTGCAGGCACTCGGGGTGACCATTCTCTCTGACGAGCGCGTCCGGCTCGAAGGCAAAAATCCTTTTGGCTGGCCCGTGACGATTTTCTATAAGGGCCTGAAGCTCGTACGCGGACTCGAACGAACAGAGATCACGTTTCGAAACGGCAAGACCATCACGGTCACAGATACCAGGCCGTTAATCGTATCTATGACATAAATGTGATATGCTCATACTGGATCTGTGCCGATGAGGAGCCGCTTATGACCGATCCCATTCAGCTCTTGATGCTGGCGATCGTGCAGGAACAGGATTTGGATGTTGCTACACGCGCCGTGAATTCTTTGGGCGCGCCGGTTGTATACCTGGCGAGCGCGGGGGGGTTTCTCGGCCGGCGCAGCGCAACGATATTGATCGGCCTGCCGAAGGGCCGCGAAGAAGATGTGCTGGGGGAATTACGCAAATCCTGCCGGCAGCGCGTGGAATATCTATCCATGCCATTGGAGGGTTCGCCTCTGCCCATGCCAACGCCGATCCCGGTAACCGTGGGCGGCGCAACGGTATTTGCCCTGCCGGTCGAACACTTTGAGGAGATCTAGCCATGAAGATGATTATCCTGATTGTCAAAGACAGTGAGGCCGATGCGCTGACCCGCGCCCTGACCAGCGCCGAGTACCGCGTGACGCGCATCGCTTCGACCGGCGGCTTTCTGCGAAGCGGCGTGGCCACATTACTGTTGGGGGTGAACGACGCCCAGGTCGATTCCGCCATTAAACTCGTTCGCGAAACCATTGTCATGGGCGCGCCGGCGGAGAAACACGGGTCACTCTTTGTGGTTCCGGTGGAACGCTTCGAGCAAGTATAGCCTTTCCCGATCAATATTGTCCGGGCTATTCCAGCACTAGATTATCGATCAGTCTGGTTTTCCCGAAAGACACTGCCATCGAAAGCAGCGTCCTTCCGGTCACTTTATCCAACTCCTGCAAAGTATCATAATCCGCACACGAGACATACTGCATTTGCGCCAGAGGCTCGGAGGCAATTGCCGCTTGCATAATTTGCCGCAGCTGCTCGGCACCGCGCTCACCTTGTTCATACGCGTTCTTTGCGGCGTTCAACGAACGAAAAAGAACGGTCGCGGCCCTGCGCTGCTGCGGGTCCAGATAGACATTGCGGCTGGACATGGCGAGTCCGTCCGGCTCACGAACGATTGGGCACACCACGATTTCGATCGGGAGGTTCAGATCCCTTGTCATTTGACGGATGACCGCCGCTTGCTGGGCGTCCTTCTGCCCAAAATAGGCTTTGGCCGGTTGAACAGCGTTGAACAGTTTCGCGACCACCGTTGTGACCCCCCGAAAATGACCGGGACGCTGGGCGCCTTCCAGCGGGCGCGTCATTTCCTTGACCTCGACCCAGGTCTGAAATCCGGGCGGATACATCCCCTCGGGCGTCGGCGTCCAAACCAGGTCCACCCCCGCCTCTTCCAGCAGGTGCAGGTCGCGCTCCAGATCCCGAGGATAGCTGGAAAGGTCTTCATCCGGTCCGAATTGGGTCGGATTGACGAAGATGCTGACCACGGCATGGTCGCATTCTGCTCTGGCGCGGCGGACAAGCGAAATATGCCCTTCGTGTAGATAACCCATCGTGGGCACCAGGCCCAGCTTGCCCTCCAGCAGGGTGCGGGCAGAGCGTAATTCAGCAAGTGCGGATACAATCATCATATCGTCCAAAATTCCTAGTTGACAAGAATAGAAAATCTGTGCTACACTTTTACTATCCTATTCCAGAAAGGAGCCATGAATGGCTTACTCACATAACAACTCGAAAGGCACGACCTACTACCTGCACTCCAACGGCAAGATGTTCTACTTCTCAAAGGAGATCAAGGCAGGCGCGCTCGATGCCGTGCCTGCCGGCTACCATGTCGTGGAGATGAAAACGGGCATGCTCGTTCTGAAGCGGAACGAAGCGAGCCCTGCGGCGCCACCCGCCCAGAACCAGCCATGAACAGAGTATAACCGGTTCAAACCAACCCAGCATTGTTCTTTTAGAGAAAAGGAGACTCGATATGACACAAAACATGTACTCTAAAAGTTTGAAGGAAGGAAGGAGGGGGTCATGCCAGCTCTGAACAGTGTCCAACTGATCGGATATCTCGGCAAGGAACCTGAAAGCCGCTTCACGCCGAAGGGCAAAAAGGTGGTCCATTTCAGCCTGGGCATCACGCAGCGCAGGAAGAGCGGCAACGAGACAAAGGAATACACCGAATGGGTGAACGTGGAAGCCTGGGGACGGCTGGGCGAGGTCGCTCAGCAGTATCTCAAGAAAGGCAGTCTCGTTTATGTGGAAGGGCGGCTCAAGACGGACAAGTATGAGGATAATAAGGGCGAGACCAGGTATTTCAGCAAGGTCGTCGCCCAACTGATGCAGTTCCTCGACAAGAAAGCCGCCGACGAACCGGTGATGACGGCGGACGAAGAGCAAGCCGAATACGAAGTCTAGGACCGATCAAATGGCGTACCGGCTGATCTCGCCGGTACGCCATTCTATTTAATGAGAATAGTAACTTTCGGTCGGCTCATGATTATGGTGAATTCGCAGATTCCACATCAAGCCTGGTGTAGATCCTGGCAGGCAAGTCCAGCAGGTGGAGGATGTGGAGCTGCAGTTTGGAGAGAGGTGTGATGTGTTGGTAAGTCTGGCCGCCGACGGCGACGAAGCTTAAGTGAATATTCTTGCAGGCGCACAGTGTGGATTCGGTGTTCGGCTGATCGGTCGGCCGAGCGGGATTGCTTCTCCGTCCCTACTCCCTTCAAGTAGTCATCCAGCGTCGCCTCCGATACCTGCACCGGCGAAAACGGCCCCAGGTAGTCGTCGCCACTCGCCTCAAGGTGGGCGCGCGTCTCCAAGGACATCATCTTGCAGTCTACAGCAAGCCTCTCTCACCTATCCCTTGCCTCGCGTGGTCGATCGCCGGGATGTACAACGGATCGTCCGCCAAGTTTCCTTGCACTCCCGGACATGCCACCGGCATGCGTATGGGATCCCAGACCGCCAGCACCACCTTTCACTGCGGCCAGCCCGGCGGATGGTCTTGCGAGTGTCCCAGCTGGAACAGGCCCTCCGTCACCTGCAAGAGCCGCTCCCCGTGGTTGTGTCCATTCTCACCCGCTCTGGCTTCAGCTTATACAGCCCGATACAACGGCCATTCAGGGCCGCCTCAAAACGCCGCCAACGTTCATCGTCACTCAGCAACTCCAGCTCCCGCGCCAACCGATCATCGCGGAACTCCAAGGCTCGCACTTCCACCCCAGGCTGCCGCCCAATGTTCCCAAGCGTTGCACCGCCCATTCCTCCACCTGATTCAGCCGATGGTCGGACCCCGACAAGATATGGCTCGGCGAGCCCTCCAGCATTTCCCCCAGCCTCAGCCCTTGCCATTTGCTGTCCACTCCAAAATGCCTGTCCAAGAGTTCCGCCGAGGCCACCAGGATCGGAATGTCATCCACCGCTTCCGTCGTTCCCATAAGCTCTTTACTCATCCCCAGAGCTTGCCCCAATTCTTAAATCAGGTCAAAACAGCCGCGGACCGAACGTAATAAGGTGGTGTATAATCATCAAAGGTTTGGGCCAACGCCCGCAACGGGACCTTCTGCCAAAACACAAAGAGAACATAACTTTAGAACTGAATATACGCTTGTTCGACAAATGATGTCGCCACCTGTATGGAGGCTGATAGATATATGAACAAGACCATACGATCTAGCACGTTTGCAATGACTTTCGTGTTGGCGCTTGTCTTTGCTGCCACCTCGACGTTGCCCGTTTTGGCAGATGGCGGCATGATCCCATCCACCGAGGCACCGCCGCGTGGCCCAACCTCGATACGCAGCGCGCCGTCGTCCTCAAAGAATATAGCGCAGGTCCCATCGGGTGCCAAGATAGTGGTAGTGGATAATGAGGGCAATAAAGTTCCGCTGGGGAGTCAGCAAGCAACAGCGATCGTCAACAGCGGCGACCCGATGTGGTGTCCCGATGGAATATTGCCCGTTGCCGGCAATGGAGGGTGTACTGTTTCATACACAGGTTTCGCATCCTTATTAGCCGATCTAAGTGCGATAAATGCAGGCACAGGCGTGGATGCGAATGGAACCATCTGGTTCGAGGATTCCTATGTCAGTTCCATAAACGATCCAGGCGTTAGTTCCTTTACGCTGGATGGCGCGGCCCTGACTACCTGGGCGGGGTACTCATTGACTTTGCAGGGCGGCTGGACTGGCGACAGCAGTGGAACAATCAGCCCGAGTGGGCCTTCTCAATTCAATGGGCCTCTCAACATTGTGAATTGGAAAGGTGATGTTATTCTAGATAACCTCCTCGTCACAAAAGCGAATGGCCCGGGCATGAACGTCACGCTCACAGGAATTGGCCCCTCAGCCAACGGCGCCGGCTTGGCAATCACGACCACTGGCACCGTGAGATTGAGCAACGTCGACTCGATCGGAAACCTGTCGAACGGGCTACTGATTGACAATCGGTCCGGGCCCGGTTCGGTTTCCATCGATGGTGGCAATTTTAGCGACAACGGTCAGGGGGTCATGGGAGGACTCGGCCTCTACGTGCACTCCAATGGTGCCATCAGCCTGAACAACGTGACAGCCAATGACAACCGCTGGGCAGGAGCTCTGTTATTCAATGATGACGCCGGCGCCAACGGCCCTATCACGCTAACGGGCACAAATGTATTCAGCGGTAACTCTGATTATGGAGCGGAGATTTCGTCAAACGGCAATATCTGGATCAGCAACTTAACGGCCGACAAAAATCTGCATGGCGCATATATTTACAATGCTGGCGGCATTGAAAATGTTACCTTTAGCGGGAACAATGAATTTAACGATAACTTCGGCGAAGGCGTATATGTCGCCTCCGACGGTGTGATCACGCTCCACAATGTCACTGCGGAGGATAACGGCGAGGAAGGTGCTCTGCTGCTGAATGGGCTACGTGCTACCTCGAGCAAGATCGTTCTTACCGGCACGAATGTATTTCAAGGCAACGGCGGAGCGTATCCTGATTGGTACTATGACCTGTACATCGGCCTTAATAATAATGTCGCTCAGTACAGAAACGTCACCACCTACGGGGATTTCGTTTTGCAATCTTTGTCAAGCGATCAGTTGCCTGCCGGCCTACCCACCGACACTACCTTTATTTCGGCACTTCAAGTCGTTCAAGGCGCGCCCATTGGTGATGTAGTAGTCTCGTTCCTTGTGCCACCGGATAAGCAAAACGCCGATTTCAGCATTCTCTATTGGGATAACACACAGTGGCGCGATCTTTCATCCGCCAATTTTGACGACGGTCGAACCGTGATTGATCCCGGTCATCTGACGAACAATGGATATTTTGAGGCCACTGTTGACTTTGGCGGCATATTTGTATTAGTGGAGAAATGAATCCGTCGTATACGATACGATCTTCCTCCGGACATAAAAACAGATCCCTCCTTTAGAATTTCAACAGCGAATGTCTAAAAAAGCAATGACCGCCGCGCTGATCGGGCGGTTTGCATTGGGTTATGGTTGAGAAGCCGGGCCCGGCGAGGGATGAATCGGCAGGATGAATGGAGAGCG
>DATJBI010000048.1:0-11982 GCA_035515435.1 Anaerolineales bacterium
ATGTAGGTCATGTCCTTCTGCGTGAACGGACGTTCGAAAAGGCCGATGTTGTAGGAGTCCCCGTAGGGTGCGCGGTGTTGAGAGGCCGTCCCCGATGAATCGACATCGTAGATCAACGTGCCCTTGGGATGGATATCTGCCGGTGTCATCAAATGGTTGATCGCGGCGGTCGCTGTAACGGGGAGTTCCGTTGCGATGGGCGACGAGCCTGGAGTGGCTGCAGTCTCCGAGGAGGCCGTGGCGGTCGTGGCGGGCACTTGCGATGAACCTTGTGACTGGGCGGGTGCCGCCGAGGGCAGATTACAGGCCAGGGCCGCTGTCACGAGACTTACCACTACAAGCAGGACATAATACCGTTTCATGCGCTCTCTCCTTTTTTCACATTATCCACGATTCTCGACCGGAATTCAAGCGTACTTTAAGGGGATACCAGATCGAGAATACGTTGGTGGATCCCCGTCAGGTCGGTCAGCCCGTGCGAGAACGCGGCGCGCGCCGCCGCCGGGCCGAGCAGCAGCGCCGGGACTCTCGCCGCGGTGTGCCGTCGGGTGGACAGGTCCTCCAGGTTGCCGTGATCGGAGGTGATCAAAATGAGTCCCGCCTGGTCGTCCCAGTGCTCGAGCAGACCGCTTAACATATCATCGAATGTTTTGAACTGCTCGACCGCCCAGTTCATGTCCTGCCTGTGACCGGCGTAATCGCTTGCCCAATATTCGAAAAGCGCGAAGTCGTATTGATGGGCCAGTCTGCTGAGTTTCTGGCCGGCCTGCCGCGGCGCATAGATCGGCGCATCGGGGAAGCCCAGCATGCTGCGCCAACCGGCGCCGGTAAAGTCGGCCGATAGTGCCCGGCCCGCATAGTAATCGGCTTTGTCGAACAGGCGCAATCCTGCTGAGGTGACCGCCAATGGAATTGCCGAGTACAGCCGCTTACCGGAATCCACGCCGTCAAAGTAGCGTGGCGGATAAGCATTGAGCAGGGCCGCGGTCTTCGCTGAGCGGAGCACCTGCGAAAACAAATTGCCATTGCGCAGATATTTTGCAACGGCTGGGTTTGGCTTCGGCCCGTAATGCTCGCCGATCTCCTGCGGAACATTGATGCCGGTCAACAAGACGGCCTGTCCTGTGGCGGATTGTGGCAGGCCCGGCACGCCCAGCCCCGCATCGAGCGCCAGGAGCGTGGCGCGTTCCCCCGCGTAGGGGGCGGCGTTCGCCAGGAACTTCTGCCCGCCGAGCAGACCCTGCAGGAACGGCATGTCCAGCCGGGCAAATGGATTGATCTCAGGATTGTCAGCGCCGAGACCAACGCCGTCGAGAAAAATGAATAAGACGCGCATCTTGATCACCGCCGATCGTGGGGCCGTTACGATTTCTGAAACAGGAACCAGGCCGACGACCGATCACGTCGATCTACGCCGTCCTTGCGCCAGAGCAGGCGGAAGCCCTGGGCCTGGATTAACTCGAGATCCGCTGTGACCAGTCCGGTTCGCGAGGAGGGCGCCTTGAAGATTCCATACATCAGCCAGTAACCATTTGAAGCAAGTACCCGCTTCAGTTCCGCCAGATAAGCCGTTCTTCTTTCGATCCCATGAAAACATCCCATATCCAGGGCCAGATTGAACGGGCCGACAACCCCATTCAGGTTCGTCACATCCCCGACGCGCAGCTCTGCCCGGACATGGGCTTTTTTGAGCTTGGCCCTTGCGATCTGGACTGCGCGCGGCGCAAAGTCGATGCCGGTAGCCTGCCAGCCGTATTGAACGAGCGTAATAACGTTTGTGCCGGTGCCGCATCCCAGATCAATGGCGCGGCCCGGCGGGTGTTCCGAGATGAAATCAAAGAGTTCGGGTGGGGAAATGCCGCTGTCCCAGGGCGGACGTCTGAAATACCAGAAATTAAAGTGGAGGCGGCGGAGGAGCTTCATTGGCAATGGGTCCTGGCGGCGGATTCGGATAGTCATCTCAAGGTCATGACAACTCACACTTTGACAATTCAACCTTATTCTTTTACAATCACGCCGCTGGCATCATTCCAATTTCGGGAAAGGTTGTCATGAAAGAGTATACCACTGAGTTCATCCGCAATATCGCGCTGGTTTCACATGGCAGCGCGGGCAAGACCATGTTGGCAGAAGCCTTTCTGCATTTGACGGGGGCCACGACCCGTCTCGGAAAGATCGAGGACGGGACAACGATCTCCGATTACGATGAAGAGGAGATTCGACGAAAGATTTCCATTTACACCACCGTTCTGCCCCTTGAACATCGCGACCATAAGATCAACGTGCTGGACGCGCCGGGCTTCACCGATTTTGTCGGCGAGGTGATCTCGGCCCTCAGCGTGGCTGAGTCGGCGGTCATGCTGGTCGATTCGGTAGCGGGCGTGGAAGTCGGGACGGAAATTGCCTGGCGCTATGTTGATGATTTCAAACTGCCGCGCTTCGTTGTGATCAATAAACTGGACCGGGACAACGCCGACTTTGCAAAGGCTTACGCCTCGGTAGAGGAATTCGCCCAGGCGCGCGGCCAGCGCCTCGTCAAGGTGCAACTGCCCATCGGCGAGAAGCACGATTTTAAGGGCGTGATCGATTTGATCTCTTTGAAAGCCTTCCTGGGGGACGGCAAAACGGCGACAGACATTCCGGGGGATCTGATCGACGCCGCGCAACAGGCCCACGGAGTTTTGGTGGAAGCCGCGGCCGAGGGCGAAGACACGCTGCTGGAAAAATATCTTGAGAACGGCTCTTTGTCGGATGAGGAGCTGATCCGCGGGTTGAAGGATGTCGTTCAGTCGGGAGCCTTCCTCCCCGTCTATTGCGCGGCCGGCGGCCACGAGATTGGCGCCATGGCCCTGCTGAACGGCATCGTGGATCTGCTCCCCTCTCCGGCCCGGGCACCGACGCGGGTTGCGCAGGGCAAAGATGGTGACGAGAAGTTAAGCGCCTCGGATGCAGGGCCGCTGGCCGCCTATGTTTGGAAGACGACCGCAGATCCGTTTGTCGGCAAGATGACGTATTTCCGTGTTGCCTCCGGTTCGGTTCAAGCGGATGCGCACTTGTGGAATCAAAGCAAAAATGCCGAAGAGCGCATGTCCGGTTTGCATATTCAACGCGGCAAAGAGCAGATCGCGATCAAGGTCATTCACGCGGGCGATATTGGCTCCGTCGCGAAGCTGACCGTGACCGCGACGGGCGACACCCTGTGCGAAAAGAATCATCTGTTGACCATGGCTCCGCCCAAATTTCCGGCGGCTTTGTTCCGCGTCGCCATCTCCCCAAAGACTCAGGCGGATGCGGCCAAGATCACGCCGACCCTGGGTCGCCTGTGCGAGGAGGATATGACCCTCTCCTGGTACAACGAACGGGCGACGGGCGAAACTGTCTTGCAGGGCATGGGCGACCAGCATATCGATGTGGCCATCCATCGCGCCCAGACAAAATTCCAGGTCGGGCTGCTAGCCCATGACCCCAAGGTGCCTTATCGCGAAGGCATCACAAAGAAGGCTTCGGCGCAGTACCGGCATAAGAAGCAGTCCGGCGGATCGGGCCAGTTCGGTGAAGTGCATTTGCGAATCGAACCGCTGCCGGGCGCGGATTTTGAATTTGCCGACGAACTGGTCGGCATGAATCTGTCCAAATCCTATCTGCCTCCCATCGAAAAGGGCATCGTGGCCACCATGGCACACGGTGCGTTTGCCGGCTACCCGATGAGCAATGTCAAGGTGATCGTCTATGACGGCAAGGAGCATCCGGTCGACTCGAAGCCGGTCGCATTTGAGATTGCCGGGCGCGAGGCCTTCAAGCTGGCTGTTCAGGATGCGGGCCCCGTGCTCTTTGAGCCCATCATGAATGTGCGCGTCGTCGTGCCGGACGCCAATATGGGCGATGTGATGGGCGATCTCAATACGCGCCGGGGCCGCGTGCAGGGCACAGAGTCAGAGCATGGCAACACGGTCATCGTGGCCCACGTTCCGCTGGCCGAGATGCTGCGATATACGTCTCAGCTTCGCTCGATCACCGGCGGACGCGGTTATTTCACGATGGAACTCGATCATTACGATATTGTCCCATCGCAGATTGCGGCGGCAATCGTCGAGGCCCACAAGAAGGAGATGGAGGCGAAGAAGGAAGAGCAGTAAAGGCGAAACCCAGAAGCAACGGGCCGGGGCCGCAGACTCCGGCCTGTTGCTTTTTTTTGAAGGGGCGGTAAAATCAGAGGATGCCCTTCCTGAAGGTTGGACCACTGATGCGTTATTATGTTGACAATCAATCCGAAGCCGCGGTCCGGGGCGGAACGGTCCTGGAAGCCTTGAATGATGCGGTGGAGCAATATCCTGCATTGAAGACCCATGTGTTTGGATCGAACGGCAAACTGCGGCGGCATATCCACGTCTTTGTCAATGCTGAAAACATTCGGGAGCTCAGAGGTTTGAGGACCAAACTCAAAGAAGCGGACCGGATTACCCTGCTGGCTTCCATTTCCGGCGGGTGATCAGGGTTGCGATTTTTGTCTTGACAAATCAAGTAAGACCTGTAAAATAGCCGTCATCTTATAGATAGCCTATGAATACTTTCTATCTTTGCTCCTGTCTGAGGCGGGGTTCGTAACACCGCCGCTTCAAGAAGACCAGCCAGCGAATTGAAGGACGGTGTGCGACTCCCGCATTCGATCAATCGAATCGGCGGTGCTTGCACGGCGTCTTTTTTGTTTTCGCTGGCTGTCTTGATCTGGAGCTGGATGACACTTACACAGTTTCGAAAAGCGGGATTTACATCGTTGCAGGATGGATTGGAGAGCCAGGTCGGGAACACCCCGCTTCTGGCGCTTCGCCGCCTGACCCGGGACCTGCCGCGCCCGATCCAGATCTCTGCCAAGCTGGAATGGTTCAACCCGGGCGGCTCGGTCAAGGATCGTCCCGCGCTCAACATTATCCGGACTGCCATGGCAAATGGCGATCTTGTTTCGGGCAAGCGTCTGCTTGATTCAACCTCCGGCAACATGGGCATCTCTTACGCGGCCTTCGGCGCGGCGATGGGCATCCCCGTCACGCTGTGTCTGCCTGCCAATGCCAGCCCGGAGCGGATCACGATCGTGCGGGCGCTGGGCGCGGAAGTCATTCTCACCGATCCGAGCGAGGGTTCGGACGGCGCAATTTTAAAGGCGCGTGAAATGGCCAGGGAACAGCCGGACCTGTATTGGTACGCCAATCAATACAACAATGATGCCAACTGGAAGGCTCATTATCTGAGCACCGGCCCCGAAATCTTCGCACAAACGAATGGGCAGGTCACGCACTTCATCGCCGGACTGGGCACTTCCGGAACGTTGATGGGCACTGGCCGCTATCTGCGCGGGCAATTGCCGGACGTGAAGATCGTGGCTGTTCAGCCCGATGCAGCATTTCATGGGCTGGAAGGCCTGAAGCACATGCCCAGCGCGATGCGGCCCGGGATTTTTGATCCATCGTTTGCGGACAGAACGCTCGAAGTCCAGACGGAGGCGGCGCACGAAATGGTGCGGCGGCTTGCGCGCGAAGAGGGCCTGTTTGTCGGCATTTCATCCGGCGCGGCGATGGTGGCGGCGATGCGCCTTGCGTCGGAATTGACCGAGGGAGTGATCGTCACGCTTTTTCCCGACGCCGGCTACAAGTATTTGAGCGACAAGGCTTTGTGGGACGGCAAATGATGTTAAGGGTTTCAAAAGATCTGTTGGCACAAATTCATGCGCACGCCGAGCGGGCCTATCCGGAGGAGGGCGCGGGCTTTCTGCTGGGTTCGGAGGGGAAGAACCGGACCGTCCAGACCATCTACGTCCTTCCCAATGCCCGTGAAGGTTCGGCGCGCCATAATCGCTACTTGATCACGCCGGAGGATTATCTCAAGGCGGACATGGAGGCAGGCCGTCTCCGGCTGAATCTGATCGGGGTGTTCCATTCCCATCCCGACCATCCGAATCGTCCGTCGGAGTTTGACCGCGACTGGGCGCAACCGTTCTTTTCATACATCATCACGAGCGTGAATTCGGGCAAGGCGGTCGAAAGCCGCTCATGGCGATTGCTTGAAGACCGCTCGCAGTTCGAAGAAGAAAAGATCCAAATCATTTAGAACCAAAGGAGTTTCCAATGTCTCTATATTTTGTCCGTCATCAGCATACGGCTGAAACCTGCCCTGCGAAGAATCCAGAGATGGGGCAGATGTTGTTACAGCACTTGACCAAACAAAATGCCCGCAAGTTCGGCGTGGACCTGATCGGCGAGGCCGTGCTTGACAGCCAGCATACGCTGGTCTTGATCGCCGAGTCCGAAGATAAGGAATATCTTCAGAATTTCATGCAACCGTTCGCGCGGGCCGGCTCGGTTGAAATTGTGAATGCCTCCACCTGCGAGGCGGTCGTGGAGCGCCAGGGCTGTGACCCGGTTCCGGCCCGCGGCTAGTTGAACAAGGAAGGGACGGAGGCCAGCATCGATTCCACTCCGTCCCTCATTGAAATTATTCTTTAAAGAGGTTGATTGTGGCAACTTTGAAGATTCCTACTCCCTTGCGCAGTTATACGAACGGGCAGGTTGAGGTGCCGGTGGAGGGCGCCAACGTGGCGGAGGCCCTGGAGCATCTGCTCGAAAAATATCCGACGCTCAAACCGCATCTTTATAACGATGAAGGCAAGCTGCGCCCGTTCGTGAATCTGTTTGTCGGCGAGAACAACATCAAGGATTTGCAGGGACTCGAGACACCGCTGGACGAAAGAACGCGCCTGATCCTGATCCCTTCGATTGCAGGTGGACGATGCAGCCCATGCTTCCCGGTTTAACACGTGACGAAATTCTGCGCTACTCGCGCCACCTCTTGATCCCGGAAGTGGGGCTGGAGGGCCAGCGCAAGCTGAAGGGTTCGTCGGCGCTCATCATCGGCACGGGCGGACTGGGATCGCCGGTCGCGCTTTATCTGGCGGCAGCCGGCATCGGCCGGATCGGGCTCGTGGATTACGATGTGGTCGATTCATCGAATCTGCAGCGTCAGGTGATTCACGGCACGGCCACGATCGGAAAGTTGAAGGTGGAATCGGCGCGCGCACGCCTGCTGGATTTGAATCCGGATATCGAAGTGGAAGCCTACAACCAGCCCTTTACCTCCGAGAACGCCATGCAGATCTCCAGGGATTACGATATTCTGCTGGATGGCACGGACAATTTCCCCACGCGCTATCTGACCAACGATGTGGCCGTTTTCCTGGGCAAGCCCAACGTGTACGCCTCCATCTATCGTTTCGATGGACAGGTGAGCGTTTTTTATGCGAAGCAGGGACCCTGCTACCGCTGTCTCTTCCCCGAACCGCCCCCGCCGGGGCTGGTCCCGTCGTGCGCGGAGGGCGGCGTGCTGGGCGTGCTGCCCGGCACGATCGGCACGATCCAGGCCACCGAAGCATTAAAGGTCCTGCTGGGCATCGGGGAGCCGTTGGTCGGAAAGTTGTTGCTCTACAACGCGCTCGACATGTCGTTTGATTTTGTCAAGTTGAAGAAGAATCCGAACTGCCGCGTCTGCGGACCCCAGGCCGACATCCGAGAGCTGATCGACTATGAGGAGTTTTGCGGTGTGCCGGGTCACGACCACGAGGAAGGCTCGGCCGGCGCAGGTTGGGACATCAGCGCGCCTGAACTCGCGGCGCGCCTCCAACAGGACCATTTGAAACTTTTGGACGTGCGTGAGCCCCACGAGTTGGAGATTTCTGCTCTTCCAAATGCCGTGAATATTCCGCTCGGCACGCTGGCGGCGAGACTCTCCGAACTCGATTCGGCAGAAGATATGGTGGTGTTCTGCAAAGCCGGCACGCGTTCGGCGCGTGCCTTGGAACTGCTGGTCAGCGCCGGGTTCAAGAAAGTCAAGAATCTCAAGGGCGGGATCAACGCCTGGGCAAGGGAAGTGGATCCAGCTCTGCCGATCTATTAGCGAAGCCCGGTCAGCCCTCGATCCCGGCCGGCTTGATCCTGTTCTGAAACCTCCCTAAATAAAACGAAAACGCGAAACGGGACGCGCGCGGGGAAAGCTCCTGCTGTTCGATTTTCGGAGGGGAGCAGCTTTTCTGAGGCCATGGAAATTGGGGGCAGGCACCAGGCGCGCCGGGGGCAACTGCGGGCAATCCGCATATTAAGATGAGGAGCCTCTCTCCGGTATCCTGGGCGTCCAGCGGGCTTCGCCTCTTTGGCCACCGCCCTCCGCTGCCCCCTGCGGCTGCCTGCTTGATCGGGCGAGAGGGTTCGGACCAAACGGCCGGCCGCCCTGCAGGGCCATTCCCCTGCGGCCTAATTCGAGCAGGAACCGATCCTTGCCAGGGATTCCCCGTGGGCCGGCAGATCTTTGAATGGAGCCCCCCTGCTTTCGCTCTCAGCGGGCACGCCCGGAGCGGCCCGCTCCCCGTCACCCTCAAGGCTGGTAAAATTGCCCTCACCACCGAAGGAGTGACAATGACAAGCCTGCCTGTTTCCCATGAGAAGCATGTCTACGATAATATCCTGGGCGCGATCGGGCAGACGCCGCTGGTGCGCTTGGGACGTGTCGCGGCGGGCGTTCAGGTCCCGATCTATGCCAAGCTGGAGAATCTGAATCCGGGCGGGAGCATCAAGGACCGCGTCGGCCTCCATATCATCCAGCAAGCCGAGAAACGCGGCGAACTCAAAACGGGAGGGACCGTGGTCGAGGCAACTTCGGGCAATACCGGGGTGGGGCTGGCCATTGCGTCCGCGCTCAAAGGCTACAAGACGATCTTTGTGATGCCCGATAAAATGAGCAATGAGAAGATCCAGCTCCTGCGGGCCTATGGCGCAAAGGTTGTGATCACGCCGACCGCGGTCGCGCCGGAGGATCCGCGTTCCTATTATGAAGTTGCGAAGAAACTTGCGCGCGAAACTCCCAATGCGATCTTGGCGAATCAATACCACAACCCGGATAATCCCAGGACACATGAGCTGACCACGGGTCCGGAACTCTGGGACCAGACCGGTGGGAGAGTGACCGATGTCGTGATCGGGATGGGAACGGGGGGCACGATCTCCGGCATCGGTCGTTACCTGAAATCCAAAAACCCAGGGATCAGGATTGTCGGCGTGGATATCGAGGGCTCGATCCTTTATGAGATCTGGCAGAACAAAGGACGGGTCCCCCCGGGCGCCTATCCGAAGACCTATAAGGTCGAAGGGATCGGCGAGGATTTTTTGCCGACGACCACCGAGCTCGCCGTTGTGGACGATATCGTGCGGGTCAACGACCGCGAATCGTTCTTGTGGGCGCGTCAGCTTGTGAGACAGGAGGGGATCTTTGCCGGCGGCTCGGCCGGTTCCGCACTGGCCGGTGCGATGAAATATGCAGCGCGGCTTCCGGCCGGGAGACTGGTGGTCGTGATCTTTCCCGACAGCGGCTCGCGCTACCTGTCCAAGTTCTACGATAACAAATGGATGCGCGAAAACGGATTCCTGGAAATGGAATTCGGCGAAGTGACCCTCAGCGACCTGCTTTTTGCCAAGACGAACAAGGTGCTTCTCAGTGCGACCCTGGGCGACTCAACGCGTGATGTGATTGCCCTCATGCGCCAGCATGCCATCTCGCAAATGCCCGTGATCAGTACGAACGGCGAATTGGTTGGCACGATCGAAGAAGTGGACCTGCTGAATCATGTGCTGGACAATCATCAGCACAGTCAGGATGAAGCGATCGATGGGCTCGTCCAAAATGCCAACGCTGTCTTCCCTCCGGAAACATCCCTCAACGAAGCCATGCCGATGCTGACACAGGGCTTTGCTTTGATCGTGGTGGAGAGCAGCAAACCAACCGGCATCCTGACCAAAATCGATGTGCTAGATTACGTGGCGGGGAAAATATAATCGTATACAACCTCGCGGTTTGGGACAAGAGAGATGGTTGGTGCGCACCGATCACCTGCGCCGACGCGGCCTGAATTTGATTTTGTTCCCATCCGCAGCTCGACCGAAAGGCGCCCGATCGCCGGATCCGGAATGAGCCCCGCGCGCTTGGGCGCCCGGCTTGATTGGTCGGTCTGCGTGTTGCTGAGGCTTCAGGCCCTGGGCAGCACGGCCGCCGGCATAACCCTGGGTTCCGGCGCGGCCCGCGGATCGTTTCTCAGGCTCGGAGGGGCGCCGCGACAGCCTGACCGGCAAATTCCTCGCCGGTCAACTCAAGCCCTGCGCGCCGGGGGCGGGCAAGTGGCCTGGGGAATGGAACTCACCCGCTGGTTCAGCGGGAAGCTGCACGGCACAAAGCGCAACTCGCAATTTACGTTTTGCGCGTTACGTCTTAGAATAGCCCAATGCGTCCAACTCACCTTGAGGTCAACCTTTCCCAGCTGAGGCAAAATCTGGAAAACATCCGTGCGCATGTTGCACCTGCAAAGGTGATGGCCGTCTTGAAGGCCAATGCGTATGGTCACGGTGTGGATGGTGTTGCGCCCTATATTGCGCCGTATGCAGATTACATCGGCGTGGCCATTGTGGAGGAAGCGATTCATCTCCGTGAGCTGGGGATCGAGAAACCGATTTTGGTCATGGGCGGAACGCTGGCGGAGCAGGTCCCGGCCTTTGTGCAATATGCGTTGACGCTCGCGGTCTCATCGCTGGAATTGCTGGATGTCGCCGAGCAGGTGGCTGCAGGGGCCAGGACCAGGCTCAAAGTTCATCTCAAGATTGATACCGGCATGGAACGGATCGGTGTCCATGATTACGAAGCGGAACCGTTCCTGGAAAAGTCGTTGGCGTGTAGCCACCTCGAGATCGAAGGGATATTCACACATTTTGCGAACTCAGAATCCACGGACTTAAATCATGCCAGGCTGCAATTCGAACGCTTTCAGAATGTTCTGCGTTTTTATGAAAGACGCAGCGCGCCTCATCCGCCCATCCGGCACGCGGCCAACTCGGGCGCGATCCTGCAACTGCCGGAAAGTCATCTTGATATGGTTCGGCCTGGTGTGATGTTTTACGGGGTCTATCCCGGACGCGCTGTGCAAAGGACCGTCCGGATCAAGCCTGCCTTGACCTGGTATTCGCATGTTGCCCACAGCAAGGTCACGCAGCCGGGGCGGCCGGTCAGTTATGGTTCGCTATGGCAGCCTGAGATCCCGACCAGAATCGTGACGATCCCGTGCGGTTACGCCGACGGATATTTCCGCGGCATGACCAACCGCGCCCAGGTTGTGATCCATGGAAGGCGATATCCCGAAGTGGGGCGGATCTGCATGGATCAGTTCATGGTCGATCTGGGCGGTGAGGAGGCGCGGGTAGGTGATGAAGTCATCCTGCTCGGCGGCGGAATCACGGCGGAGGATCTTGCCGATTGGGCGGGCACGAACGAATATGAGGTGATGACGAATATCAGCGCGCGGGTGCCGAGAGTGTTTATCACCTAAAGGGGGTAAAATAGGGCGCGCGCTTCGGCGTGTAGTTTCTCCAGAGGTGAACAGTTGAATCGTTATTTGCGTGATTATCTGATTCTGATCCTGCCTGCCGCGCTGATCATCGGGCTCGATCAGTGGACGAAATGGCTGGTCCGGACCAACCTGCCGTTCGACGGCGAATGGCTTCCGAGCTGGTTGAGCTGGCTCGATCCCTATGCGCGCATTGTCTACTGGTATAACAGCGGCGCGGCGTTTGGCTCGTTTCAAAACGGGAATCCTGTTTTTACCGTGCTGGCGGTCATCGTGATCGCGCTGATCTTCTATTATTTTCCGCGCATTGAGGCGGACGACTGGACGTTACGGATCGCGCTGATGCTGCAGCTCGCCGGCGCCTCGGGAAATCTGGTGGATCGTCTGTTGCTGGGCAAAGTCACCGATTTTATCTCCATTGGTACGTTTCCTGTTTTCAACGTTGCGGACTCATCCATTACGATCGGCGTGGTCATTCTGCTGCTCGGGGTGTGGTGGAAGGAACGCGCCCAGAAAAGAGCCGCGCTCCAAAAGACCGACGGAAATTCGTGACCGAT
>DATJBI010000049.1:0-70228 GCA_035515435.1 Anaerolineales bacterium
GCCTGGGTGAGCAGCAGGGCGATGCTCGAGACGATCACGATCAGGATCCCGGCAGTGACGGGCATCAAAAAGAGTTTCTTGCGTTGCATGCAAACCTCCTCATACAGGGCTGAGCCTGATTTCCTAGGTGTTCGAGACCACCTGGGTTCCGTCCACCAGGCTGGCTCGATGGGCCATCCGATCACGCATGACCGCGCGCAATAGGTCCAGTGCCTGGATCAGGCGACTGTCGCTCAGGTGGTAGGTAACGCTTGAACCTTTGCGCACGGCAAAAACCAGTCCGCGCTCGCGCAGGACTTTCAGATGCCGTGAAAGTGTCGGCTGAACGACATTCAACTCATCGCTCAGCTCGGTTACGTTGCGCGGCTTGTCCGCAAGCGTGCACAGGATCAGAAGCCGGGTCGGATCCGACAGAGCCGAGCAAAAGTCGGCTTCGAGTTGATAAATTTCTTGCACCAACGTCTTGGAGATCATTTGCGCTCCTAGTGTATATGCATAAACGCATACATCAATTGAATAATAGTCCTGTGAATAAAATCACAATAGTGCAGTGTGTCACCTTAATGAAATAAGAATGTCACATCCGCTTCTTGCACCGCGAAATTTTCGATCGATGCCCTGGCCGCTCTTTTCCGTTCGTGCTGTGTATAATAAATCGGTTCCTTTCACTGCTGCCGAAGAGTCTGCGAATCGAGGCCCCCTGGCAATGATTGATCACGAGCAATTCAGGCGTGTTTCCAACGCGCTGCCGATCCTCCAGAATGCCGATCCCCAGCTGGTCCATGAATTCCAGCGAACCGCCTTCCTGGCCAGGATCCCGGCCGGCAGGGACGTATTTTTGGAAAACGACCAGGTGGATGCAATTGCGCTCCTGATTTCCGGCGTGGTGCGCGTATACAAGATCGGGGAGACCGGGCGTGAGATCACTTTGTATCGTTTTGGCAACGGCGAGAGCTGCATCCTCACCGCCAACGCGATCCTGAGTCAGAGGACCTTCCCGGCAATTGCCGTGGTCGAAAAGGATGCCGAAGCTGTCATGATCCCCGCCGGCGCCTTTCGTGAATGGGTCTCGAAATACGACCCCTGGCGCGAGTTTGTCTTTGATCTGCTTTCCCAGCGTTTATCGAGCGTGATGGAAATTGTGGAGGAGGTTGCTTTTCGCCGCATGGATGAACGGCTGGCCTCGTTGCTGCTGACGCGGGCCCGGGCCCACAACCCGATGCAAATCACCCATCAGCAGATCGCCGCCGAACTCGGAAGCTCGCGCGAAGTGATCAGCCGTTTGCTGGAGGATTTCTCAAAGCGCGGCCTGCTTCGCGTGGGCCGCGGTGAGATCGAGGTCCTCGACCCCGGCGGTTTGGGAGGGCGCGGCTCTCCGTGACTTTGTCACAGACACCCCTGGACGGGCCTGCTACAATGCAATCAAGATAAATCATGATCAAAGGAGATCAAAAATGAATCCGTTTGTTTCGTTCATGGCCTCCACGGCGGGCCGCATCGTCCGCGCCGTGCTGGGAATTGTTCTGATCGCGTGGGGTTGGTTCGGCCTGGCCGGCACGGTTGGTGTCATCGTGGCAATCATAGGCCTGGTGCCCCTGCTGGCAGGCGTCTTTGACTTCTGTGTGTTCGCCCCGCTTTTTGGTGCGCCCCTGAGCGGTCAGAAGATCCGCGCCGGCAAGTAGGCCCGCCGGCGCTCTAGCCTGACCGGGGGCATCCGTGGCCCGTTTGGATGCACGGCTCCCCTCCGGAAGTTCTTTCGCCTGCCCCGCACTGCGGGGCAGGCGTTTTTGTTCGGAATTGGGGCTGCTCCTGGCAAGCTGTCAACTGCGGGTGAAAACTGCTTGGTATAATTCGTCCCAATATTCAGGAGGCCAAATGGCGTTGTATGATTCCGCGCGAGAACTGGTGGTGGACACCGCCCAGAAGCTGACTCGCAGAGGCTATCTTATCGCAACAGGGGGCAATGTATCGGTCCGCATTGTTCAGGAGGAGGCATTTGCCATCACGCCCTCGGACTATGATTATATGAAGATGCGGCCCGAAGATGTGTGTGTTCTGGACTTTGAGCTCAACGTATTGCAAGGCCAGCTCAAGCCCTCGGTGGAGAGTGCCATGCATTGTGCGGTCTACCGGGTGCGGCCGGATGTCAACGCCATCGTGCACACTCATCAGGTCTATGCCAGTGCGCTGGCGCTGATCAGGGCGCCCATCCCGGCGCTCTTTGACGAGCAGGCGCGCTTCCTCGGACGGACGGTGGAGATCATTCCCTATGCCCCCTCGGGGACCTCCTTCCTCAAGAACACGATTGCCAGGCATGTGAAGAATCATAACAACGCCTTCATCATGCAGAATCATGGCGCCTTGTGTTTTGGTCACAATGCGGAACGCGCCGCACATAATGTGGAGATCCTCGAGAAGTGTTCGCTGGCCTATCTCCTGGCGCTCTGCAGCCAGCGTCCGGTGAGCAAGATCCCCCTGGCGGTACGCGAAATTGCCTTTTCAAAATTGCGCGCCGACCAGAAGAAGGTCACCGCCGGTAATTTTGAGACCGGCGGAGAATGACCGGCCGACTTTCACAATCCCCGAATAAAAGAGAAGATACATGAGCGACCAACCATCTGCTATTTCTGAGTACCTGAATGTGGACGAAGTCTACGCACGTTTGAATGCCCTGATCAGTCAGCCGATCCGGCCGGTCCGGCGCGATCGGATGCAGGCCTATCTCGACTATTTCGAGAGAAAATGCACGCACTCCAGGGAACTGAACGATGCGGCCTGCGTGATCATCCCGGGCGGCGTACAGCACAATCTGGCCTTTAACTATCCATTCCCGATCGCCGTGGAAAAGGCGGACGGGGCGTATTTATGGGATGTGGATGGCAATCGGTATATTGATTTTCTGCAGGCCGGCGGACCGACGATGCTGGGCAGCAACTATGCACCGGTCCGTGAAAAAGTCTTCGAGATGCTCAAATCCTGCGGGCCGGTCACCGGTCTGTTCCATGAATACGAACTCAAGTTGGCGCAATTGATCCAGCGTTTTGTGCCGTCCGTGGAAATGTTCCGCATGCTCGGGTCGGGAACGGAAAGCGTCATGGCGGCCATCCGGGCCGCCCGCACATTTACCAGGAAGAAGTACATCATCAAGGTCGGCGGCGGCTATCACGGTTGGAGCGATCAGATGGTGTATGGCCTGCATGTTCCCGGCACGGGCCGGATGGAGGCGAAGGGCATCCCGCGCGGCGCCAACAGTGCCACGCAGGAGTTCTATCCCAACAGTCTGGGTGCGCTCAAGCGGCACTTGATCCTCAATCGCCTGCGCGGCGGGACGGCGGCAGTCATCGTCGAACCGGTCGGTCCCGAAAGCGGCACCCGACCCGTGCCGTTCGATTTCAATCGAAAGGTCCGGGAGTTATGCGATGAGTTCGGCGCGCTCCTGATATTCGACGAGGTCGTGACGGGTTTCCGCCTCGGCATGGGCGGGGCGCAGGCTTTCTTCGGCATCAAGCCGGACCTGACGGTCTTCGGGAAATGTGTCGCCGGCGGATATCCGATGGCCGGCGGCGTCGGCGGAAGACGCGAAGTGATCATGAGTTTTGCCGCGGGCCTGGGCGGAACCGGGGAACGCGCCTACGTGGGCGGAACCCTGTCCGCCAATCCGCTGTCGTGCGTGGCGGGTTATTATGCCCTGCTTGAAATGGAACGAACGAATGCACCGGTGCTGGCGGGAAAAGCGGGGGACCGATTGACGAGGGGCTTGAACCAGATCATCGAAAAACATGGGCTGCCGTTTGTTGCCTATAATCAGGGTTCGATTGTCCACCTGGAAACATCGGGCACCATGCTGCTTGACTTTAAAAATATTTTCCGTCTGTTGCGGGAGGTGCACCCGCGCGAGCACATGATGGAAGAAATGGGCGCGGCCTACATGGCAGAAGGTCTGGTCACCCTGGCCGGTTCGCGCATGTATACCTCCATGGCGGACACGGACCCGGTGGTCGATGATGCTCTGGCGAGATTTGATTCTGTGCTGGCGGCGTGTGCATAAGGTGAAGCGCCGCGCCCTGGTTCATTCGAACTCCAGCTCGATCTCTTCATCGTCCTGCCAGCCCTCCAGACGATCGATCTCGATGTCGCCGAACAGGCCTTCCTGCCGGGCTTCGATGCGGTAACGCTTGACCAATTCGAGCAATGCCAGAAAGGTGACCACAATTTCCAGGCGCGAGGGTCTCTCTCCCAGCAGGCCGCGGAACGATGTGTGTTGAATCTGCTTCAGCGTCCTGGCGATCAGATCGATTTTTTCGCGGATGGTGATCTTCGGGGCGGCGATGACCGAATCCAGCGGCTCCTTGTTCCTGCCTCTGGACAGGGCGGATTCAGCCGCCGCGACCAGGGCGCCCAGGGTGAGCTCCGACAGATCGAGCTTGGGCTCCACCCGGGGCGGCGGAGCCACGCGCAAGTAGGTCCTCCAACCCTGTTCTTGTCTTGCCATCAGCCATCCGCCCACTTCCTTGAACCGCTTGTACAGTCTCAGTTGTCTGACCAGGTCCTCACCGACGTTCTCCTCCCCCGCCTCGTGGACGGGAGGCCGCGGCAGGAGTGCTTCCGATTTGATCTGCAGCAGCTTGGCGGCAACGACCAGGAAGGCGGAAATGTCATCGGCCCGGGCGTGTTCCAATCCGTGAATGTAGGCCAGATACTGATCCGTGACCAGCGCCAGGGAAACGGTGGTGACATCCAGCTCGGCGCGTTCGATGAGATCCAGCAGGAGGTCGAGCGGTCCTTCATATACAGGCGTGTGGACGGTATAGCTCTTCCCTCGCCCCAACGGATTTTCCATGATGTCCGGATTATATCATCCCGAATGAGGCTCTCGGTTATAATTCGCATATGCCAGGCACACTCACTCATCTTGATAAAGGCGGCCGCGCCCAAATGGTGGATGTCGGCGCCAAAGCAGATACCGCCCGCATCGCGGTCGCCAGGGGCGAGGTCCACATGAAGGCCGGGACGCTCGCGCTGATTCGGGCGGGGCAGATCAAAAAGGGCGACGTGCTCACCGTTGCCCAGATCGCGGGCATCACCGCGGCCAAACGAACCGCGGACCTGATCCCGTTATGCCATCCATTGCCGCTCACGCAGGTGGAGGTCGACCTGGCGCTCGACGATGCTCTGCCGGGCGTGCTGATCCAGGCGACCGCCAAGGTTACGGGGAAGACCGGCGTGGAGATGGAAGCGCTGACCGCCGTTTCGGTCGCGGCCCTGACCATTTATGATATGGCAAAAGCCGCTGAAAAGACCATGCGCATTCAGAACATCCGCCTGGTCGAAAAGCACGGCGGCCGTTCAGGCGATGTGGTCAATGAATAAGATCAAGGTGCTGTTCTTTGCCACGCTGCGTGACCGGGCGGGGACCCGGTCTGTGGAATTGGAAGTCCCCGCAGACCTGACGGTGCGGGCGCTGAAGGAGAGGCTCGTCCGTGAATATCCCCGCCTCACGGAATCAATGCAAAGCGTTTTGGTCGCGGTCAACAAGGAATATGCGCCCGACGAAGCTGCAATTCCCCGGAACGCAGAAGTGGCGCTGTTTCCACCTGTCAGCGGCGGATGATCCTGAAAATGGGACCGACAGAATTCCCCACCGTCTTTTTCATCACCGAGGCTGGGATCGATCTCAACGATCTGCTGGCCAAGATCACCCTGCCGACCACGGGCGCGGCGGCAATCTTCACCGGCATGGTGCGCGGCCGGACGGTGCGCGGCGAGCCGCATGAAACAGTTTTTCTTGAATACGAAGCGTATGTTCCGATGGCCGAGGCGAAGATGAAACAAGTGGCGGAGGAGATCCGCAGCAGGTGGTCAAGCGTGGAGGGAATCGCCATCGTTCAACGCGTCGGCAAGCTCTACCCGCAAACACCCACGGTGCTGATCGCCTGCACGGCCGCCCATCGCGATACGGGTGTCTTCGAGGCGGCGCGCTACGGCATTGATCGTCTGAAAGAGATCGTTCCGATCTGGAAAAAGGAAGTCGGTTCCGCCGGCGAGTCCTGGGTGGAAGGCGAGTACGTTCCCAAAGCGGGTGAGTAGTGAAGATTGCTTGCAGCAGCTGCGGGCAGCCCTATCCCGATTCCGGCCTGCCGTACAAATGTCCCCAGTGCGGGGGGGTCTATGACTACGCCGAACCGCTGACATTTGGCGAAGTCGATCCGTCCCGGGACGGTCTTGGACGCTACGCCTCCTCTCTCGGCCTGCCGGCGGCCCTTGTCTCGCTGGGCGAGGGCAACACTCCGCTCGTTCCCGTCCAGGCCTTCGGGCGGGAGATCCACTTCAAGTGCGAATACTGCAATCCCAGCGGATCCTTTAAAGACCGCGGCACGGCGGCGCTGGTTTCCTTCCTTTGCGCACGCGGCGTGACGGCGGCAGTGGAAGATTCGTCGGGGAATGCGGGCGCGTCCTTCGCGGCGTATGCGGCGCGGGCGGGCATCCGGGCGCGGCTGTACGTGCCCGACACCGCCTCGGGGCCCAAGCGCCGGCAAATGGAATGCTACGGTGCCGAACTGAGCCCGATCCCAGGTCCGCGCTCAAAAGCCTCGGAGGCCGCCAGGCGGACGGCCGAGGCGGGCATGGTCTATGCCAGCCACGCGTATCTCCCGTTCAATCTTCCCGGCTATGCAACCTGTGCATATGAAATCTACGAACAGTTGCGGAGCGGTCCAGGCTCCGTGATCGTCCCCGCCGGGCAGGGCGGGCTTCTGCTGGGCCTGGGCCGCGGCTTTGAGGCTTTGCGGCGGGCCGGCAGGATCGGAAAGCTGCCGGTGCTGCTCGGGGTGCAAGCCGGCGCCTGCGCGCCGCTCCACGCTTTGTGGAAAGACGGGAGGCTGGATGACGTCCAGGAATCGCCGACGATCGCAGAAGGGGTCTGCACGCGCTGGCCGGTGCGGGCGAGGGCCGTCGTGGAGGCCGCGCGGCGAAGCGGCGGTGGCTTTGAGTCGGTGGACGAAGCGTTCATCCTGTCGGGGCGTGACGCCCTGGCGCGTTTGGGGTTCTATGTAGAGCCGACCTCTGCGCTGGTCTGGCGTGCGCTGGAGGAAGCGATTGCCAATTTGCCCGATCCGGTCGTGGTCGTCTTGACCGGTTCGGGTTTGAAGTATCTCTTATAGAGGAGCGAAGTCATGGAACGAATTGTCATCACTGGAATGGGAACGGTCAACCCGCTTGGCATGACCGTGGCCGAGACCTGGCAGAACATGACCTCCGGGGTGTCAGGGGTGGGGCCGATCACGCAGTTTGATCATTCGAATTTGATGGTGCATATTGCCTGCGAGGTGAAGAACTTCGAGCCGGAAAAATACATGGATGCCAAGGAAGCCCGACGCCGTGACCGGTTTGAACAGTTTGCGAGCGTCGCGGCCGATCAGGCCATCGCCGATGCGGGCCTGACCGTGACGGAGTCGAATGCCCCGCGCATTGGAATCGTCGTGTCGTCCGCGATCGGCGGTTTGAAATCCATTGCCGACGCGGTGCTCACCAATGATAAGGAGGGCCCGCGGCGCGTCAGTCCGTTCTTGATCCCGATGCTGATGGCCAACGGCGCGGCGGGACTGATCGCGATCGATCACGGGATCAAGGGGCCCTGCTTCTCGGTGGCTTCGGCCTGTGCCTCGGGTGCGGACGGGATCGGGACGGCCTTTATGATGCTCCGGTCCGGCATGATCGATCTGGCCCTGGCCGGCGCATCGGAATCAACGGTCACTTCGGTGGGCGTGGCGGCCTTTGACCGGGTCGGCGCGATGTCGCGCCACAATGATGACTACTCCATGACGCCCGCGCCCTTCGACAAGAACCGCGACGGCCTGGTCATGGGCGAAGGCGCGGCCGTAATTGCAATGGAGAGCGAGTCGCACGCCAGGGCACGCGGTGCGCGGATCTATGCCGAGCTGGCCGGCTACGGCGCCACGGCGGACGCGTTCCATGTCACGGCGCCCCACGAGAAAGGCGAAGGCGGGGCGGCGGCGATCCTGCAGGCCCTGAATTCCGCCAAGGCCAATCTGGACGAGGTCGGATATATCAGCGCACACGGCACGGGTACGCAGTTGAACGACCAGTCTGAAACGCGCGCGGTCAAGGCTGCGTTCGGCGGACTGGCGTATAAGATTCCAATTTCCTCGACCAAATCCATGACCGGACACATGATGGGCGCGACCGGCGCATTGGAAGCCATCATTTGCGTGCAGGTCATTCGCGAAGGGATCCTGCCTCCGACCATTCATTACCAGACTCCCGATCCGGAATGTGATCTGGATGTGATCCCGAACAAGGCGCGCGAGAAAAAGGTGGATCTGGCGATCAGCAACGCGTTCGGATTCGGCGGTCACAACGCGGTGCTCGCGGTGAGAAGGTATGCCTGAGGCCTGTACGGTTGAAGCAAGCCCATTTCTTGACGGAGGTCGGTCCCGGTGGTAGACTCCAGCTCACAGTTCATCTCAGAAAGGAGACGCAGCCAAATGAAAATCCCCTCCGGGTTATCTCAGCGATCGCCGGGCGCGCCTCCTGCTAGGTCGGGTTAACCATTGTTTGGGTACCTGGAACCGCAGGCGCGCTCCGCCTGCGGTTTTGTTTAACCGCAGCATCGATTTCCTCCCTCGATCTGTGATAAGACAACCATGGATACCAAACACTACCTGAGCCTATTGGATGAATTGGACGATCTCGAACAAACGGAACAGATCTGGAATAAAAAGAAACGTAGGAACAAGTATCCGGCCCGCCATCCCCAAAAGCCGGATGCCCAAACGCGTGCGTTGATCCGAACGCAGGATGATACCGGTCAGAACTTCAAGTTCACGTACCAGGCTGCCCGGTTCGAAGAGTCGTGGCTGCTGGAATCGCTGGGTGCCTTTTACGAGCATCGCTGGATTTCCGATGTCCTGCGCCGGGTCAAGGGCGGAAAGGAGGCCTCCGTCTACCTGTGCGTTGCCGGTGCGGAAGTCAGTGCGCGTCTGCTCGCCGCGAAGGTCTATCGTCCCCGGCAGCTTCGCAATCTGAAGAACGACGCGCTCTACCGCGTAGGCCGGCGGGACCTCGATCAGGACGGGAACCGGATTGTGGATGATGGAATGCTGAAGGCCCTGCATCACCGCACGGGCTACGGCGAACAGCTGCGCCATCAATCCTGGATTGCCCATGAATTCCAGGCCCTGAAGACGCTCCAGGCGGCAGGCGCGGACGTGCCCGAACCCTACGCCGCCGAGCACAACGCCATCCTGATGGATTATGTGGGCGATCGGTCCGCGTCGGCGCCCACTCTCAACACCATCACCATGGAACCGGCCGAAGCCAGGCTGCTGTTCGATCGGGTCATCGACAACGTGAATTTGATGCTCCAGCAGCATTACGTGCACGGCGATCTGTCCGCGTATAACATTCTATACTGGCAGGGCAATATCCGATTGATCGATTTTCCGCAAATTGTCTCGCCCGCCGACAATCCTGCCGCTTGGGAAATCTTCCGGCGTGACGTGGCGCGGGTCTGCCAGTACTTTGGTTCGCAGGGCGTTCCGTCCGATCCGCGCACATTGGCTGCCGACCTGTGGAGGTCGCACGGCTATAAGATTGCCGACCATGTGCCTCGGAACGGGCCCCCGCTCACTTGAATATTGGTCTTGTGCATCGGAGGAAGCCATGCTATAATCCGCCCGCTAAAAAAGAAACCAAGATGAGCAGGGAACAAAGACGATGGCAGATATGATCAAGGCCGTGGAGGCCAAAAAGAACGAGAAGATTCCCGAGTTGCAGCCCGGCGATACCGTCAATGTGCACGTGAAGATCAAGGAAGGTGACCGCGAGCGCATTCAGGAATTCAAAGGGACCGTGATCCGGCTCCGCAAAGGCGGCAACGCTGGTTCCGTCACCGTCCGGCGCGTCGCTTCCAATGGGATCGGCGTGGAGCGCACCTTTTTGCTTCGCTCACCCCGCCTGGACAAGGTCGTTGTGGAACGTCACAACAAAGTGCGCCGCGCCCAGTTATACTTTATGCGCGAACGCACCGGCAAATCGGCACGGCTCAAGCAAAAGTTTGACTAGTCTGAAAAGAGCGCAGTGTTCTGCGCTCTTCTTGTTTATAATGGAGTTATGCCCCCGATCATCGGAATTACAACCAATCACTCAAGCAACGCATACGGCCAGACGACCATCCTTCTGACCCAGGCCTATGTTCAGGCGATCATGCAGGGGGGCGGCGTGCCTGTTTTGATTCCATCGCTGATCGCAAATGATGGATGGGATGCCCTGTACGCGCGGCTCGATGGGATCCTGTTCACCGGCGGCGGCGATATTGCCCCGGCCCGCTTCCAGGGGGAGCCGCATCCCCGCATCGATGACATCGACCCGGCGCGGGACTCGCTTGAATTGAAGCTGCTTCAGGCCTCGGTGGCGGACGGCAAGCCGTTCCTCGGGATCTGCCGGGGCTGTCAGCTGGTCAATGTCGGACTGGGCGGGACGCTTTATACGCATATCCCCGATCAGCTCCCGCAGGCGCTCGATCATGCCTACCCTGGCAACCTGCGGACCGTGCTGGTCCATGAGGTCCAGCTGGAGGAAGGGACGCGGATCGCGGACGTGCTGGGTGAGCCGATCGTCAGGGTCAACAGCCATCATCATCAGGGATTGAAGGACATTGCCCCGGCGCTGCGCGTCGCGGGCCATGCGCCCGATGGTCTCGTCGAAGCGGTTGAATTGCCTGATCATCCATTTGGATTGGCGGTGCAATGGCACCCGGAATGGCTCACCGATCAACGGCCCACGCGGAACCTGTTCAGACGCTTTGTGGAAACGGCCGGGAAATAAACAGAAACGGCAGGGCCCGCTGCGGCCCCCACTTTACGAATTGCATTTTGCGTTTTATCATTTCTGCATGCCCGCCCAAGAACAACCCATCGGTGTTTTCGACTCAGGCGTCGGCGGACTCTCCGTCCTGCGGGCCATCCGTCAGCAAATGCCTGAAGAGTCCGTCGTTTATTTCGGCGATCAGGGCCATATTCCGTATGGTCCGCGCCCGATGGGACAAATCCAGCGCTTCTCGGGAGCCATCACACGTTTCCTGCTCGATCAAGGCGCGAAGATCATCGTGGTGGCCTGCAATGCCGCCTCCGCCGCGGCGCTCGGTTCTCTGCGCGAGACGTTTCCCGATATTTCATTCGTAGGCATGGAGCCCGCGGTCAAGCCCGCCGCGGAACATACCGCAACCGGGGTGGTCGGTGTGCTGGCAACCCCCGCCACGTTTCAAGGCGCGCTGTACGCCTCCGTGGTCGAACGCTTTGCCAGCGGGGTGGAACTGCTGCAGGACACCTGCCTGGGCCTGGTCCAGCAGATCGAAAAGGGAGATTTGAACGGCCCCCTGACGCGTCGGATTTTGGAGGAGGCGCTTCATCCGATGCTCGAAAGAAATATCGATACGGTTGTCCTGGCCTGCACGCATTATCCGTTCGTCATCCCGCTCATTCAGGAGATCGTCGGGGAAAGGGTCCGGGTGATCGATCCGGCCCCGGCGGTGGCCCGCCAGGCCAAACGCCTGCTGGAGGCGCAAGGATCGCAGCGCGGGCAGGGCGGCCGCCCGGAGATCCGATTCTTTACCTCGGGCGACCCGAACTTCGCCCGGGCCCTGGTGCCAGAATTGCTCGGCGAAACGATCCGGGTGGAGGGGATCGGCTGGGATGAAAATAAGGTGATGCTCATGGCGTAAAACATGATTGAAATTTACGGCAAAGAGGAGTACATTGGAGGTAATCTCAAGCCAACGGAGTTAAGCTCATGGGTCACAAGATCGATTGCCTGCATTGCATTGTTCCGCCTCACATGCTGCAAAACATGCTTGCCAACGGTTCTGACTTTCAAAAGCAGATCGCGTTGGCCTCCATCGCACTTTCCGGCCAATTGCGCGGTCACCGGCAGGCGCTTGCCGAATCCGTCAACTTCCTGGCGGCGTCCGCCTCCCCCGGAAAACATCGAACGGTCTATACTGCAAATAATGGAAGCAACCTGCCGGGCAAGGTTGTCCGCCCGGAGGGCGCGCCCGCAACCGGCGACCCTGCGGCCGATGAGGCCTACGACGGCGCCGGCGCAACCTACGATTTTTACTGGGATGCCTATCAGCGGAACTCGGTCGACGGCAACGGACTCTGGCTTGACTCGACGGTTCATTATCAGCAAAAGTACGATAATGCATTTTGGAATGGGCAGCAGATGGTCTATGGCGATGGCGACGGGCAACTGTTCAATCGGTTTACCATTGCATTGGACGTGATCGGGCACGAGCTGACCCACGGTGTGACCCAGTACAGTTCCAATCTCAACTATCAGAACCAATCCGGCGCGCTGAACGAATCGGTGTCCGACGTGTTCGGTTCGCTGGTCAAACAATACAGGCTGAATCAAACGGCGGATCAGGCAGACTGGTTGATCGGACAGGGTCTGTTCACTGCGAATGTCAAGGGCCAGGCACTGCGTTCCATGAAAGCTCCTGGCACGGCTTACGATGATCCCGTGCTTGGCAAGGATCCCCAGCCGGGAACGATGGCAGGCTATGTCAACACCACCCAGGATAATGGCGGCGTTCATATCAATTCGGGAATTCCGAACCACGCCTTTTACCTGCTGGCCACGGCGTTGGGCGGACATGCGTGGGAAAAAGCGGGAAAGATCTGGTACACTGCCGCCACACAGAAATTCAAGAGTGACACCGATTTTCAGGGCGCCGCAGATTTGACGTTTCAGGCGGCGGGCGAACTCTACGGGCCAAACAGCGCCGAACAGCAGGCGGTCCAGGGCGCCTGGACGGGAGTCGGGATTACCGTGGGCGCACAACCTCAATCGCAGCCGCAGCCCAGCGGATGCCTGCCCGCGGCCTTCTCCATCCTCCAGGCCCTGCTCGGCGGGAATACCCAGCGCTGAGCTGCAGGCGGTCCTTATGCAGATTGAATTTGTGCGAAGCGGCGGGTTGGCGGGCATTCTTCTGACCGCCAGGGTGGACCTGCAGAACCTCCCGCAGGAGGAGTCGGAAGCTCTGGAAACGCAGATCCAGGCCGCGCGCTTCTTTGACCTGCCCGGCCAGATCAGGCCGGAGGCTCCCGTACCTGATTCCTTTGAATATCAAATCACGGTTTCTTCCCCCCAAAGAACGCACACGGTGACGGCTAGCGAATCGTCGATCAACGAGCCGCTGCGCCGGCTGGTTGATCACCTGACCGATCTGGCCCGCACCGGGAAATATCGCTGAGCGCACTGTAAGTTTTGCGCGGGCCGGTTTGTCAATAGCGGAGGAGATGTGCAATGGATGCTCTGCAGGCAATTCAAACCCGCCATTCCATCGGCAGGGTGAAACCGGACACGGTCCCGCGCGAGTTGATTGAAAAATTGTTGAACGCAGCCGTCCAGGCCCCAAACCATTATCTGGTCCGGCCGTGGCGCTTCGTGGTCCTGACCGGCCGCGCACGCAGCCAGTTGGGTGAAATCATGGCCCAATCGATGAAGGCCAGGTTTCCTCAGCTGACCGACGAGGCCCTGAATAAGGAACGCGCCAAACCGCTGCGTTCGCCCGTGCTGATCGCGGTCGGTGTGGATAAGCCCACCGAGTCAAAGGTCCTTGAGATCGAGAATATCTGCGCGGCTGCCGCGGCCTGCGAAAATATCCTGCTGGCCGCGCAGGCGCTGGGTCTGGCGGGCCAGTGGCGGACCGGTGATGCCGCCCGGGATGGGGCCGTCAAGAAGTTTCTGGGTTTTGCCGAGGATCAGCACATCATTTCATTCCTTTATATTGGATACCCTGATGTGATTCCGGAGGCAGCCGCGCGGCCGGGTTTTGAAGATCGAACCGTCTGGAAGGAATAAGAATGACGCCTCCCAGACCGCCGGAGGCGTTCGCGGCTATTCTTGCGGCTCCAGAACAAAGATCGGGATCGGGCGGCGGGCGCGTTCTTTATAGGCTTCATAGCCTCTGTAGATCTTTACGGCCTTCTCCCAGCACTGCCGGTGTTCCGAGCCAAAGACCTGGCGGGCGCGGTAGGCCGCTGTTTTTCCGTCCAGCGTCACCGTGACATCCCCCTGCGCGCGAAGGTTGTAATACCAGGCCGGATTATGTTCTTGTCCAAAGTTGGAGCCGATCACGATGAATCGGCCCTGATCCGGGATTCCCAGCAGGGTCACCGTGCGCGGCTTACCGCTCCTGGTACCCCGTACCGTCAGCACGAGCGATGGCAGCCCCGCGATCAGGCTGACCGCAGTCTGGCGTCCGCCGCTTAAGCGGAATACGAGCCTGTCCGCGGCAGGCGCGATCAGCCTGAAGAACAGCGAACCTGCTCTGCTGGCGGCAAGCCAGTACCCTTTTGCTCTCCAACCAGGCTTCGGCTGCATACGTGTTCCTGGTTCACCAGTAGCGGGCTGTCGCCATGCAGGCCAGGGCGAGGATCAGCACAAAGGCGCTGAGCGGTGCAACTACTTTCAACTGCTTTTGCGCCGCCTGGATTTCACTCATTTGTTCCGGAGCGGGCTTGCCTTGAAGGTGCGAGGCGAGGCGGCCGAGCACGCCCACGATTTTGCCGACCCAGGCGCCCAAGATCAATCCAATGACCCCCAACAGGCCGCCGATACCGAAGCCCCAGCCGGCGGCCGAATGGGTCCAGCCGGAGGTCAGGCCGCCCGAGTCGATCCAGTAGAGCCAGCCGCCGGCCAAAACCGTCAATACGGCCGATGCGGTGATCCTCAGTGTGATCTTGCCCTGCGTCACCAAATGGGCCAGGAACTTCTGACCCGCCTGCGCGGTGGCCTCGACACTGGGCGTGATGAAAAATGTCAGGATGATGGAACTGCCCACCCAGTACACCCCGCCGACAATATGTAGCAAACGAAGAACGATCACCAGGTAGTTCATATCGATCTCTCCTCTTTAATATGAATAAGATCAAGCCCCCACTGAAAACACCCGATCTGCTCTGCGGTTGCGGCTGGCAAAAGGGCCAGATCGCGGCCGCGGGCGTCCGCCGGGCGGTCCGTTGGGCTCGAATTGAAAACCGCACCGAATTTCTCTGATATAATGCCCAACTTGTAACGCCGAATGAAAATTTCGGGGTTGGGTTTGAATTACTTCAACGGAGATTTCATGAATAAGAAGGAACAACTTGAGCTGTATCACCAGATGGTGACGATACGTCGTTTGGAGGAGCGCGGCGCGGAGCTGTATCAACAAGGCAAGATCGGCGGCTTTATGCATTTATATATCGGCCAGGAGGCCGTCTCCACCGGATTGATCGCAGCCCGCCAGCCGGACGACCGGGTAATCACGGCCTATCGCGACCACGGCGTCGCGATCAACTGCGGGATTCCCGCCGCACAGGTCATGGCCGAGCTGCTTGGCAAGGCCACGGGGACATCCCATGGCAAGGGCGGTTCCATGCACATGGCGGATCCCAAGAAAAATTTCTGGGGCGGGCATGCCATCGTGGGGGCGCATCTGCCCCTGGCGACGGGCATGGCCCTGGGCGACAAATATGGCAATCGCAACAACATCACGATCTGCATGTTCGGCGACGGCGCGACCAACATCGGTTTTTTCCACGAAGCGCTGAATATGAGCAAGGTCTGGAATCTGCCGGTGTTGTGGGTGTGCGAGAATAATCTCTATGGCATGGGCACGGCTGTGGAGCGCGCCTCCGCGGTTTCGTCCATCGCCATGAAAGCGCGCGGCTACGACATCCCGAGCGCCAAGGCGGATGGCATGGATGTGATGAAAGTCTACGAGGCGGCCCAGAAGGCGATTGAAACAGTCCGCGCCGGGGGCGGTCCGTTCCTGCTCGAGATCACGACCTATCGTTTCCGCGGCCATTCGATGGGCGATCCCGAACGTTATCGGAAGCAGGCAGAGGTCAAGAAATGGGAAGAGAGCGATCCGATCGGTATATTTCGCAGGTACCTGGCCGAGAACAAGATTACGAGCGGCAAGGCGCTGGACGAAATTGATGAGCAGGCGCTGGAGGAAGTGCAGAAGGCCGTCGAGTTTGCCGAGGCTTCTCCGGAGCCGACCCTGGACGATCTCTACCGGGATGTGTATGTGGAAGACTGAACCCGCAGGACCCGCATGGTGCGAAGGATCGACAGCAGTTCGTGCCCTTTGTGCGGTGCGCGCGGAAAAGGAAGAAGTATGGCCAGAATAACAATGCGCGAGGCGATCTCGCAGGCTCTTTGGGAGGAAATGGAACGCGATCCCGCGGTCTTTATCATGGGCGAGGAAGTCGGTGTGTGGGGCGGTTCCTATGCCGTCACCAAGGGCTTTTATGATCACTTCGGTGGAGAACGTGTCCGCGATACGCCCATTGCGGAAGCCGGCATCATCGGCGCCGCGATCGGCGCGGCCCTGGTCGGACAGCGCCCGGTTGCGGAATTGATGACGATCAACTTTGCCTTTGCGGCGATGGACCATATTGTCAACGAGGCCGCAAAGCTGCACTACATGTTCGCGGGACAGTTCCGGCTTCCGCTCGTGATCCGCACGGTCGGCGGCGGCGGACGCCAGCTCGGCGCCACCCATTCGCAAACGCCCGACGCGATCTTCGCGCATTTTCCCGGACTCAAGGTGGTCGCGCCCGGAACGCCCGGAGATGCCAAGGGCCTGCTCAAGTCCGCGATCCGTTGCAATGATCCGGTCCTTTTCATCGAGCATGCCACGATGTATCAAGTGCGCGGCGAGGTCCCCGACGGCGAATTCACCATCCCGATCGGCCGCTCGAGCGTTCAACGAGCGGGCCAGGACGTCACCATTGTGACGTATTCGAAAGGCCTGGAGATCTCCATGAAGGCCGCCGCCGAACTTTCCAAGGACGGGATCGAGGCCGAGATCGTGGACCTTCGCACCCTTCGGCCGCTCGACATGGCGCCCGTCTTCGAATCGTTTAAGAAGACCAATCGCGCCGTGGTGGTCGAGGAAGGCTGGAAGTCTTTTGGAGTGGGCAGTGAAATTGCCAGCCGCATCTATGAGGAATGTTTTGACTATGTCGATGCGCCCATCCGGCGGGTCGCCCAGGATGAAGTGCCGCTTCCCTATAATCGCACGCTCGAGCAGGCCGCGCTCCCCCAGGCTGAAGATGTGATCGCAGCAGTGAAGGAGGTGCTGTAATGGCTGAAACCATCACGATGCCCAAGCTGGGTTTTGACATGGCCGAAGGCACGCTTATCCGTTGGGTCAGGAACGAAGGCGAGAACATCAGCAAGGGCGATGTGCTGGCCGAGATCGAGACCGACAAAGCGACCGTCGAGGTTGAATCATCGGCCAGCGGGATCGTTCGAAAACTCCTGGTGGACCAGGGGGCGGTCGTTCCCATCGGCGCGCCGATCGCGATCATCGGCTCTGCCGACGAGCAGATCAGTGAGCCGCGCCCGCAGAGCACGCAGCCCTCCCCCAAGGCGGAGATCGCGCCGCCTCCGGCCCCGGCCCCTTCTCCCGCCGTGCCGGCGGGGCCCGTCAAGGCCTCGCCGCTGGCCAGGAAGATGGCGCGGGATTCAAAAGTGGACCTATCCCGGATCCAGGGCACCGGTCCGGGCGGGCGGATCGTTCGCAAAGATATAGAGGGAGCGTTGTCGGGCGCGACCGGGCCACTGCAGCCCGTTCCGGCCCTCCCCGCGGTTTCCCGGGCCGATGAAGTGATTCAATCCACCAGACTTCGCCAGGCCATTGCGCGCCGCATGGCCGAGTCCAAGGCCACCGTTCCGCATTTCTATGTCTCGCACGAATATAAAATGGACGCGCTGATGGCCCTGCGGAGACAGCTCAATGAATATCTGCCGGAGGATGAGAAACTCTCCGTCAACGATTTTATCGTCAAGGCGGCGGCCCTGGCGCTGCGGGAATTCCCAAATCTCAATGCTTCCTATGGGGGCGATCAGGTGATCCGTCACGGCGCGATCAATGTCGGCGTCGCGGTGGCCCTTGAAAACGGTCTGCTGACCGTGGTGAGCAGGAACACCGACGGGCAGGCGCTGCGCCAGATCTCCGCCGAGCTCAGGCGGATGGCGGCCGGTGCGCGCGAGGGCAAGGTCAAAACGGATGATATTGAAGGCTCGACCTTTTCGATCAGCAATCTGGGAATGTACGATGTCGAGAATTTCGCCGCCATCATCAATCCGCCCGAGGCCGCGATCCTGGCCGTCGGTGCTGCGAGAGAGATGCCGGTCGCGGAGCACGGGGAGATCAAGATCGGCTGGCGCATGAAAGCCACGCTTTCCGTGGATCACCGCGTCAGCGATGGCGCCGAGGGGGCGCGGTTCATGCAAGCGCTGGCGAGATATTTGGAAGAACCGTTGAGATTGCTGGTTTAGCTGGCTGCGGATGAGCGCAGATCTCATCCGGAATTCTGCGCAGCGCGCCTCCGCCTGCCCTCCGTGGTTTAATCGGCTCATGACTGAAATAACCCTGAAACCGATCGGCTACGTTCGGAATACCCGTTTGGATCTCGATGATGACCACTGGGGAAATATTGTCTCTGAGATCGTCCTGGACGAGTCTCTCCCCGAGGAAAGCCTGGATGGCATCGAGACCTTCTCTCATGCCGAGATCATCTTTCACTTCCACCGGGCTGTGGAGGTGGAGGACATGCCGATGGTGCGGAATCCGCGCGGCAACCCCCGCTGGCCCAAAGTGGGGATCCTTGCCCAACGAAACAAGGACCGCCCCAATCACATCGGTCTGACGATTGTCACCCTTGTCAAGCGCGAGGGCCGCAGCCTGTTCGTACAGGGACTCGACGCGGTCGATGGTACGCCCGTGCTCGACATCAAACCGGTCATGCGCGAGTTTCTCCCGCGCGCTGCGGTCCGCCAACCCGGATGGTCGCACGAACTAATGCAGGGGTACTGGGAGTAGCCTCCGATCCGTGCGTTGTCCATTCCATGGGCCATTTGATATTTCTGCTGATCGAGTTCCTCGACGAATTTGTCTTCGGCATCCAGGACGCGGCCTGGCCGCTCATCCGGGCCGACCTGCATCTCACCTATCTGCAGGTCGGAATTTTGCTGTCCGTGCCCGGCCTGCTGGCGAACCTCGTCGAACCGTTTCTCTTCATTCTGGGCGATGTCTGGAAACGGCGCCTTATTATTCTGGGAGGCGGGATCTTTTTCACGCTTGCCCTCGGGCTGGTAGGGGGAAGCCAAAGTTTCCTCCTGCTCATGTTTGCATTCATTTTGTTCGATCCGTCCTCCGGCGCGTTCGTCAGCCTTTCGCAAGCCACGCTCGTGGATCTGGCCGGGTCGCGTCGCGAACAGAACATGGCCCGTTGGACCTTTGCCGGTTCCCTGGGCGTGTTCCTGGGCCCGCTCCTGCTTGGCGGATTGATCGGGCTCGGCTTTGGCTGGCGCATGGGATTCTGGATTCTCGCCTCCCTTTCCGCCCTGATCGTAATCCTTGCCTTCAAGCTGATTCCGGATCGGCGGGCGCTGCATTCCGAGTTTCCCGCGGCCGGCGCGCTGCTTGCCAGCCTGGCTTCCACGTTTTCCCTCCTGAAGGAAAAAACCGTTCTGCGCTGGCTGATCCTGCTTGAATGCTCCAATCTGATGCTCGATATCCTGTATGGCTTCCTGGCCCTTTATTTGGTGGATGTGGCGGGGTTCCGGGCCTCCGCGGCTGCTATGGCCGTCGCCATTTGGACAGGATTTGGCCTGCTGGGTGACCTTCTGCTCATCCCGCTGGTCGAACGCGTAAGGGGCCTTGATTATCTGCGGGTCAGTGTGGTGATCGAACTCCTGCTCTTTCCGCTCCTCCTGCTGGCCGCCCCGTACTGGTTGAAGCTCGTTTTTCTCGGCCTGCTTGGATTGTTCCATAGTGGCTGGTATGCGATCTTGAAAGCCAATCTATATGCTTCGTTATCCGGAAGAAGCGGCTCGGCACTCGCGCTGGACGATGTGTCCGGCCTGCTTGGCAAACTCATTCCCCTGGGCATCGGCCTTGCCGCGCAGTTGTTGGGATTGGGGGCGGCGATGTGGTTTCTGCTGGCGGGTCCGCTCGCGCTGCTGATCGGACTGCCGCCCAAGGAACCCCACAGGTGAATCAGAACTCGATCTCGCTGATCTGCTCAAAGTTTACATCGAATGCGGGGTCGGATTCCGAGTCGCCCTCGGCCTGCTCCCCCTGGCCCGCCTGCGAGCCGCGCTCGCAGTACGAACGGTAGACGCAGAAGCGGCACATCTTTTCATCTTCGGTCAGCGGAAATGCCTGGGCCGCCGAGATCTCGTCCACGACTTTCTCGATCGCAGACCAATCGCGCTTGAATTGAGCGGCATCATAGGGGAAGCGCGCAGGCTGGGATGGAAAATCTGCATACCAATAGATCATTTCAAGCTGCTCCGGCTTGAATGGCCGGCCATTGTTCAAATGTCCGCCTGCCTGAACCAGCAAGGCGCGATAGATGCGGGTCTGCCAGCGCGCGGCCATCCACTCATCCCGCGGTCGCTTGGCGTAGGTCTTCCAGTCATAGATCAGGGCGCGGTTATCCCGGATCGCGACCGCGTCATATTTCGCCTCCAACCGATGATTTCCGATCGGCGCAGATAGCGCAAACTCCGGGCGGAGACCCTGGAGAGCGGCGAATTCTTTTTCGAAGTTGTTCCACCAGCGCTCGAGGTTCGGTGGATGCGCCATCGGCGAGAGGACTTGGGAGGGCACTCCCAATAGGACTTGTTGAACGAGCCGATGAAATAACTGCCCCTCGGCCTGGCGGCGTTCATTTTCAAGGACCGGTTCGGAATCAACGGCCGGCCAGTTCAGGTGTTCGAGGTAGCGCAGCTGGAAACGGCGCGGGCAGTCCGCGTAATCCTGCAGGGACGACTGCGAAAAAGTGAAGCCAGGGGGAAGATTCGGCATGTCTGTCACTAATTTACCACAAGTGCCGCTGAAAAATAATCATCCGGCCGCGCGGATCGGGTGGGCCGGATGATGGGTCTGGCGGGGCTTGCTTATTCGCTGATCATCGCCGCGGCATGATCCTCTGCCAGCTTACTGCGGTCTTCCTTGCCGCGGACGAAAGAGATGCCGGCCGCGATCACGACCAGGATGGTCGAGACCAGGAAGGCGCTGTGCATGCCGGTCACGAAGGCCTGCATCGGAGCGGAGCCGAGCGAGACATTCGTGCCCACAAAGAGCGCCATCATCACATCGCGCGGCAGGCTGGAGGCCGCCACCGCAAGCGACAGGGCGAAGCTGGTGACCATGCCCGCTTGACGCAGGGTGGCCAGGGTGCCCGAGGCGATGCCCAGCCGGTCTTTCGGGGAGGCGTTCATCGCGGCGCTGGTATTGGGCGGATAGAACAAGCCTCCGCCGAATCCCATCAGCGCCAGACCGGCTCCGATATCCCACAGCGAGGTGGTCGGCGTCAACCGCATGAACCACACCAGGGCCGCGCCCTGGATGAGAAGGCCAACCGTAGCCGGGAGGCGGGCGCCGATGCGGTCCGCGATATACCCGCCGAGCGGCGCGATCACCGAGGTGACAATCGGAAGCGGGATCAGCAGCAGGGCAGCCTTCAAGGGGTCGTAGCCGCGCACGCCCTGCAAATAGAACACGATCAAGAAATTCACTGCGAACAGCGCCAGGGATTGGATCATGGCGGACAGAACCGAGAAATTGTAGATGCGGTTGTTGAACAGCGAAAGGTCGAGCACCGGATTGACCGCCCGGCGTTCCCACGCCAGGAAGAAGGCCACGCCGATCAGGAAGAACGCGAACAGGGCCACGATGGGCGTCGAGGTGAAGCTGTCCTGGATGCCGAGAGTTAACGCGATCAACAGAGCCGTCAGTCCCAGGCTGAAACCGGCCGCTCCAACCGTGTCGAACTTCTCACCCCTTTTGCGGATGGACATTTCCCTTAATGCCCGGTAGGCCCACAGCGCGCCGAAGATTCCGATCGGGACGTTGATGTAGAAGATCCAGCGCCAGTCGGCCAGCGTCAGGATCAGACCCCCCAGAATGGGGCCGGCCACGCCGCCGATGGAGAACGTGATGGCATTGAGTCCCAGGGCCTTGCCGCGCTCGTTGGGCGGGAAGACCTCGGTGATGAGCGCCACGCTGTTGACCACCATCATCGCCGCGCCACTGCCCTGCACCAGGCGGAAGATGATCAACTGGGTGGCGGTGCCGGAAAGGCCGCACAGCGCCGAGCCGATGGTGAAGATCACGAAGCCCAGGTTGTACATGCGGACCCGGCCAAACATGTCGGCCACCCGCCCAAAGCTCAGCAGGAACACGGTGCTGACCAGAATGTAGGCCATGATTACCCAGATCATCGAAACCAGGTCGGCATGCAGCTTGATCATCATGTCCGGCAGGCCGAGGATCACAATGGTGCTGTCGATCGAAGCCATGAGCGCGCCGATGGTTGTCACGCTCAGCACAATCCACTTGTAAGCGATCTTTCGTCCAAATAATGAATATTCTCTTTCCATTCTCTACGATCACTCCTTGTCGTCTTATAGTTCTATATCCGGTCGCCTTTAAAGCGCAAAGTCTTACCGATTTGGGATGGAAGTCCCAAAGTCAGAAAGACCTGCCAGGCCAGCTTTTCGGGAAGGCGATATTATACGATATTCTGGCTGATTGCCTGAGCCAGGGCAATTGCGCCCAGGCTGCCCGCTCGGCCTCCGAGTGCCGGCGGGACGATGTATTCGTCCATCTGCTGCAGCAGGACCGCGCTTTCCACGTAGCCGTTCAGCATCTCCAAGACTTTGCGCCTGATGAGCGGAAAGAGAAAGGTCCGTTCCATGATCCCGCCGCCCAGGACGATTCTTCTGGGCGACAGGACCAGGATGTAATTGCAGAGCGCCGAGGCGATATAATCTGCCTCGATATCCCAATACGGATCATCGGCGGGAATCGTTTCGCCGCGTGCACCGAAGCGTTTTTCGATGGCCGGGCCGCTGGCCAGCCCCTCCAGACAGTCCCTGTGAAATGGACATGCCCCGGAAAAGGGATCGCGCTTCAGATCATGCGGGATGCGGATGTGTCCCATCTCGGGGTTGAGCAAGCCGAGCAGCGGCCGGCCGTCCTTGATATACCCGCCCCCGATGCCTGTGCCGATGGTCAGATAGAGGGATGGATCCAGTCCGCGGATCGCGCCCCAGCGAAATTCTGCCAGCGCCGCGGCGTTGACATCGGTATCGATCGCCGCTTTGACTTTCAAAGCCCGCTGGACGGTTCCGAGCACATCGGTGTCCCGCCAGCGCAGTTTCGGCGTGGCCGCGATGAAGCCGTAGGTCGGCGAGCGGGGATCCAGATCCAGCGGGCCAAAACAACCGATGCCGATGGCCGCAATCCTGCCGGAGCGCGTGTAGGGCTCGAAAAATCGAATGACCTTTGGAAACGTCTCCGCGGGCGTGGTGGTTTCGATGCGCGCCTGATCGAGGACGTTTTCCGGGCCGCTGCCGATCGCGCAAATGAATTTTGTTCCGCCGGCTTCGATGCCGCCGTAAAGTGGTTGTTGGTTCATGCGCCAATTATAAACAACGATTCACATATGTTCAAACGGAACTTCGCCGCCAGACAACCCGCAGCCAGCCGGCCGTCCTGGATCGGTCGGAAGGCACCATTATTTTTTGCATTGGAAGGAGAGCAAGATGAGCGAGCTGAATGAACGAAACAGGAAGATCATCGAAGAGTTTCGGGCAAACGGGGGCAAGGTCGGTGGGCCGTTTGAGGGCAGGACGCTGCTTCTGCTGCATACCAAAGGAGCGAAGAGCCGGCAGGAACGCATCAATCCGGTAGCCTATATCAAGGACGGCGGCCGGTTCGTGGTGATCGGATCCAAGGGCGGAGCGCCCACCCATCCGGATTGGTATTACAACATTCTCGCCGACCCCCTGCTTACGATCGAAGTCGGAAACGAAAGGCACGCCGTCCGCGCCGCGGTCGCGGCCGAGCCGGAACGAACGCGCCTGTATGACAGGATGGTCGATATGATGCCCGGCTTCGGTGATTATCAGCGCAAGACCAGCCGCGTGATCCCGGTCATTGTGCTGACGCCCGTGAAATAGAGCGCACCGGGACGAGGACCCGCCGCACGCCCTCCTCACTCCTGTTCTTCCTGCCGTCCGATCAGGGCCGCCAGGGGAAGGGCGGGAGTGGCCTCACCCTTGCGGCCCGTGTTCCAGCTGACGATCAACTCCCGGCGCGCCCGCGTGATGCCGACATAGAACAGGCGCACCCGCTCGCGGACATAATCCAAACGCGCTCGCCGCGTGGCGGAACCGGCCTCATAATAGTCATATTCGCCCTGGGAGGTGGAGACGGTCAATTGGGCCAGAGCTTCGGCTTCGAGGTTCAGGCCATCGCGCACAAACCAGCGCTCGGAAATAAAACGATCGTTGGGTTGGTTCGACGGATAATCATGGTTGTTCACCGACATCAAATAGACGCGGTCCCATTCCAGCCCCTTGGCCTTGTGCATCGTTGAGACCACCACCTTGCCCCGGTAGTCGCCGGGGTTGAAGCCCGCGTCGTCTGACGAAAAGCCGATGAAGCGCCGTTCGTTGCGCGCGATCTCATGCAGGCTGGGCGCCAGCTCAGGCAGGCGCCATTGCGGATTTTCATCGGCGACCTGCCGCAGCACCAGTGCAAGTTTGTGCGCCAGGGCCAGATCGGTGGGCGACGTGAAGATGTCCTGCGCCAGCGTGAGAATCAATTGATCGATGGGCAGGACGATGGCTCCGTGCCAGCGGTTCACGACTTCCCGGAATGCATTTAATTCGCTGACCACCTGATCCGCCTCCGCGGGGGGCCGGGGACCCTCTCCCGCCAGATTCAACGAAACGGGAGGCAGCGGGGCCAGATAGTCCTCCACGCGGCCGAATTTGCGAATCAGCCTTGCGGCATCGGCAAGCAGCGCCTCGCGCGCCGGGTCTTCACGCCAATCACGGCGCCAGACTCGATAGGCTTGAGCGAGCTTGGAAGCAGAATCGGGTGCGGCGAGATAGGCGAGCACATAGCCCACCGCGCCGGCCGCGGCGCGCGTCGGGGCGGTGCTGCGAAGGAGTTCCCGGTATTCGATCTTGCGGCGCTTCAACGCCTCCGCGACTTTTGCGGCATGGTCGTTGGTGGAGGTCAGTACCGCGACGGTCGACTCTTTGTGATCGGGCAGCCAGCGCTCGATGGAGCGGACAACTTCGTTCACCTCCTCCTCCGGCGTGAAATTTCTGCGGCTCAATCTGACGCCCGGGGGATCATCGGGCGGATTGGGCTGTGGATCGTTCGCGGGGGTTGGTTCAATGTAGGGCGGCGACAATGCATCACGGGCCTGGCGCAGGGGGTGCTCGCTCATCGTCCAGGCGATCAGCGCATTGGCAAGCTTGATGATCGACGCCTGGCTGCGCCCGGACTCGGGCATCGGGATATTCTTGTTGTTTCGAATGAAAGCGCGCAGCAGTTCGGGGTTGGCAGTTGTGAAGGTTTCGAAGATCGCCTGGTTTGGATCACCCACCCGCACCCAATTGCCCGACTCTCCGGCCAGCATTCCCAGGATCGCCTGCTGAATGTCACTTGAGTCCTGCGCCTCATCTTCAAGAATAAACGGCCAGCGAAAGCGCAGTTTCTCGAGGAGTTCAGCGGAGGTGTCGAGCATTGCGTAGGCGAGGCGGATGAGATCGTCGAAGTCCACGGCGCCCCGATAGGCGAGGGCCCGCTGGTAATCGGCATAAATCTCCAGGCCCATCTGCGCCAGCGGAAGGGGCGCCGGCTGACGCTCGAGTGCGCGGCGCAATCCGTCCGGCGTGAGCCGTCTGTCCTTGGCCGATCGAATAAAACTCGAGGCGAGCGATTCGATCAACTCGGGCCAATCCTTCTCACGCACCCGGCGAACCTGATGCTCGTCGAGCGCGGCAGAGATATATTCATCGAGCAGCTCAGGGTGGGCTTGAACCCAGGCCCGCGCCGCCTCGGCAATCATGGAGGAGGCAGTGGTCTCGTCCACGATCGAGAACTTCCGGTCGAGGCCGACCAGCGGCGGATTCTCGCGGACGATGTCGTGGGCCAGGCCGTGCAGGGTTCGGACGCGGTATCCGACCTGGGGGAGCAGGCCGCGCCCTTGAATGAACTCGCCGATGCGCGCCGAGAAATTGTCCACGGCCGAATTCACCAGCGTGACGATCAGCACTTCCCGCCCCGACTCGAGCTGCCCGCTCGAGATAATTTGCGCGGCGAGCGCAGACAGCGTTTGCGTCTTGCCCGAGCCGGGCACGGCCGAGATGCCAAGCCGGCCGCCGCGATAGGTCAGGATTTCACGTTGCGAGGGCCGGGGGGTGAAAGGAAGTGTCGGCATGGGTCAGCGCGGCTCCGTCTCAATCTCTTTCAGCCGATTGAAAGGCAGGCTCCTGGATCGAAGGCAATGGATCGGCGTGAGTTTCAGCCATTTTTGTCTTTGCGGTTGATCAATGGTCCTGGCGCGAGGCCAGCACGTCTTGAAACGCTCTCAATAATTCGCCGCGCTGTTCAAAACCGCTCTCGCCCAGATTGCTGATGCCCAGATAAAGGCTGTCGCGGCAGCGGTGCAACAGGCCCGAAACCAGGCGCGCCATCGTCTGCCGATTGGTCTGTTCTTCATCGGCGAACGTCCACGGGCGGCCCGCCGGCCATTCACGGCTGAGCACCTGGGGATGCGTGAGCGGCTGGTCGAGGCGCTCGTACCATCCGCTCGAGCCGATATCGAGCCAGAATTGAATCCTCGCCGGCCGGTTCATCACCAGGAAGGTGTAGGCAGGTGCAACCAGGACCGCCTGCTCATTTTCCGCCTTCCAAGATTCCAGATATTGGGCGGCGATGACCCCCTCCTGCAGCAGGGCGATGTATTCGCGTCCGAAATCGAAGTCGGGATGATCGAGATCCAGGAGCGACGGCTCCAGCGCCAGACGGAATTTCCGCACTGACTCGATCAGGCTGGCCCCGATGCGGGCCGCGTCGGGGTTGCGATGGAATCCGAATCCTGGCTGCGATAACACCTCGCCGAAGAAGCGCCGCAGGAAATGATCGAGGGGCAGGGGCGGTCCTGCGCGGTATTTCAAGATCCACTCCCGAAGCTTCGAATATCGGTTGCCAAAAGTAAATGTGATGCGTTCCTGCTTATCGGTATTGATTTCGCTGAAGGGAGAGAGGCTGGCGTCCTTGGTGCGATAAACGATCTCGGCCAATAACTGGGCCCGGACCAAATCCATTTCGACGGCCAGTTTTAGCGCATAGCCGACATCATATTTCGATGGGCGGATATTCCAGTATGGGTGTGCCAGCGCGGCGAGGGTCAATAAGGTCCGCGCCGCGGGTTCATCGTGCAAAGAGCGGGATGGACGATGCGTCCGCCAGGGAATGCCGCGCGCTTCGAGCCGGCTGGTGATGGCAAAGCGCAGCGCGTCGGACAGATAAGGCGAGAGAACAACGATTTCAGACGCGCTCAGGCCGCCGGCCTCCAGCAGCGAGCCGATCCGCGCAACCAGGGCATCGAGGAGTTCGGGATAGAATCGGGCGGTGACGATCGATATGGTTGCTTCGATCGTTGCAGGCCGTTCAGGCCCTGGCGCAGAAGCGGGAAAGGAAGTTGGGGCGATGGCGTCCGCGAGCGAACCCGCGAGTCGCGCGATTCCTTCTGACATCACCAGTGACTCGCGAAACGTCACCTGGCGGTCGCACAGCCCGCGCAGGGCATAGGCGGTGTCCGTGTCGGCGCCCAGAAAGCGGCGGTAGCCTCCGCCTTCGTCGTAGATCAATAGCGCCGAGCGGCATTTTGGCAGCCAGGCCCGCATCAGGTCGTGGGCCCGCGGGACGTCTTCTTCGAGGTTGTCGTAAATCAGATGCTGGTAGGTATTGGTAAGATACGCCTGGACCACCGGATCGGACCACAGGCAGACCCAGAAGACCTCGAGTTGCAGCGAGAAATCAAGCAGGTTATTTCTCAGACAGAATTCGCGGAAGCGCGTTGCACAATCCTGGGCATCGAAATAAATTCTGCGCTGGGCCGGATCGCCGGTCCAGGCGGAGTCCAGACGGGAGCCGATCTCGGTGTACGGAAATCCGACCGCGGCAGACTTGTTCAGGTTGTCGAGAATCTGGGAATATAAGCGGTTGCGGTCGATCGTCACGGACTCGAAATAGCCCTGATCGACCAACGGCCGGACGACGTGTGCCAGGTAATATTGGGCGGTTTCCAGGGTCAGAAAAACGGGCGGCCGCTCAGGCTGTCGGAAACCGGCCTGCCGGGCGGCCAGCGGCCAGAACAGCTCCAGCATCCGCCGCGCCAACCCGCCAACCGTCGCGCAGGTCACTTCGCCTCCTGCGATTCGGTCAGGCGATTGAATGGCCTCCAGGTAGGGGGCCTGAAGCGTGCGTTGCGGCGTGAAAACGAGAATTGAATCGCCGCGGACGCCTTTTGCCAAAAGGTGTTTGAGCCGCTCGACGCCGGCCACGGATTTGCCTGTCCCCGCGGGGCCCGCCAGGAACAGCTTGGACGAAGCCTCGGCCTCGATAACGGCGAGTTGGTCGCGGGTCAGGGTGATGCTTGCCACATGTCAAGGTTAGCGGATGCGCCGGGTTTTGTCAACAACAAAAAAGACGACCGGGCAGGATCGTCTTTTTTTTGGAATACGATCGAGCAAAAGGGATCTAACTCAGGTTCCGGGCAAAGAATTTGAGGGCGCGTTCCCAGGCGTCCTTGGCCGCCTCGGGCTTGTAGACGCCGGGGTCGCTGTCGCGAAAGAAGGCGTGGCCCGAATTGGGATAAACGATGACCTCATGCTCCAGGCCCAAAGTGCCCAACAGCTTATCAAACTCTTCGACCGTCCCGAGCGGGATCGACTGATCCTTGTCTCCAAACAGCCCCAGCACGGGCGCATGCAGATTGCCAAGTTGATCGAAGAGTTGCTGCATTCCGCCGCCGTAAAAGACGCAGACCGCGTTCACCGGGCGGCTGATGCCAAGCGCCAGCGACATGCGTCCGCCAAAACAGAAGCCGACGCTTCCGACCTTGCCCCGGCAGTCTGAACGATCCTTCAGCGCGTCGAAGGCCCTCTGGAGGTCGGCCGGGGCGCCCGGACCATATTTCTGGGTCAGCTTCATGGCCGTATCGTTGTCACCGAGTCTGGCAAGTTCCCCGTGAAAAAGATCCGGCGCGAAGGCCAGATAGCCGGCCGAGGCAAAACGATCCGCCACCGACTTAATGTGATCGCTCAACCCCCACCATTCCTGGATGACGATCAATCCGGGCCAGGGACCATTCCCCTTCGGTATGGCAAGATGACCCGCGATTCCTGCGAGGGATACAAGCTCGCTCATGGCTGCTCCTTGGTTGATAAGTTTGACGGCCGCATTCTGAGGGGCCGTGCGCGCTATGGGCAGCGCGCGATTGTAAGATTGTTAAGGTAGACCTGTGTTCGGCCCACCTCCTGCTGCTGCACATTCGTTGCCACCAGCTGGTATTGAACCCACGCGATGTTGTACGCCTGGTAATACTTGATCACCTTGGTCGAGAGGTCGTAGGTGAAGGTTCCGAGGCCGTCATCATGCATGCTCAACGCCTTGTTCCAGGCGGTGGTGATATTACCATTTTGACTCTGCAGGCGGGTGAAAAGCAGAACCGATGTGACATTAAATCCCGTCGCAACCTGGGCAGTGACCGTCACCGGCTTGTTGTCGCACGTGTCGCCCCACTGAAGTTGGGGACTGGAGAGATTTACGATTTCAAACACGGGGCCCTGCGGTGTTGGCGAAGGGGTGGGGAGGGTGGAGGTCGCCTCGAGGGTCGAGGCCGGAGATATCGTCCCGGTCACCGGAGTACTTGTATCCGACGCAGCAGGCGTGCCCGCGGCGGCGATCGGCGTGGGCGCGGTCGCGGTTGCCAACGAGGTGGGAGTCGAGGTGTAAGCGAGCGTTTCGGTGGGCAGCGGCGTCGGCGGCAGCGTTTCGGCCGGCATCGAGGCCGGGACCAGGAAAGTGGGCGTCGCGGGGATCAGGGTCGTGGTGTCACACGCCACGGCAAGCAAACCCAGAATGGAAAGGACGAGATGAATCTTTCTCACGGGGACCTCCTCAACTCGCAAAAAGTCAGTAGCAGTCTTATTGTATTATTAAAAGCGGTTTTCGGGTCTACACACCTATCGCGGGCCCTCTCGCAGGCTCCGGGAGACGATCGCTCCAGCGATTGACATGGACACTCCATGCCGTTATAATATCGTCCGCTTCTGCCCTGGCAGTCGGATATGCCGGGGCGGTTGCTTGATAAACCAGCTTCCCCGACGGCAGGCGAAGGACGCAAGCCTTCCCGCAGGCCGGGCGGCGAAGTGAATGACTGGAGAGCATATGCGATATGCAATTGTGGAAAGCGGCGGCAAACAATACAAGGCCGTCGAAGGACAGACGATCGAAGTCGATCGGCTGGCTGACAAACAGGGCGCCCAGGTTGATCTGCTGGCCCTCTTGATGGCCGACGGCGAGGAGGTGATGGTGGGGACCCCGACGATCGGCGGCCTTCAGGTCAGAGCAACCGTGATGGATCACTTCCGCGGCGAAAAAATCTTCCGTTTCAAATACAGCCCCAAGAAACGTATTCGGGTGCGCGGCGGTCACCGCCAGCAGTATACGCGGTTGATGGTGGATTTCATCGGCAGGCCCGGTGAAACTCGCAAAGTGGAAAAAGTGGAACCCAAGCCCTTTGTGGAGAAGGAAGCGGAACCCAAAGCCCGGGAGGCCGAGGCGGAACCAAAGGCCAGGGCCCCCCAGCCGAAGGCTGCAGCAACTTCCGCCAGGAAGAAAGCTGCGGCTGGGAAACCGGAAAGATCATCTGAAAAGAAAACCTCGACGAAGAAGTCGAGCAAGTCAACGGTGAGGTAGAAATGGCTCATAAGAAAGGTGGCAGTTCCAGCCGCAATGGACGCGACTCCAATGGCCAGCGTTTGGGCGTCAAGCGTTACGGCGGTCAATTTGTCCTGGCGGGCAATATTTTGATTCGCCAGCGCGGCACCAGGATCAAACCCGGTCTGAACGTGGATGCCGGCAAGGATGATACCTTGTTCGCCACGGCGGACGGCGTGGTGATGTTCGACGTGGTGCGCGGCCGCAAGCGCGTGAACGTGATGCCCCTGGCAAAGGAATAAAATGAAAGCAGAAATTCATCCGAAATTCTATACGGACGCCAAAGTGGTCTGCGCTTCGTGCGGCACCACTTGGACTACGGGTTCCACCAAGAAGGAGCTGCGCGTCGACATCTGCTCGAACTGCCATCCGTTCTTCAGCGGTGAGGCCCAGCGCATCATCGATATTGAGGGGCAGGTCGACCGCTTCTATAAGAAGCTGACGGCCCGCCAGACCTATGTCGACACCAAAAAGGCGCGCGAGGCCGCAAAGAAGTCTCCGGAGCGCCCGATCGGCGAGCTGGGACTCTCCACGCGTTCGACCGAAGCATTGACAAAGGCGGGCATCACCGAAGTCAACCAACTCCTGAAGAAACTCTCGGAGGGCGAGGCGGCAGTCCTGGCCATCGAGGGCTTTGGTCAGAAGTCGCTGATCGATGCCAAGAAGAAGCTGCGCGCTCTAGGCTATGAATTGCCGGAGGCCTCCGCCGCGGAAACCTCCGCCTAGGATTTGCACAGGAAATTTAATCAGGTAAACTTAACAGGCAGATACGAAAGTGTCTGCCTGTTTTGCTGAGAAGGAGAATGCATGCGCCATACTCACGGCTCGATCGAAGTGATCTGCGGCTCGATGTTCAGCGGCAAGACGGATGAACTGATCCGGCGCCTGGTGCGCGCCAGAATTGCCAAACAGAAAGTGCAGGTCTTCAAGCCCGCCATTGATGTGCGTTACGCGGTCGAGAAAGTCACCTCGCATACCGGGACCAACCTGGAGGCCGTTCCCCTTGAAAGGGCGGCGGATATTCGCAGCAAGGTCGAAGAGGATACCACGGTGGTCGGGATTGACGAGGCGCAGTTCATGGACGCTGAAATAGTCACGGTCGCGCAGGAGCTGGCGGAGGCCGGCATCCGGGTGCTGGTGGCGGGCCTCGACATGGATTTTCGCGGCGAACCGTTCGGTCCGATGCCGGTGCTGATGTCCAAGGCGGAACGGGTGGACAAGCTGCATGCGATCTGCATGGTGTGCGGCGAAGAAGCCTCGCGCACGCAAAGGCTTGTCAACGGCAGCCCGGCGCGCTATGATGACCCGGTCGTGATCGTCGGTGCCTCGGAGTTGTATGAAGCGCGCTGCCGCATTCATCACGAAGTGCCGCGTTAGCCGCACGCCGGCCCGCGGAAGCGGATGGGAAGAAAGAAATGCAGGATTACAAAGAAGTCTTGGCCGAAGTTCTGATTGACGAAAAGACTCTGCAGAACCGAATCGCGGAACTCGGTGCGGAGATCAGCCGTGATTACCAGGGAATGGACCTCATTCTCATCTGCATCCTGCGCGGCGGGATGATCTTCCTGGTGGATCTGATGCGGCACATTACCGTTCCGCATATGATGGATTTCATGGCAGTCTCTTCGTACGGCGCCGGCGCGCGCGAGACCAGCGGCAGCGTGCGCGTGACATATGACCTGCAGACCGATATCCGCGGGAAGGATGTCCTGTTGATCGAAGATATTGTCGACAGCGGCAACACGATCGCCTCGGTGCTTGAATTTCTGCAAACGCGCCAGCCGCGTTCGCTCAAGGTGTGCACATTGCTCGACAAGGACGAACGGCGCGAAGCGGTCGTGCCGATCCATTATCGCGGCTTCCGCATCCCCAACAAATTTGTCTTTGGCTATGGCCTCGACCTGGACGAATACTATCGCAATCTGCCCTTTGTCGGGGTGGTGGATCTGGAAAAATACAAGCCGCCCGCCTGAGCGCCCCTGGCCGATCGGAATTCTGGAACAGGCCCGCCCTGCGGCACCCGGCAGCCGCCACAGGGAAAAAGCTGAAATTATCCTATGTCCATTCCTCTGCCTGTTTCGCCCCTGCTGGACTCGATCCGCGATGCGCTGCCGGACGTCGGGCTGTATCTCGTCGGCGGCGCCGTGCGCGACCTGCTGCTCGGCCACGCCTCGCATGACCTGGATTTCGCCCTGGAGGGGAATGCGATCCAGGTCGCGAGACGTGCGGCGAACGCCCTGCATGCTGATTTCTATATACTGGATGAATCGTTCAATGCCGCCCGCGTCATTCTCCCCGCCCAGGGCGGGGGGCGCGCTATTCTGGACTTTGCTGCCTTCCGCGGCCCGGATCTCGAGTCCGATCTGCGCGGCCGCGACTTCACCATCAACGCCATCGCGTTCGATCTTCGCCGTCAAAGTGTCCTGGATCCTCTGGGCGGGGCCGCGGATCTGCACGCCGGGCTGATCCGTGCCTGTTCCGAAACCTCGCTTAGGGACGACCCGATCCGAATCCTGCGTGCGGTGCGTCAGGCCACCGCCTTTGACTTCAAGATCGAGTCCGCGACCCGCGCAGCCATGAAACAGGCTGCCCCGCTGCTCGGGGAGATCTCTCCGGAACGCCAGCGCGACGAGTTGTTCAAAATCCTGGAAGGACCGCACCCCGCGACGTCTCTGCGCGCCCTGGAAATGCTCGGCGCCCTTCCCCAGCTGCTGCCCGAACTTTCCGCGCTGAAAGGCGTTGCTCAGCCGGAAGGGCATGTCTATGATGTTTGGGAGCATACCTTGAGCGTGATCCACCATCTCGAGGGTATCCTGGCATCGCTCGCACCTGCTTACGATGCGGGGGAAACCAACGACCTGTTCACCGGCCTGCTGAGCCTGCGGCTCGGACGTTACCGCGACAGGCTGGACGCCCACTTCCGGCAAGCGCTCAACGCAGATCGTTCTGTGCGCGCCCTGCTGTTTTTTGCGGCGTTGTATCATGATGTTTCGAAGCCCGCCTCCAGGTCCGTGGATGAGACGGGGCGCATTCGGTTCTTGGCCCATGCGCAGCTGGGTGCGAAACTCGCGGTCGAAAGAGCGCAGGCCCTGAACCTCAGCCATGCGGAGATCGGGCGGTTAGAGATCCTCATCGAGAACCATATGCGCTTTCATTTTTTCACGGGCCGGCAGGAGGGCGAAAAGCAGGCGCCCTCGCGCAAAGCCATCTACCGATTCTTCCGCGAGGCCGGGGAGGGCGGCGTCGATCTGGTCCTGCTGGGTCTGGCGGACCTGCGCGGCGCCCGCGGTCACACCCTGACCCAGGAAACCTGGGCAGCCGCGTTGGATGTGGCCAGGAATTTGCTTGAGAACTATTGGGAGAAGCCGCAAGAAACGGTCGCGCCGCCGCGTCTGGTAAATGGGTTCGATGTGATGAATGAATACCAACTCGAAGCGGGTCCACGCATCGGCCAACTGCTCGAGGCCATCCGGGAAGCGCAGGCCGCGGGCCAGGTGTCGACGCGTGAAGAAGCGTTTGCGTTTGGGCGCGAATGGCTGAAGGAAGCCCGGAAATGAACCTGGTCTTCTTTGATCTTGAAACGCAAAAGTTGTTTCAGGAGGTCGGCGGACGCGATGCGGCCAGATTGCGCCTGGCCTGCGGTGTCACCTATTCGACGGACAAGGCGGATTTCAAGGTCTATTGGGAACGCGAGGCGCAGGCCCTGATCGATGAATTGAGCGCCGCGGACAGGGTGATCGGCTTTAATATTCGCGAATTTGACTATGAAGTCCTGCGTCCGTACGCGCCCGGTTTCAACTTCGCAGCGCTGCGGACGCTGGACCTGCTGCTCGACCTGAAGAGGACCCTTGGCTTTCGTATCCCGCTGGATGCGCTGGCGAGGGCCTGTCTGGGCGCGGAGAAAACCGCCGACGGAATTCGATCGGTGGAATGGTTTCGCGCCGGCGAATTGGAGAAAGTCGCGCAATACTGCCGGGCCGATGTGGACATCACCCGCCGCCTCTACGAGTATGGGCGGGACAATGGCTTTGTATATTATTACAGCAAATTGGGAAGCAAATTAAAGGTGAACGTCCATTGGAAATGACCTCACTACCGGGGGCTGCAAGCCCAGCCTTGAGATTGCCTGGCCCCGGCCCGGATCATGGAGCAGATGGAAATGGAAAAGGCACGAGTGAACGGGCTCGATATCGCTTATGAACGCCTGGGAGGCGGGCCGGCGCTCGTGCTGATTCACGGGTATCCCTTGGATCGGACGACCTGGCACGAAGTCGGCTCAGCGCTGGAGAAGGATTTCGATCTGACGATCCCCGACCTGCGCGGCCTGGGTCAATCGGATGCGGCCGATGGGACCTATACCATCGCCGACCTGGCGTCTGACCTGGCGGGCCTCCTGGATCACCTCCAGATCCAAAAAGCATTTATCGCCGGTCACTCCATGGGCGGATATGTTGCGTTGGCCTTCGCAGGCGCCTACCCCGGACGTCTGCGCGGACTGGGGATGATCTCCACCCAGGTTGCTGCTGATTCGCCTGAGCGCAGAGAGGGGCGTTACCGATCCGCGGCGGAGGTCGCCGCCAGGGGCGTGGGGGTCGTCGTCGAAGCGATGACGCCTAAATTCTCGGCCGACCCTCATGTGCAATCCTTTGTGCGCGCCCTGATGCAAAGACAAAGGCCCGCCGGGCTGATCGGCTCGCTCCAGGCGATGGCGGAACGACCCGATTCAAGCCAGGTGCTGAAAGCTTTCAAGCTCCCGGTGGTGATCGTCCACGGCGACGCCGATGAGTTGATCCCGGTCGAACGCGGGCGCGAGATGAAAGCCGCCGTGCCCAACGCTCATTACGTGGAATTGCCCAGGGTTGGTCACATGCCGATGATGGACAATCCCCGGGCCGTGACCGAGGCGTTGAGATTCTTCCTCCAGCCGCGCTGAGTCCTCCCCCAGGGCGCTGACCGGGGGCCCTGGCCCACACCCGGCATCGACCTTGACCGAATTCGAAGGTTCGTGCTTTAATGCCTTTTGATCGCCCCCCCAGGAGAAGGTCGTGACATGAATGCAAATGCCTTTCGCCATTTCTACGAATACCACTTCACTGAAAATCGCAAGATATGGGAAAGGCATATCCCTGCACTATCCTACGAGCAGTTCACCCAAAATGCAGGCTATTCGCAGGGATCGATCCGAAACCAGATCGTTCACATCATGAGCGTGGATGAGGCATGGTTCAGCGGATTGCGGGGCGTCGAGGGCCCCCAGCCTTTTGGTCCCGCGGACTTTGACGATCGGCAGATCATTCGGGAACACTGGGACGGGGTTGAGAAAATCATGCGCGCTTATCTCGCCCAGCTGCGGGACGACATGTTGTTCGAAAAACCGTTCGCCGATGGAGAAGACCAGGACCTGGTACTGTGGCAGGTGCTGCTCCACGTCGCCAATCATGGGACGGATCATCGCGCCCAAATCCTCAGATCGCTCAACGATCTGGGCGTCGCGACCGGGCCCCAGGATTACATTTTCTACGTCTACGACAGCTTGTAGGAGTTCATTCCGGTGTGCCCCCTCGGGAGCCGCCCTCAGGACGGGCTTGCCCCTTTCTTATTCAGTAATACTTCTCGATCCCGCCGAAACCGAAATTCTTGTTCTGCGCGGTCAGGTCGATGAAGTGTCTCAGGCGTTTCTTGAACTCCTGGGGCCTGCGGCGTGCTCCTTCGATGAACGCAATGCGGATGCGAATGTAGGAGGGCGATAATCGCTGGAAGTTTTCCCAGGCTTCCTGGTTGGCCCGGATGGCCTCCAGGATGTCGGGTGCTATCTCAAACCGCTCCTCCAGGGTGGTCCCGAGCGTGGCCAGGACTTCAGCGACCACCTTGCGCTGCTTGACCAGCTCTCTCAGGCGTTCCCGGTTGGCCTGCGAATAGGGGGTCCTGGCACGACGGACCGAGAACCGCTGAGCAAATCGATCCTGATCGATGCTCCTGACGATGCTGTCGATCCAGCCAAAGCAGAGCGCTTCTTCAACTGCATCGTTGTACTGGATGCGCGGCTTTCCAGTATGCTGCTTGTAGTAGACCAGCCAGACTTCCTGTTCGGACTGATAGTGCTTTAAAAGCCAATCCCGCCATTCAGATGGCTGGGTTAGGTGGAGAAGCCTGGCTTGGTCCAGGTCGTGTTTCATGTGCTGCTTGAAACGGGGAGGACGGAGGTTCGATCTTTCTGCGGCCGCAAAGGGCGGTCAATCCACCCGGGGGACGACGGACCGGGCGCGCTTCCCCCCGAACGATCCGCTGGGGAGCCGACTATTCTTTCATCTTCACCAGAAACAGCGTCGAGCTATCCAGTTCCTGGACCTTCATTTCAAACTGATCCTTCAGACTTTTGATCAGCCGCGAAAGCTGGCGTTGCCCGTAGGTGCGTGGGTCGAAGCCCGGATCCAGTTGATAGAGGGCGTTGCCCATCAGATCGAGCCGCGCCCAGCCGTCTTCTTGAACGGCCATATCGAAAGCCTGCTCCAGCAGGGGCATCGGGTCGGCCTCACTCTTGGGCTTGGCTTTGGAGGTCGATTTTCGCTGCGATGAGCGTGCTTGGGCGGCCTTTGTCCCCGCCACCAGATTTTCGGTGTAAACGAACACGTCGCAGGCATTGACGAAAGGCTTGGGCGTCTTCTTCTCGCCGATGCCCATCACGAAAATCCCCGTTTCGCGGATGCGCGTGGCAAGCCGTGTGTAATCGCTGTCGGACGAGACCAGGCAGAACGCGTCTACCACGCCCGAATGCAAAATGTCCATGGCGTCGATGATCATGGCGCTGTCGGTGGCGTTCTTGCCGATGGTGTAACGGAACTGCTGGATGGGTTGGAAGGCGTGGAAGTTCAAGGTCTCCTTCCAGGAATTCATGTTGGCCGTCGTCCAATCGCCGTAGATCCGCCTGACCGTGACCTGCCCGTAGCGGGCCGCCTCCACCAGCATTTGCGGGAGGAGCCCAGGCTGGGCGTTGTCGCCGTCGATCAACATCGCGATCTTTTGCCGCGGCAGAGTTGAAAGTTGTTCATCAGTCATGGTCCGATTATACTTTATATATTTCCCTCCGTTGGGGGCCGCGCTGCGGGCGAAACGCTTGCCTGCGCGCGAGGCCGCTTCGCTGCGCGGCCCCATCCCTGCGGGCACCTCCGCGCATCTCTCCTGCCAGGGACATTCGGGACGGGAGAGATCAAATGGAGTTCGATCCGGTCTGAACGATGGAAGCTGCAGCTGCAACTGCCCGGCGGAAACGGGGATGGCAGGCCGAAACGGGTTCAGTCTGTTGGGGGGGGTGTCAGTGCCCTTTTGAAAGAAATTAAGAGGACAAGCTGGGCGGCAGGCGGTCGGGGGCCGGGCAGGGAATCGATCCGTCCAGATGGCCGCGGAGCCGCATCCAAAGAAGGGGGGTGAGGCTGCGAGGGTCACGCCAGGAAATTCAACCCTTCCGGGTGCCTTCCACCGACTAATTCTCTGGCGGCGATCCTTGCCGGCACCTGGCGGTTCAAAAATCATACACGTTCGCTCCGAATTAGAATATAATCACTGCCACGGGTCTACGAACCGCTCCGGGACTGATGTGATGAGAGAGAGAATCCTGCAATTATTCCGACTGCGGCCAGGCGAAGTGAGCCTGGTTCTTGCGCTGGGCGTTGTGCTCTTCGTTAACTACGCCGCGATGGGTATCACGAAAGTCATCGCGGTAGCCGGCTTCCTCGGCCAGGTCAAGGATCAGTATATTCTGCTCGTCTGGGCGGTCGACATGCTTCTGCTGATCCTTGCCACCGGCTTGCAGTCGCTGGTTGTCGATCGGTTTGATCGTGTCAAACTCATGTTCGTCGTGCTGTTGATATTTGCGGGGCTGTATGCCCTGCTGCCGCTCGCATTCCTGTTCAAAGCCATTCCTTCTGCCATCAGTTACACGCTGATCTATCTGCTCAACGACCAGCAATGGCGTTTCTTCCCGGTCGTCTTCTGGATCCTGGTTAATGATATTTTTGATCCCGCGGCAGGGCGCCGCCTGCTGCCCGTGATCGGCGTCTTCGCTTTTGTCGGTACCGTGGTCGGTCTGGCTGTGGCGGCCGTGGATGCCCGTGTGCATTTCGGCCCGGTCAAGCTGCTTTATCTCAATGCCGTGATCTTCCTGGCCGGTTTTCTCGTCGCCTATTTCGCCCTGCGCAAGGTCCGGATCGTCAGTGCGACGCGCACCGGTGTCTCCATGCGGGAGACTTTTGTCGAGGGCTGGGATTTCATCAAGACCGTTCCGGCCTTCGCCTATCTCGCCCTGGGAATGCTGGCGGCCGGCGCCGTGATGACGGTGCTGCTGTATAAGGTGCTTTCGGATGCGGAGCTGGCCCTCGGATCGGGTTTTCAGGGCTTTTACGCGAACTACAGCCTCCTGATCGCCATCGGCTCGATCATCGTCCAGAGTCTGGCCGGGCGAATCATTGAGAAGCTGGGTCTGAAGAACAGTTTTCTGATCCAACCTTTCATCATGCTGGCTGCCTCGATCCTCGATTTCCTTGTGCCAGGTTACTTGAGCAGTGCCGCGGCCCAGGGCACGGCGCGCGTTTCCTATGACACCATTGATTCGTCGAATCGCAAAGCCTTCCAGGCTCTGGTTCCGAATGAAAAACGCGGCCGAGTGAGCATGTTCATTGACGGGTATTTGCCGTCGCTGGGAACCATCGCCGGGAGTCTGGTCACCTTTGGGATCATCGCGGCGGGACTGGGGCTGGGTATGGGGCGGGGGGTGTACGCGTTGATCTTCGGGGGCGCGGGCGTGGCTTTCTCAGCGCTGGCAGTCTGGGCCTCCATCCGAGTCCGCTCGACCTATGACCAGAGCATGCTGAACTGGCAGTTGAAACGCCGCACGCGCGGCTCGTCGGGCGTGCTGGACAAACTTGATTTTTCGGACACGGAGAAATAGTGGCGGCCCAATTGGTCCGGCAGGACGGTGCGGTGAAGGTTTGGGAATTGATCGGCTCGGGCGACGAGGCGCGCCTCGCGGCGATGCTCGGCTTGTACGCGCGCCTGTTTCCCCAATACGCCCACTATGTTCCGCGCATGAGGCGGCGCGCCGCGCTGGACCGGGAACACCGCCCGGGGCATATTGTTCATTATTGGCTCCTGGAAGTGAACGGCCGGCCGGCGGGCATTCGGACGTTCCGTTATGTGCGCAGCCGCCAGTGCGGTCTGGCGATCGCGCTGGCCATTGATCCCGATTTTCGCGATGTGGTGGCGGAAGGCCGGAGGCTGGCTCTGTTTCTCGTGCAGGCCTGTTTGGATCAGGTGATCGACGATTCGAAACGACTCGGCGACCCGCCCGCCCGGGGCATGGTGAACGAAGTCGAGTTCCCGCGCTTGATGGAACATTACAAGCACTATGGAATTATCGAGCTGCCGGTAAAGTATGTGGAGCCCATCTTCCCGGCGGAATCGGAGGGCCGCAGCCGCGCTGAACAGATCGCCTCGCTTCATTTCCTGCCCACCTCGCTCGGTTTCCTGCCGAATCCCGGCCTGAACGGCCGCGCCTATTCGATCGAGGACGTTCCAGATTTCGCCCTGGCTTTTCTTGTGGACCATTATGGCCTGCCCTTTGACCATCCGCAGGTTCAGGCCGCGCTTGAATCGATCCCTATCTTATCTTAGGAGCATGGCATGGATACAGCCATCCAACGTACCAGACAGCGTTATATTAGTTTGCGAGTGAAGATCTGGCTCGGGTTTGTACTGATCTTCACCCCCGTCTTTATTGCCAGTTACTACTGGTTCTATCAGTACACGACCGCGCGCGTGTTCCAAACGATCACGGATAATCTGCAGAATACGATCAGCGGGGCTGTTCAGGGCATGGACGTGAACGGCTTTGTTAAACTGTATCAGCAGGAAAGCGCGAATAATCCGCAGTGTCCACCGCCCGCAGATGCGCCCTCCGCCCAGAACGGATATTACCCGGAAAATGACCCGCTTTACATGGCGCATGAGGATTGGCTGCATGAGGTGGAGGAGGTTTCGCCCAATACGCGCCTGTACACCTACGTTAAAGGCATCAATCCCGGCGAGATCATCGCCATTGGAAGCACGGGGTATTTCCGCAGCCCGCGCGGCGGGTTCAAATTTTGCGAACGCTACACCTCCACGAGCTCCCAGATCTATGATGGCCTATCGATGCGCGTGGATGCCTGGACGCCCTACACGGACAGCTTTGGGAGCTGGATCACCACCTATGAGCCGATCCCGGACAGCACCGGAAAACTGGTCGGGGCGATCGGGGTGGATATTTCAGCGGATTACGTCAAGCAGGTGCGCAACGATATTTTGATCAGCGGGGCGGTCGCCTTTGTCGTGAGCTATTTGCTCATCTTTCTGCTGGTCTACTGGCTTTCCGGCTTGTTGACGCGTCCAATTATCTCCCTGGCTGACATCGCAAAAGAGATCGGAGAGGGCGACTACGAACAGGAATGGTCGCACCTGGACAAGCAGGTTGAGTTCCGCGATGAGATCTACACATTGACCAGCGTTTTCCATTCCATGGTGGAGAAAGTGGCCGAGCGCGAAAAATCCCTGCGCGCCCGCGTGGCCCAATTGGAGATCATGATCGATAGATCCAAGCTGGAGACCCAGGTCAAGGAGATCGTGGACAGCGATTTCTTCCAGGATCTGAAGACCAAGGTCAACGATATGAGGAGCAGATTTAAGGAAGAACCGACGGGAAAAAAGAATTCGAACCCCCGCAAGAAATGAAGGTCCCGGCACGGGCCGTCGATCGGGAGCGCAGAGCGTCACGGAGCCTATCCATCACGGCGCTGGAATCGGCACCACGCTTCCCAGATTGCCCATATTCGGCGGCAGCAGATCAACCGCCTTGCAGGCACCCTGTGCAACCCGTTGAAGCAGGATGGCGCCCGAGGTGACATCCACTTGAACAGGCGAAGGTTTCCCCAGCGTTGTGTCGACCGTGAGCTTCTCGCTCACCTGATCTCCGGCAGGAAGCGACGCAACGCATTTGGTCTTGTCGGGATGCGGCCGGCCCTCATCCTGCGCGTTCAGCGTGGCACAGACCAGGCCCAGATCCACCTGGCCCACGTTCTGGATGGTGATATAGGCATTGGTCACTTCGCCCATGGCGTGCACAATATCGATCGAGGTATTGCAGCCCAGGATCTGGGTATTGACCCGAGCTCCCGGCGCGGACGTGCCGGGCGGCGGCAGGGTCAAAGCAGCAGTGGTGGTGGAGGTGACCCTCATGGACGCTGGGGGGGCTTGAGTGTCCGTGCCGCCCAGGGCTGCAGTAGGCGTCAGGGCGGGAGTGCCGGTCGGCGCGCCGGCAGTTGCCGTGAAGGGCAGGGGCAGAAGGATCGGTGTCGCGCTTAAGATGACGGGGGTCGGGGAATTAAATGGAGTCGGGGAGAGATACGGGAGCGGTTCGACGGTCCAGGCCTCGCAGCCTGAAAGGATCAGCGCAAACAAAACGCAGGCGAAGAGCGTGGTTTTCATCGTCCGTTCCTGGTCTGCTTCAATTGTATCCCGTCCTCCCTCGGCGTCAACCGCCCCGCGCCGCGGCGCTTCACCTCAGGCCGGGCATCTCATTGTGAGCCAGGCAGGTTTGTTTGCCGGGCCGCGGCTTGCCCGGGCGAATCCCTGCCTGCAGGGTCCATTGTTTGGATGCCTGCCGCGAACCCACTTCTTGATCTACGAACCCCGGGATTTCAGGTAATCGCGGATCGCCAGTGCCGCGGAGGCGCCCTCGCCGGCGGCCGAGGCGGCCTGTTTGGTTGATCCGGCGCGTATGTCTCCTGCGACAAAGACGCCGGGCACGCTGGTCATCATGTGGGGTGCAATCACAAAGCCGTGCGTGTCCAGTTCCGCCTTATCCTTTAGGAGATCGTTGTTCGGCGTCATGCCGACAAAGACAAAAACCCCGTCATAAAAGGATTCTTTGGTTTCGCCGCTGGCCCGGTCCTGCAAAACGACGGCCTCCAGCCTGTTCTTCCCGCGCAATTCCCTGACACCGTGATTCAGGATCACGTGCATATTTGATTTTTCTGCAACCTTGTCTTGAAGTATCCGGCTCGCCTTTGGCTCGCTTGAATTGACGAGCAGGTCCACCTGCGCTGCAAACCGGGTCAGGAACAGGCCCTCTTCGAAGCCGCTGTTGCCCCCGCCGACCACCAGGACCTTCCGGCCTTTATAGAATGGGCCGTCGCATGTTGCGCAGAAATGGACGTTGATGCCGAGCAGCGGATCTTCGCCGGGAACATTCAGCCGGCGGTAGCGGGCCCCTGTTGCAAGCAAAAGCGCCTGGGTGTGGTAATGGATCGTGGAGCTGACCTTGGCGGTGAGGTATTGACCGAACTGCCCGATCTCCTGGACTTCCTGCGCCTGCAGGATCTCCACACCGAATTTGCTCGCCTGGCGACCCAGCCGCGCCGCGAATTCGGAACCGCCGATGCCCTGATCGAAGGCGGGAAAGTTGTCAATGGTCTGGGTGAGGCCGGCCTGTCCGCCCAATCCGGCTTTTTCGATGACCAGCACCTCCAGACCCTCGCGCGCCAGATAGAGCGCGGCGGTCAAACCCGCGGGTCCGCCGCCCACCACGATCGCATCGTAATAGGAGCGCTGGGCCCTCGTTTTCAATCCAAGCTTTTGGGCGAGCTGGGCATTGGAGGGCTCCACCAGGATATTCCCATCGGGAAAGAGGATGGTGGGAATGATGCGCCTGCCTGCATTGATCTTTTCAATGAAGGCCACGCTTTTGGGGTCCTCGTCAATATCGACATTGAAATATTGGATGCCCTGGTCGCCAAAGAATTGTTTGGCCCGCCTGCAGTCGGGGCACCAGACTGCGCCGTAAACCATGATGGTCGAGGGACTTAGATTATAGAGATCGGGATTCCTTTTCCGCGCCATAAATTCTCCTTTGCGACATAGATAAGGAGGGCCCTCGTCTTCTTACAGCTGCCTGCTCCGGCCTATCTGGTCCGTTCCTGTGCGGCCTGCCCCAGAATTTGGAAACCCTGATCCATCCAGCGCCTGAGCGCGGACTGGTCGACCTGCTGCCCGGCTTCGATCCTGTCCAGTGCCCTCAGCAGCGCGCCGCGTATCCCGCTGGCGCGGTGCGCCCAATAGGAGTCTGCCGAGACGCGCTCGAGCCGCGTCAGCAGCAGTCTCAGGAGTTGGAGCTCGTCCGGCGATTGCATGCCTGATGTTCGGCTCAGCGCGTTTCGGTGACTTTTTGGATCGTGCGCGGATGATCCGCATCATATCCCCTGGCGAGAGTCAGGTGATAGGCGAACAACTGTGCCGGAATAATGTTCACGATCGGGCTGAGCGCCTCCGGGACGGACGCCGAAATGGCGAAGCGCGCCTGTCCCAGTTCCAGCGCTTCCTGCCAGTTCGAGATGATGACCAGCTCTGCCAGAAGCTCATCCTTCAGGTGCTTGAGAAAAGACAACAATGAACTGGCCAGGACCCCCGACGAGAGAACCGCCATGACCGGAAAGCCGCGGGCAACCATCGCGATCGGCCCATGCTGAAAATCGGCCGAGGAATAAGGTTCCGCCTCCACGTAGGTCAATTCCTTGAGTTTGAGCGCCCATTCGAAAGCGGTGGCATAGTTGAAGCCGCGTCCCAGCACGACGCATTGCTGCATGTAGCGGTAGCGTTCCGCGGCCTGGCGCGCCTTTTCGTCCAACTGGAGTGCCTCCTGGACGTAGCCGGGAATGTGTCCCAGCTCGTCCCACATCCGCGGGTCTTCGCTGAGGGCCGCAGACAGCATGGCAATCGCCGCCAGTTCCGAAGTGTAAGTCTTGGTCGCGGCGACCGCGCGCTCCGGTCCGGCCAGGATCGGGAACACCAGGTCGGCGATCTTTCCAAGCGGGGCGTCGGGTTCATTGGTGACGGCGAGGGTCAGGCATCCCTGGCGTTTCCCTTCCTCCAGCACGCTGACAATATCCGGAGACTGCCCGGATTGCGAGATCCCGATCACGAGGGCCCCCTTCAGCCTCGGCGGTTGTTTGTAGTAGGTGAACAGGGAGGGTGTGGCCAGCGCCAGCGGAAGGTGATTGACCGCGCCCAGGAGATAATTCGCGTATCGGCCGGCATTGTCCGATGTGCCGCGGGCGGTGAGAAACACATAGGAGATGCCGCTGGACTTGATGGCGCGGGCGATCGTCTCCGCATTTTTGCGCTGCGACCTCAGCAGGGACTCCAAACGCGCCGGCTGTTCCATGATTTCAGAATGAAGGGTCATTGTGCCTCAACTTTTCGCAGGAAGCTTCGCTTTCAGGGAGTATCCAGATTATACTGCCGTATTTTTCGTTCATTCCGGCGCCCCGGCTGGCGGGCCGATCCGGATGGTGGGCCTGCGCTCCTTTCCGCGGCGGCCGCCCGGGTTTGGGAGGTCTCTCATAAACTTGTTGACTCTTGTGGAAAAACTCTGTATAATGACGTTAAATTCTGGGAGCGCTCTCAATTTTTTAGCAATTTCGGTATGTTTTGTGGAATTTATCGGTGCCTAAGGCCGTTTTTTTTGTTTCATGCTGGGAGCGATACCAGTCCCCGGAACACCCGATGACGAACCTAACCCTTGAAGATATTGCCAAGAAGGCAGGAGTCTCCCGCTCCACGGTTTCGCGTGTGATCAACCAACAACCGAATGTCAAAAAGGATGTCCGGGAACGGGTCCGGCGGGTGATCGAGAGCACGGGCTTTCGTCCGCATCCGGCCGCCCGCGCTCTGGCTTCACAACACTCCTCGACGATCGGCCTGGTCCTCCCACAAAGCGTCTCCTTTTTTTTCACCGATCCGTATTATTCTCATCTCACCAAGGGCATTGCCCAGGCGTGCAATCAACATGACTATACCCTGGCGCTGTTCCTGGTGGAAAGCGAAGATGATGAGAAGAAGATCTTTGCGAGCGTCACCCGCAAAGGCTTTCTGGATGGCGTCCTGGTGCAGTCGGGCCATCATGGCGAGCAGCAGGTGATCGGGGATCTGGTGGATGCCAATATACCGCAGGTGGTGATCGGCCGCCCGTTTCGTTCCGACAACGTCAGCTATCTGGACATCGACAATATCAATGCCGCCTTCAATGCCGTCACGCATCTGATCCGGATCGGGCACAAACGCATTGGGACCATTACCGGCCCCCTGCACAGTACGGTCGGCCTGGACCGCAAAACGGGCTACGTCAATGCCCTGAGGGAACGCGGCCTGCACAGCGACGAATCGTTGATCGTGGAGGGCGATTTTACTGAAAATGGCGGCTACTATGCGATGAAAAAACTGTTGCCCTCAAAACCGGACGCGGTCTTTGCGGCATCCGATGTCATGGCCATCGGCGCGATGCGCGCCGCCCGCGAGGCCGGGTTGCGCATTCCCGATGATATCGCATTTGTCGGTTTTGATGATCTGCCCATCGCCACGCTGTCCGACGTGCAATTGACCACCATTCGTCAACCGGTCGCCCAGTTCGGCGCCAAGGCTGTTGAGATCCTGATCGACCTGATCGAAAACGGCATCAAGCCTCCCCAGCACATTATCCTGGGGACCGAACTGGTGATTCGCGATTCGTGTGGCGCGGGGCGGAAGTAGGAAAACATGTCCGCCCTGCGATCATCTCTCTTCATTCGTTCCCAGACAGGTTGATTCCATAAGGAGGTGCACGTTATAAATATAAACAACGATTTAAAGAGATAAAAGCAAGAACGACGTCCTGGATCGATGCAGACACCGGACGCCACCGCGAGAAAGCCGCACTCCCCGTGAGCTGACGGACTTCTCAATCGAAAGACTATATCAGAATACGATAAGGAGAATGAAGATGAAACGCTTAATTGCTGTTTTATCGATCTTGATCGGGTTCAGCATGCTGCTTGGCGCATGTGCTCCCGCGGCTGCCCCCGCGACCGCGATGCCTGCGCCGACCACGGCGCCTGCCGCTCCGGCTGCCCCTGCGGCAACCCAGAGCCCCGCGGACATTGCCGCCTCGCTGCCCCGCAACCAGACCCTGTACTTCAATGGGCAGCAGTGGGGCTCGGTCGTCGGTTGGAATCCGTACTCTTCCAACGACAACAACGCAATGGCCGTTGCGGCGCAGGACAATTCCCGCGTCATCATGTTCGAAACCCCGTACCTGTACGATATGCTCGATGGCAAGAGCTATCCTCTGCTGGCCGACGGTCCGTGGTCATGGAACGCGGCGGGCACCGATGTTACCTTCAAGCTCAAGAAGGCTGCCCATTGGAGCGATGGCACCCCGGTGACCGCGGATGATGTCGCCTATACCTGGGCCTCCCACGTCAAGTACCAGACCGGTGCAGGCGTTAACTTCGGCGCCTACATCGATACCATCACCGCGGTGGATCCCCAGACGGTTGACGTCAAGGCGAAACTGGACACGAACGGCAAGGCGGTCAATCCGCTGGAGGTCGTGGATTACCTGGACGCCCAATACGTCATCCAGAAGGCCTGGACCCAAAAGCTGGAAGCGCGCGTTGGCGGCGATGCCACCAAGTTCATGGCGGATCCCGCGGACGATGTCGTTTACTCGGGCCCCTATCACAAGTTCTTCGCGGATGACTCGAAGGTCGTCTATGTTCGTGATGACAACTACTGGGGCCAGGATGCCAGCATGTGGGGCAAGCTGCCTGTTCCAAAGTACCTGGCGCATACCATCTTCAAGGATAATGCCGCCGGTTCGGTTGCTCTGGCACAAGGCGAAGTGGACGTGAGCCAGCAGTTCAACTCCAATGTTCAGGTGTTGTGGCTCAACTACGGTCTGCCCGTCTCCACCTACCTGCCCGATGCTCCTTACGGCATCGGCGCCAGCATCCCGACCGCTTACTACAATCTGGCTTCGTACGGTCTGGATCAGGTGGCCGTGCGCAAGGCCATTGCGATGGCAGTTGACTATGACACGATCATTGCCAATGCCATGACCAACCAGTCCGCCACCTTCGAGCAGGTTCCGCGTTCCCTCATGAACCCGACCGCCGGCGAACAGGCTCTGTATGATGCTTCCGATCCTGCCATCAAGGCTATGCAGTGGGCTGGCAAGGACATCGACGGCGCCAACAAGCTCCTGGATGACGCCGGAATCAAGAAAGGCGCCGACGGCTGGCGCATGTACAACGGCAAGAAACTCACCTATGTAGCGACCTGCCCGAACGGCTGGTCCGACTGGCAGGCGGCGATCGAGCAGGTTGCCGCTGCTGGAAAAGCGATCGGGATCGACATCACCACGAACTACCCCGAATGGTCCGTTTATCAGACCGAGGTCACCAACTGGCCTCTGCCCGCTGGCTTCGACATCTTCATGATGTATAACGACGGAGCTGGTCCCGCGGAGCCCTGGTCGCGTACCAACAAACTGCTGAACTCCAGATACGCCATGACCAAGAACAACTGGAACGGCGACTGGGGCGGCTACAAGAATCCCGACGTCGACGCGTTGATCAATGCCATCCCCAGCGAAACCGACCCGGCGAAGATCAAGGCGGACTACACGGCCCTCACCAAGATCTACCTGACCGATGTTCCGTCCTTCTCGCTGATGTACCGTCCGCAATCGTTCCATACGGTGAACGAGACCGTTTGGACCGGCTTCCCGCACCAGGGTGATGGTACCAACCCGCCCGTCCCACCGCTCGATCTGACCGACGGTTGGGGCATCGCAGGCCTCTACAACCTTAAGCTGGTCAACCCGTAAGTCGTAGTTCAACATCCACAGCCATGTTCCGCGATCCGGGGCATGGCTGTTGTTTAATTGGCTGCTTCCCTTGCCGGCGGCGGACCGCTGACCCTCAGATCCGGATCGGGTCCGCCCCGGCGAGGGCCTCCTTAATTGGTATAATGTTCATTATTTTTGCGAGGAGGTGCTTCGTTGAAAGGATACCTGAAGTATTTTCTGAACAAGCTGCTCTGGTTCCTGGTCACTTTCATTTTCGCCTTCTTACTGAACTTCATCCTGCCGCGCCTGATGCCGGGCGATCCGGTGGCAGGCATTGTGTCCAAGCTGGCCCAGGGCATGACCAATACAGCCGGTATCCAGAAGATCTATCAGCAATACGCGGACCAGTTCGGGACCAACAAGCCCATGCTGGACCAGTTCCTGATCTACATCAACAATGTGGCGCACGGCAATTTGGGCACCTCCTTCAGCCAGTATCCCCGGACGGTTGCCGACATCATCGGATCTGCCATCTGGTGGACGGTTTGTCTGCAGTTCCCGGCGATCATCGTCGGCTGGGTCATCGGCAATGCGCTGGGCGCATTGGCGGCCTATCTCAAGGGCGGTTTTGATAAAGTCCTGATGCCCGTCAGTATTTTTGTGAGCAATCTGCCGGCATTTGGCATGGCAATCATCCTGCTGGTTATTTTTGGCGTTGGGCTGAAGTGGTTTCCAACCTCGGGCGGATACGGGTTCGACCAGCTTCCCAACTTCAGCGGCAAATTCATCTGGTCCGTGCTGGTCCACTACCAGCTGCCCTTCTGGTCCATCGTATTGATCGCGATCGGCGGCCAGGCGATCGGCATGCGCTCCATGTCCATCTACGAACTGAACGCGGATTATGTGAAATATGCCCGCTTCATGGGGATCCACGACCGAAAGATCGTCGGGTATGTGTTCCGAAACGCCATGCTGCCGCAGGTGACGGGTCTGGCGTTGTCGGTCGGCACCATGGTCAGCGGCGCGCTGGTGGCGGAGATCATCTTCAGCTACCCCGGGCTTGGTTTCACGATCCTGAACGCGATCACGGGACAGGATTATCCGCTGATCTCCGGTGTCACGCTGGTCATCACGTTGATGGTGTTGATCGCGATGTTCGTGATCGAGATCATTTATGGCTTTATCGACCCGCGCATCAAGGCCTCGCAGTCGGATTAGGAGGAGCCGGTTATGAAACACACGTTCCAGCAAGTCTTTCACTCTCCTAATTTTGTGATCGGTTTTGCCATCTTCATGGCACTGCTGCTGCTGGTGTTGATCTATCCCCTGATCATCACCGATCCTCCCCTGGCCATCATCGCCCAGGGCACCTTCTTCCCACCCGGGATCTATGTCAGCACGTATGACACCATTAATTCCCCGACGACCTACACCCTTAATCTGGAGGATGCGGCCGCCAAGCGAATTGCCAGCAAGTTGGACGGCCAGGAACGCCTTGACATGCAGACCTGGCTTATGGCAGACGGGATTCCGCAGAACCAGATCGATATCGGCAATACCAAACAGCTCCTGGACCAGTGGAACGCCAGTTATGACCCCAGCAAAAGTTTTCCAGGGATGACCTATGCCAAGCAACGCTATTATCAAAGGCTCGATGCCTCGCTCAAGGGGCTGCTCGCGACCGGGGGCGCGATCATCGCCAGCCAGGATCTGCAGACGGGAACCCTGCAGCAGACCGGCGTCGTCAACCAATCCGATTATGTGAATATCAACCAGGTCGCGAACGTGCGCCTGCTGCCGCTGGGGACCGACAACTTCGGCCGGGACGTGCTGACGGAATTGGTCCGGGCGACCGGCGTATCGCTGGAGATCGGTCTGGTCGCCGGTCTGGTGGCCACCCTGATCGGACTAACCCTGGGATTGCTCTCGGGGTATGTGGGCGGCTTTGTGGACGACTTCATTGTGTTTATCGCCAACCTCTTCACGGTCATCCCAAGCTTTGTGCTCTTGATCCTGATCTCTTACAGCATCGGGCAGGATCAACGCGGCGCCTTCACGATCGCCGTCGTGATCGGCTTTACCTCCTGGGTCTGGACGACCCGGGCCGTGCGGGCGCAAGTGATCTCCCTGCGCAACCGCGACCATGTCAATCTTTCGAAAATTTCCGGGCACTCGGTCGTCCATATCATCGTGTCCGATATTCTGCCCTATATTGCGTCTTATGTGGTCATGGCGTTCATCCTGCAGATCTCCTCGGGCATCCTGGCCGAGGCCGGCTTGTCCATCCTGGGACTGGGACCCCGCACCACGGAAGTGCCGACCCTGGGCCTGATGTTGAACTGGGCGATGATCTACCAGGCCGAGATCCTTGGAAAATGGTGGGCCTACCTGCCCGTGCTCCTGGCCATCGCTCTGATCACATTCTCGATGAATTTGATGAATACGGGCCTCGACCAGGTATTCAATCCGGCATTGAGGGACTAGGTGAGCGCGATGTCAAAAGTGATGCTCGAGGTCAGGGAGCTGACCACCAAATACGTCACCCGGTTCAAGGAGGATGTTTACGCGGTTGACCGCGTTTCTCTCAAGGTCGAAGAAGGAAAATCGCTCGGCATCGCGGGCGAATCCGGCTGCGGAAAGTCGACCCTGGCCCTGAGCCTGATGGGGTATTACTTCGCGCCGCTGCACTACGTGAGCGGCCAGATCCTGGTGGACGGGCGGGATATTACCGGAATGGATCCGGACGAGGTCCGTAAATCGATCCTGGGCACGGAGATCGCCTATATCCCCCAGGCCGCGATGAACGCGCTCAACCCCACCCAGCGGGTCATCCACTTTATCGAGGATGTGGTCCAGGCCCATGAGCTGTACATCACCAAGAAGGATATCTACGACCGCGCCAGAAAATTGTTTGAAACCCTGGGGCTTCCGGCGGACGTACTGCAAAAATACCCGGTGGAGCTTTCGGGCGGCATGAAACAGCGCACGGTGATCGCGACCTCCGTGCTGCTTCTGCCAAAAGTGCTGATCGCGGACGAACCCTCCTCGGCGCTCGATGTCACTTCGCAGAAGATGGTCATCAAGATGCTGCGCCAGGCGATGGAAAATGGCCTGATCGATTCGATGATCTTTATCACGCATGAGCTCCCGCTCCTGAAGAACGTGACCGACGACATCATGGTCATGTACGCCGGACAGATCGTGGAAAAGGGCACCACAGACGAAACCGTGTTCGATCCGCTGCATCCGTATGCCAAGGGCTTGATGGGCTCGATCATCGTGCCGGAAAAGGGCCTGCGAAACGTCAAGCTGACCGCCATCCCGGGGGTGCCCCCCAATCTCAAAAAACCACCCGCGGGCTGCCGGTTTGCCGAACGCTGCAAATTCGTCCGGCCGGAATGCACCACAAATTCTGTCGGCCTGCGCGATGCGGGCGGCGGCCGCGCCTACCGCTGCATCATCCCGGAAAAAGAACTGCGGGAGTCCTATGCAAAGGAGGCCAGCAAAAATGCCGCTTGAAAGAAAACTCTGCCTCAGCACGTCGGGCCTAACCAAGGTCTTTGGGTTTGGCAGCCAGAAGACGGTCGCCGTGGACCATGTGGATATCAACCTCTACGAGGGCGAGGTCGTATCGCTGGTGGGCGAGTCGGGCAGTGGGAAGACCACCCTGGCGAAGATGCTCCTGGGCCTGATCAATCCCACGGCCGGGGAGATCTACTTCCAGGGGAAAAAGCGCGATATCCGCACGCAGAGGAAGAAACAGGAATACTGGAAAAATATCCAGGCGATCTTTCAGGACCCGTTCTCCTCATATAATATCTTCAATAAGATCGATGCCGTGCTCCTGGACTGCATTCGAATGCGCGGCGGTGGAAGGCTGCCGCGTGCGAAAAAGGTGGAGTTGATGGCGGAGGCCTGCAGCTTTGTCAACTTGAAATTCGAGGAATTGACCAACAAGTATCCGTTTGAACTCTCGGGCGGACAGATGCAGCGCTTGATGATCGCCCGCATCTTCCTGTTGAAGCCGAAGATCCTGCTCGCGGATGAACCCACCTCGATGATCGACGCCTGTTCACGCGCGACGATCCTGGATGAGCTGATGCAGCTGCGCCAGGAAACGGGGATGACGGTCATATTTATCACGCACGATATTGGCCTGGCCTATTATGTGTCCGATAGCGTGTATATTATGGAGCATGGAAAATTCGTCGAGAGCGGATCTGCGGACGAGGTGATACTGTATCCGAGAGAGGCCTACACCCGGCGCCTGCTCAACGACGTCCCAAAGATCCATGAAGCCTGGGACCTCTCAACGGTCTGATGCATTCTTCTTGATTCTGGATTCGGGCAAAAGAACGCAGTGGGCTGGACGGGACAGCCCTGGGAACACACTGCCCGCTGCGAAAGGTGATTCATTATGCATATACAATCCCTGACGGGTGATTGGCAATTTCGGCGGGGAGACTCCTCGGAATGGCTGCCGGCCAAAGTGCCCGGCGGCGTTCACACCGACTTGATGGCCAACGGGCGCATCCCCGATCCCTTTGCGGCTGACAATGAGAAAAGGGTCCAGTGGGTCGCTGAAACGGATTGGATCTACCGCCGGTCCTTCACCTGTTCGACGGGGCTGCTCGCCCAGGAGAAGATATTCCTGGTCTGCGACGGCCTGGACACTCTGGCCAGGGTGACCCTCAACGGTCACGAGCTCGGCCGTGCCGACAACATGTTCCGCCAGTATCAGTGGGAGATCAAGCCGCTGCTCGATCCTGCAGGGGCCAACGACCTGACGATCACCTTCGCCTCGCCCGTGAAATACGCCGCGGGCCAGATGTCCATCCGCCCCCTGCCAGGTGTTTCACAGGCCATCCCCGGCGGGCCGTATCTGCGCAAGGCCCCCTGCCAGTTCGGCTGGGACTGGGGTCCCCAGCTGCCGCCGATCGGCATTTGGAAGGACATCCGCCTGGAGGGGTATAGCCAGGCGCGGTTTGCCGATATTCATCTGCGACAGGATCACAAGCTGGGTCAGGTGGCCCTCGAGGCCCTCATCACAGCCGACCAATGGGGCCAGGAGCCCCTGACCGCGGCCGTGAACATCACGACGCCAGGCGGCGAGCTCCTCACAAATGAATCTGCGCTCACGAGGGGCAGCGCGCGGAGGGTGAATGTGCCGATCCCGCAGCCCAGGCTTTGGTGGCCGAATGGCTACGGCCCTCAGCCGCTCTACCAGGTCGAGGTCGTGCTCCATCCCGGGGGCGATTCCTCCGCCGAGCCGCTCGACCGCCGCACGTATCAGATCGGGCTGCGCACGATCGAGTTGCGGCAGCAGGAGGACCGGTGGGGGCGTTCCTTTGTCTTTGTGGTGAACGATACGCCGATCTCTGTCAAAGGCTCGAATTGGATCCCGGCCGATTCATTCCCCACGCGAATTACCGCTGAGTCCCTGGGGAGCCTCATCCGCTCGGCGGCGGAGACACACCAGAATATGCTGCGGGTCTGGGGCGGCGGGTTCTATGAGGACGAGCGCTTTTACGATCTCTGTGACCGCTGCGGGATCCTGGTCTGGCAGGAATTTATCTTCTCCTGCAGCATCTACCCCCTGGACGACCCGCAATTCACGGAGAACGTCCGATTGGAAGCCCTGGAGAATGTTCGGCGGTTGCGCCACCGGGCCAGTCTGGCAGTGTGGTGCGGAAACAATGAGATGGAATGGGGCTGGGTCGACTGGAACTGGAAGGCCCCCGAGCTCCAGGACCTGAAAGCCGCCTACGCCAGATTTTTCCACCAGACCCTGCCCGCCTGGGTCCAGGCGGAAGATCCGGATCATTCCTATTGGCCGAGCTCGCCATCGTCCGATACCCCGTTCGTTGAGCCGAATGGCCAGCGCCAGGGGGACGCGCACTACTGGGACGTTTGGCACGGCCGAAAGCCCTTTACGGCTTACCGCGACCAATATCCGCGCTTTATGAGCGAGTTCGGTTTCCAGGCACTGCCGCCCCTGGCGACCATCCGGACCTATGCCGATCCGTCTGAGTGGAACATGACCTCGTACATCATGGAGCAGCACCAAAAGAATGCCAGTGGAAACTCCCTGATGGTCGGACAAATGCTGGACACATTTCGGCTGCCCAAGGACTTTGATTCCCTGGTTTACCTGAGCATGGTGCTCCAGGCGGAAGGGATCCGCTACGGAGTGGAACACTGGCGCCGCCATCCTGACCGCGTCGCGGGGATCCTCTACTGGCAGCTTAACGATTGCTGGCCGGTGGCGTCCTGGTCAAGCCTGGATTACTTTGGCCGTTGGAAGGCGCTGCATTACGCGGCCCGCCGCTTTTATGCACCGCTCATGCTTTCCATCGAAGACCGGCCGCCGCAGCAGGCCGTATACGTGTCCAATGACTCCCTTGAGCCCTGGGGTGGGAGCCTGCGCTGGTCGCTGGAGACGTTCGATGGGACGGTTCTGACTTCCGGCCAGCTGCCTGTCAAGGCGGCCGCCCAGTCCGCCACGCAGCTGTGTGCCCTGGATTTTTCTGACCGCATCAATGACGGAAATATCCGCACGTTGGTCTTTCTGGCCGAGTTGTGGAAGGGAGATCAGTTTGTGGCGCGGCAGGCCGCGTTCTTTGCACCCATCAAGCACCTGTCTTTGAATGAGCCCTCGATCGGCGTCGATCTTCAAAGCGACGGCGATCAACTTGCTGCCGAGCTCACTGCCCGATCTCTCGCCGTCCTGGTCGAAGCCTCCCTGACCAGTGCGGAGGTCGTCTTTAGCGACAATTACTTTGCCCTGCCTGCTGGACGAAAGGTCCGGATCTGCTGCCCGATGCCCGCCGGCTGGACGCTGGCACGGGCGAAAAATGAATTTCAGGTCCGTTCGTTATATGATTCGTATTCACTGAAACGCGAAATGGTGGAAGGGAAGGATTGAGTTATGGCAACGATCGCCGATCTGGTCAAAGATATGACGCTGGAAGAAAAAGCCGCCCTGTGCGTCGGGGCAGGACCCTGGACGACCCTGCCCATCGAACGATTGGGGATCCCGGAAATGACCGTGACGGATGGACCGCATGGGGTCCGCCGCTCCGAGGATGTGCACACCTTTGTGACCAAAAGCGTGCCGGCCACCTGTTTCCCGACCGCCGCCAGCATGGCTTCGACCTGGAATGTTGATCTGATCCGCAAAGTGGGGGAAGCGCTGGGGGAGGAATGCATTGCTTTGAACGTTGATGTGATCCTCGGCCCCGGGGCGAACATGAAGCGGACGCCGCTCTGCGGGCGGAATTTTGAGTACTATTCAGAAGATCCATACCTGGCGGGAAAGATGGCGGCCAACTTCATCGCCGGCGTGCAAAGCAAGGGGGTGGGCACTTCGCTCAAGCATTTTGCGGCCAACAACCAGGAAACCCAGCGTTCCACCATCAGTTCGGAGATGGATGAACGCACGCTGCGAGAGATCTATCTGCCGGCCTTTGAAACGGCGGTCAAGGAGGCAAAACCCTGGACCGTGATGTGCTCGTACAACAAGATCAATGGTACCTTTTCCGCAGAGAATCAGCGGCTCCTGACCGCGATCCTCAGGGATGAGTGGGGTTTTGAGGGCGTCGTGATCTCCGACTGGGGGGCGGTGCACGATCGGGTGGAAGCGTTAAGGGCCGGCCTTGACCTGGAAATGCCTGGTCCGAGGGCACGGCACCTCAAGGCCGTCATCGAAGCAGTTCGTTCGGGCTCCCTGAGCGAAGCGGTGTTGGACCACTCGGTGCGGCTCCTCCTGGAGATCGTCTTCCGGGCTGAGGGGACGAAAAAGGGCGGCTCGTTTGACGTCGCAGCCCACCACGCCCTGGCTCGGAAGGTCGCCAGCGAAGGCATGGTCCTGCTCAGGAATAATGGGGTCCTCCCGCTGAAGAACCAGAGGAACATCGCGGTCATAGGACGCGCGGCCAAAGAAGCCTATTACCAGGGCGGAGGCAGCTCCCATATCAACCCGACCCGGATCGACAGTCCGTTTGAAGAATTGCAAAAATTGGCACCGGACGCCCATCTGACCTATGCCGAGGGTTGTCGCCAGGACGAGACGATCGACCAGGCGCTGATCGATGAAGCCGCTCGGAATGGGAGATCCGCCGATGTGGCCCTGCTTTATCTTTCTCTGCCCGCCTCGAAGGAGTCGGAAGGCTATGACCGACCCGACCTCGACCTCACCGGGCAACAGATACGGTTGATCAAGGCCCTTACCGCTATCCAGCCCAAAACCGTTGTCATTCTCAACAACGGGGCACCCGTGGTGATGGGTGAATGGATCGATGGGACGGCCGCTGTGCTCGAGGCATGGATGATGGGGCAGGCCGGCGGAGGCGCAATTGCCGCTGTCCTGTTTGGAAGGGCCAATCCCTCCGGCAGATTGGCGGAGAGCTTTCCCGCGCATCTAGCGGATACCCCCGCCTACCTCAACTTTCCGGGCGAAAATGGACGGGTCCGGTACGGCGAAGGAATCTTCATCGGTTACCGTTATTACGACGCCAAACAGATCCCGGTGCAATTCCCCTTCGGTCATGGATTGAGCTATACCCAGTTCGCGTATAAGAACCCCGAGGTTTCCGCAAAGACGTTCAAGGATCTGGACGGTCTGAGAGTTTCCGTGGACGTCACGAACACCGGCCAGGTCGCGGGCCAGGAGGTGGTTCAGGTATACGTGCACGATCATAAGTCCAGATTGGTTCGGCCGCCCAAGGAACTCAAAGGCTTTGCCAAGGTCTCCCTGGCCGCGGGCGCAACCAAGACCGTGACGCTGAATCTCGATTTCCGCGCCTTTGCCTACTACCATCCCTCTTATCAGCAGTGGATCACCGAGGATGGGGAATTCGACATCCTGATCGGAGCTTCGTCGGCGGATATTCGCTGCAGCCAGACTGTGACCCTGCAGTCCACCCTTGCGCTGCCCAGTATCTTGGACCGCGAATCGACGCTGCGGGAATGGCTGGAGGACCCGCGCGGCATGAGCGTTCTGGCTCCGCTCTACCAGCAGATCAATGAGCAGATGACGGCAAACTTCGGAGGGAACGATCGTGAGGCGATCGGCATGGATCCGATGGGCTTCCTGCTGGACACCCCTTTGGCGGGCCTGTTCAACTTCCTGGGCGACGTGATACCGACTTCGCCGGAGGAGATGGTGGATGGATTGCTTGCGAAGGTTCATGGCCGGGCTGGATGAGCATTAGCGCCCTTCCCAACATCCCCTGGCAGGAGCGGCCCTCGGGCAGTTCCGACGTGGTCTGGCGTTATGATGCAAACCCGATCATCCCGCGCGATCTCATTCCATGCTCGAACAGCATCTTTAACAGCGCCGTGGTGCCTTTCAACGGCAGGTTTGCCGGGGTCTTCCGCTGCGACAACAAAAAGCGCGAGATGAACGTGCATCGCGGTTTCAGTGATGATGGAATCCGGTGGGATCTCGATCCCGGGCCGATCGAATGGGAATGCAGCGATCCCGAGCTTGGCCATTTTCAATATCGCTATGATCCGCGGGTGCTCTGGCTCGACGACCGGTACTATGTAACCTGGTGCAACGGTTACCATGGTCCAACCATCGGGATCGGATATACTTTTGACTTCGCGAAGTTCACGTTTCTTGAAAATGCGCTGCTCCCGTTCAATCGCAACGGCGTGCTGTTTCCCCGGACGATCAACGGCAAATACGTCATGTTCAGCCGCCCGAGCGACAACGGTCATACTCCGTTCGGCGATATTTATCTCAGTCAAAGCCCCGATCTGATCCATTGGGGAGAGCACCGCTTCGTGATGGGGACGAAAGACGGATGGCAAAGCACGAAGATCGGCGCGGGACCGGTTCCGATCGAGACGCCGCAGGGCTGGCTTTTGTTCTATCACGGCGTCCTCACCTCCTGCAACGGCTTTGTGTACAGTTTTGGAGCCGCGCTGCTTGATCTGGAGCAGCCCTGGAAGACGATCTACCGCGGCGCTCCGTATTTGCTTTCGCCGCAAACCTCCTATGAATGTGTGGGCGACGTCCCGAATGTTGCCTTCCCGTGTGCGGCGCTTTACGATCAACCCACTGGCCGCATTGCCATCTATTACGGCGGTGCCGACACCGTGACCGCCCTGGCGTTTGCCAGGCTCGACGAGATCCTTGATTTTCTGAAGACAAATTCGGAGCTTTAGGGCAGAGCGATCTTTGAGGAAAATGAAATGACGAACATCGATGAACTGATTCAAAGAATGACCGTGGAGGAAAAGATCTCCCTGCTGGCCGGCGCAGATCTTTGGCACACCGTTCCCATCCCGCGGCTGGGGATCCCCCAGATCAAGCTCACCGATGGGCCCAACGGGGCGCGCGGAGCGTGGGGTAATCTTGGCCCCGGATCGGCCCTGATCCCGGTCGGGATCGCGCTGGGTGCCACCTGGAACACAGAACTCCTCGAGAAGATCGGCGGGCTGCTGGCCGAGGAGATCAAAGCCAAGGGTGCGCAGATCCTGCTGGCGCCGACCGTCAACATTCACCGCACGCCGATCGCCGGGCGGAACTTCGAATGTTATTCCGAAGATCCTCTGCTCAGCGGCCGGATGGCGAGTGCCTATATTCGCGGGATCCAGAAGAACGGGGCGGGCGCCTGCATCAAGCATTTTGTCTGCAACGACCAGGAATTCGAGCGGCGCACCATCAGCGCCCAGGTGGAGGAGCGGCCGCTGCACGAGATCTATTTGGAACCGTTCCGCCTGGCGATCCGGGATGCAAAACCCTGGGCGGTTATGTCGTCCTATAATTATGTCAACGGGATTCCTGCAAGCGAGAACCAATTCACGTTGAAAAGCATCCTCAAGGGACAATGGGGGTTCGAGGGTCTTGTAATTTCGGACTGGTTTGGAACCTATTCGGAGCGAGTCCCTCTGGGCGGTGTCGATCTGGAAATGCCCGGTCCGGCGCGCTGGATGGGCCCTGAGATCGTCGCGCAGGCCTTGGCGCTTGGCCAATTATCGGTCGATGAGTTGAATGACAAGGTCCGCAGGATCCTGCGAACCATCGAACGGGCCGGCGCTTTTGAACATCCGCAACCTGCCGAGGAACGCAGCGCCGACAGGGCGGAGCACCGTCAACTGATCCGCGACGCGGGGCGCGAGACCATCGTCCTGCTTGCAAACAAGAGGAGGGTGCTGCCCCTGAAAAGTGCAAGCGTGAAAACCATCGCCGTGATCGGCGAACTGGCGCGCTGGCCCAATGTGATGGGTGGGGGCAGCTCACAGGTTACACCCCATTATGTGATCTCGCCGCTGGACGGGATCCGCACCCGCGCCCAAGCATCCAAGATCCGGGTCGAATATGCGATCGGTTCTTTTGTTCACAAGAGACTCCCTGCGCTGGAGAGCGGAAATTTGCTGAGCGAGGATGACCGGCCAGGGCTTACGCTGCGCATCTTCGATAACCTTGACTTCTCGAACCCTGCGGCCTATCACGCCGTCACCGAGCGCTGTGACATCGGTTGGTTTGACAAGTCGGTGCCGAAGGTGGATCAGGGGCGCTTCAGTCTTACGCTCGAGGGCACCTTTGTGGCCAAGGGGGCCGGGGTGCACACGTTCGGTCTGTCCAGCATCGGTCAGGCGCGGCTGTATCTGGACGGCGCAGTGTTGATCGATAATTGGGACGCCTACCTCCACGGCGCAGAGAAAACCGCTCAAAGGAAATTCACTGCCGGGCAAAAGGCCCCCATCAAGGTGGAATATCGCTGTGATGGAAACCGTTTCTGGCGTTCGCTGCGACTGGGCCACCTCCCTCCACATTCCGAACACCTGATGGCTGAAGCCGTTGCACTGGCCAAGCGCTCCGACGCGGCTGTGATCGTTGCCGGCCTGAGCAGCGAATGGGAAGCGGAAGGTTTTGATCGGGTGAACATGGAACTGCCGGGCGATCAGGATGAATTGATCAGGCGCGTCGCGGCCGTCAATCCCAGGACGATCGTGGTGATCAATGCCGGCTCGCCGGTGAGCATGCCCTGGGTCAAGGAGGTCCCCGCGATCGTTGACCAATGGTACAACGGCCAGGAATGCGGCAATGCGCTGGCGGACGTATTGTTCGGCGACGTGAACCCGTCGGGGAAACTGCCCACGACGTTCCCGGTCCGATATGAGGATAATCCGGCCGCGATCAATTATCCGGGTGAAAACGGCCGCGTGTTGTATGGGGAGGGACTGTTCGTCGGTTATCGTTATTACGATGCCAAAAAAGTCGAGCCGCTCTTTCCGTTCGGTCATGGTCTTTCATACACGACGTTCGAATATCGCGGCCTTAAATTGAGCCCGGACCGCTTCACGGCAGAGGGCGGCCTGGATGTCTCGTTGGACGTCCGCAACAGTGGAAAACGGGCCGGGCAGGAAACCGTCCAGCTTTATGTTCATGATGTTCGGGCGAACCTGCCGCGCCCTGAAAAAGAACTCAAGGCGTTTTGCAAGGTCTCCCTCGCTGCGGGTGAAACCAAGACCGTTTCCTTTCACCTCGATCGGGAGGCGTTCTGGTATTATGACCCGGCCAAAGGCGGCTGGGTCGTGGAGGCGGGCGAATTTGAGATCAGCGCGGGCGCATCGAGCCGCGACCTGCGCCTGCAGGGGCGGGCCACCCTCCTGCCTGCGCCCGGGTCGTCAAGATTCCCCCCGGGCATGACCTTGCGCAGCATCATGGAGGACGAAGCGGGCAGGATCATCGTGCGGCGGCATCTGGGCGAATGGCTGGCCTTCCCGGAGTCCCATCGCAATCTCGATCTGACCGTTGAGCAAATCGAGGCGCAGGGTTTCGGACTGGTAACCTCGGAAACCATCCGGGCCCTGGCTGATGATCTGGCTCGGGCCTGAGGGCGCGCGGATCTTGTCTGCAGGAAAACCCCGATGAAGTACGGTCACTTCGACGATGCACGGCGAGAATACGTTATTACGCGTCCGGATACGCCTTTGCCCTGGATCAATTATCTTGGCTCCGAGGCATTCTTCGGACTGATCTCCAATACGGCGGGCGGGTATTCCTTCTATCGCGACGCGCGGCTGCGCCGCATCACGCGTTATCGGTACAACAATGCTCCGCTTGATTTTGGGGGACGCTACCTGTATCTCCGCGACCAGGGCGACGGCAGCTATTGGTCTCCCTCCTGGCAGCCGGTTCAACGCGAGCTGGACGATTATGCATGCCGGCACGGGATGGGATACACGATCATCGCCTCCACGTTCCGCGACATCCAAGCCGAGACGCGTTACTTCATCCCCCTGGGCGAGAACCTCGAGATCTGGCAGCTGACCGTGACAAATCGGCGCGACCGCCCGGCTGAACTATCTGTCTTCCCGGCGGCCGAGTTTTGTCTGTGGGATGCACTGGATGATGCGACCAACTTCCAGCGCAACTTCTCAACCGGTCAGGTGGAAGTGGAAGACCAGGTGATCTATCACAAGACGGAATATCGCGAGCGCCGTGATCACTTTGCGTATTTCGCGTGTTCTGAAAAATGTGAGGGCTTCGATACGCAGCGCGAGTCGTTTCTCGGACCGTATCGTTCCTGGGACCGCCCGGCGGCTGTCGAACAGGGGCACTGCCGGAATTCCGTGGCCTGCGGCTGGCAGCCGATCGGCTCGTTTCACGTACATTTATCCTTGCAGCCCGGCGAGCACAGGCAGATCATTTTCCTGCTCGGCTATCATGAGAATCCCGTCGATCAAAAGTTCGATCCGCCCGGTTCGCAGACCCTCAACAAGAAAACGGTCAGGCCCGTGATCCAAAAGTATCTTCAGCCCTCGGTTGTGGATTCTGCGTTCGGGGCGCTTCGCTCGTATTGGGACGACCTGCTCGGTAATTTCCAGGTTGAGACCCCGGACCAGCACGTGGACCGGATGGTCAATATCTGGAATGCCTATCAATGCATGATCACCTTCAATATATCCCGTTCGGCCTCGCTGTTCGAGTCGGGGATCGGACGGGGGCTGGGTTTTCGGGACTCCAACCAGGACCTGCTCGGCCTGGTGCATATGGCGCCCGGACGGGCGCGCACCAGGATCCTGGACCTCGCCTCGACTCAACTGCCCAGCGGGGGCGCGTATCATCAGTATCAGCCATTGACCAAACGCGGGAACAACGATATCGGCTCGAACTTCAACGATGATCCGCATTGGCTGGTGATCGGGGTGGCCGCTTATTTGCGCGAGACCGGCGATTGGAGCATTCTGGAAGAGGGTGTCCCGTACGACAACCAGCCGGGCAGCGAGATGCCGCTTTACGAACATCTGCAGCGCTCCATCCAATATACCCTGGATCGTCTGGGTCCGCATGGCCTCCCGCTGATCGGCCGGGCGGATTGGAATGACTGCCTCAACCTGAATTGTTTTTCGGAGGTCCCCGGCGAGAGTTTTCAGACCACGACGGGCAAGGATGGAAAGGTGGCCGAGAGCGTCTTCATCGCAGGCCTCTTTGTCGAATCGACCCGCGCCATGGCGGAGTTGGCGGAACACTACCTGTCCCAGGGCCGGAAAAACAATTGGTCGTTTCAAGTTCATGCCTCCGAGGATTATTGCGAATTGGCCGACACCATGACGGGGACAATCTACCAACACGGCTGGGACGGCGAATGGTTCCTGCGTGCCTATGATGATCTGGGTCATAAGGTCGGATCGCAGGAATGCGATGAAGGGAAGATCTATATCGAGCCGCAGGGCTTTTGTGTTCTGGCCGGGATCGGATTGGAAAACGGGATGGCAAAAAAGGCATTGGACTCGGTCAACTCGGAGCTTGCCACGCCCCACGGGATCGTCCTGCTTCAACCGGCCTATTCCAGGTATTATCTTCACCTGGGGGAAATCTCATCCTATCCACCCGGGTATAAGGAGAACGCAGGCATCTTCTGCCACAATAATCCCTGGATCATGATCGCGGAAGCCCGCACGGGAAACGGCGACCGCGCCATGGAATATTATCTGCGGATCAATCCATCTGCCCGCGAAGAGCTGGCGGACGTGCATCGCTGTGAGCCGTATGTTTACGCTCAAATGATCGCCGGGCGCGACGCGCCAACGCATGGCGAGGCAAAGAACTCCTGGCTGACGGGTACTGCCGCCTGGAATTTTGTCGCCATCACGCAGTGGATGCTGGGTGTTCGTCCCGAATACGACGGTCTCCGAATTGACCCTTGTATTCCATCCGCCTGGAGCGGATTTCGGGCGGTCCGCCGCTTTCGGGGCAAGACGATCCGCATCGTCGTTCACAACGAGCAGAGGGCCGCCCAGGGAGTCGCCCGGATCCGGATGAATGGCCACGAGATCCCCGGAAACCTGATTCCATTTGACTCGCTCGGCGCCGATCAGCTGGTCGAAGTCTGGCTGGGAAAACCATGAGCGGGGCCCCCATGGATGAATCCCTGCTTGAAATTCGGGATTATGGCGGAGCTGGTTTCCGACCCCTGGTCTTCTTTGGCAGTTGGCGGGTGGCGATCCTGCGCTATCTGGATGAACTCCAACCGGATCATATCGCGAGCATGGAGCGCCATCTCGAGACCGACGAGGTGTTTGTGCTGCTGTGCGGACGCGGCACCCTGATTTTGGGCGGCAATGGGATGCGCTGCGCAGGCGTTCAGCCTCAACCGATGGAGATCGGCCGAATCTATAACGTGAAACGACTGGCCTGGCATACGATCCTGCTCAGCCTAGATGCATCGGTCCTGTTGGTGGAAAACTCGGACACGGACGAACACAACTCGGAGTACGACCAGTTGTCGGCCGGGCAGCGGGCTGAGATCTTGGATGCCGCGAGGCGCGAGAGTTTTCTGTAGAGGCTGCCTCGAGAGGGAGAACACCATGATCTTTGATCTGCCGCTGGAACAACTCAAGACCTATCTTCCCGACCGGGACGAACCGGATGATTTTGATGCATTCTGGCAAACGACTCTCGCGGAAGCCCGGCACTTTCCATTGAACGTCCTCTTTCGCCCCCTGCAGACCGACCTGACGATGATCGAGGTCTGCGATATGACCTACAATGGCTTCGGCGGTCAGCCGATCAAGGGCTGGTTCCTGTTGCCTCGCGCTCATTCCGGCCCGCTGCGGTGCGTGGTCGAATTTATCGGGTACGGCGGCGGCCGCGGCGATCCGCTGGACTGGCTCTTGTGGCCCAATCTGGGTTGTGCGGTTTTGGTGATGGACATTCGCGGGCAGGGCAGCACCTGGCGTGTCGGCGATACACCCGATATTGAAACGGAGGCGGGAAATCCCCAGGTGCCCGGCTTTATGACGCGCGGCATTTTGAATCCCCGGACCTACTACTACCGCCGTCTGATCACGGACGCCGTGCGCGCGCTCGAAGCGGCACGCGCCCATCCGGCGGTGGATGCGAAGCGTATCGTGATCAGCGGCGCTTCGCAGGGCGGCGGGCTGACCTTGGCTGTTGCAGGTCTGGTCGGGGATTTGGAGGCGGCGCTGCCCGATGTGCCTTTTCTATGCCATTTTCGCCGCGCCACCGAGATCGTTGACACCTATCCCTACCAGGAGATCGGGAGTTATTGTCAGCGCCACCGGGACCATATTCAGGACGTTTTTCGGACGCTGTCTTATTTTGACGGTGTCAACTTTGCCGTGCGTTCGTCGGCTCCCGCGCTTTTTTCCGTCGGGTTGATGGACGACGTCTGCCCACCCTCGACGGTCTTCGCGGCCTATAACCATTATGCCGGGCCGAAGCAGATCAGGATCTGGCCTTACAATCACCACGAAGGGGGAGAGACATTCCAGATCCTGGAGAAGATCAAGTTCCTGGCAGGCCTCTGAGAGGGAGCCCGGCGGCAGGCTCTCTCATATTTTTGCGAGGGCGGATCCCAGGTCGGCCAGGATATCGTCCACCGATTCGATCCCGACGGACAAGCGCACGAGGCCGTCTGAGATTCCGACCCGGGCGCGTTCCTCGTCGGTCAAACTCCGATGCGATGAGGTCGCCGGATGCAAGACCAGGGAGTAAATGTCTCCGAGTGTGGTGGCGGGCAGGCAGATCGTAAGGGATTCCATGAAGCGGTAGACTTTGGACTTGTCCGCCCCGTCAATTTCAAACGAGAGCACGCCCCCATATCCCTTGTTTTCAAACAATCGATCTGCCAGAGCATGCTGCGGATGGTCCGGCAGTCCGGGATAATTGACCTTCTTGACACCCGGACGAGTCTGGAGCCAGCCCGCGACCTGGAGGGCGCTCTGGCATTGTTGTTTCATTCGCAAAGGAAGGGTCTTCAATCCGCGTAGGGCCAGCCAGGCCTCGAACGGTCCCAACACGGCCCCGACCAGCTTGTTTGTTTCGAACAATCTATTCTTGTTCTCCTGGGAGGTGACAACAACGCCTGCCAGCACGTCCCCGTGTCCGGAGAGATATTTTGTGGCGCTATGGATGACGAAGTCCGCTCCCAGCGCCCCGGGGTTGATCAGATAAGGGGAAGCAAACGTGCTGTCCACCAACAGGGAGGCGCCGTGTCGATGGGCGATCTCGGCCAGCGCCGGAATATCCGCCACCTTCAGGAGGGGATTGGATATCGATTCGGCAAAGAGCGCACGGGGGTTCATCTCCTTGACCGCAGATTCCACTTCTGCCTGATTGCTCACATCGACCATGCGAACCTGGACTCCCATGCCTGTAAATAAACTGTTCAATAAGGTGTACGTCGCGCCATAGACATCCAGGGCCGCGACCACCGACGTCCCAGCCTTGACGCCGGCGGCCAGAAATGCGGCGTGGATCGCCGCCATCCCCGAGCCATAGGCCTGAGCAGCCTGCGCCCCTTCGAGACTGGCTACCGCGGCCTCAAAGGCTTCGACTGTGGGGTTCGAATATCGCAAATAGACCTGGCCCGGCCTGGTGTGTGCAAAGACTGCGTCCAGATCATCCATGCTCTCGTACAGGTATCCGACGGTCGGCCAAATCGGGGAGGCCACCGGGGTGTAGTCTGCAGGCGGGACGCGTTCGCCCGCATGGACGGCGCGGGTTTGAAATGATTTTTGAGAAAGATCGTTCATGCTATCGGCCTTTCGTATGATGCTGAGGTAATTCTGAGAGGGCCCGTCCGGGAGGCTGCATAAATAGGTGCCGCCTCCGAAGAGACTCCAAGCCTCCATCTGGTGATTCGAGGTCGCGGACCAGCCTATCCATGGCTCCCATACGGTAAGTGAGGGGGATGACGATTCAAGAAAGGGGGGCGGCGTGCCTCTTGCCTGCTTGTGCAGTATTTTACCGCGCCTGCCGTCATGGCAGGAAAGGCAGTTCCGATATTTTCCGATCCGTCGCTCGGAACGCGTATCGATCACCGTGCCATTTGACGTGGACAGAACTGCACTTGTGAACAACCGTTTTTTGCTGTATGCTTGTTTCAATCCAGTCCGAACATGCGAGCAAGGAGAATTGGAACATGGCCCGCAACCGGGCCCAAACGCGCGGAGAGCAGACTGATCCCGGGATATTTTGGCCGTGAACGGACGCGTGACCGGGTCCGGTGGGGCAACACGCTCGGGCAAGGATCTGGCAGCAGGCGGACCCTGGCATTGCCGGGTGGGCCAGAGCATGGCTTGGGTCTGCGCCAGAATTGCCGGAAATTCCTGTCTGTGCCCTCGGATTTGTTCTATAATACCGGGGGTTATTGTCTTTTCCAGGCTCTTAGTGTACACTTTGCTTCCGGTCAACAAGGATTGAGGAATTCTGCCTGAGGGCTGAAATAATGTATTCACTCACAATTACTAACCCTAACAGCGAACCACTCCAGATCAAACTGACATCGGGAAAAATGGTGATTGGCCGTGCGGTCACTTGTGATATTGTTATCAATGATTCAGCGGCTTCGAGACGGCATGCCGAGATATTCTATGACTCGATCACGGAAATGGTCACCATCAATGACCTGAGAAGCTCAAACGGCACTTATGTCAATCGCCAGAGGATCACCAGGCTGTCCCGCCTGCAAAACGGCGACGTGATTCGGATCGGTCAGACCGTCATGCACTTGACGAAGATCACCAACGCGCCGACGGACCAAAAGGGTGTTTCCGGAACGCGTCTATTCACGCGCGAGCTGGTCCTGGAGGCAGTCGACGAGCACCCGATCCCCCTGAACGAAATCACAGAGAAGCTGAACACCGTGGTTGACATCGACTCGGCCATCAGCCTGGTAATTGACCTGATCAAACGCACGATGGGGGTGGACGTCTGTGAGATCATCCTGGCCCAAAACTTTAACAAGATAAATATGGAGGATGCGGATAATTTGATGGTACGCGCGATCCGGGATTCTTCGGTCGAGGCAAGCCCGCTGGCGCTGTGCGTTCCCGTGATCAGCGGCGGAAAGCCCTTCGCGCTCATCTATCTGGAAAAGACCCGGCCGGAGTCACACCCGTTCGATAAGCGCGAGATGCAATTGGCGGTTGGGATCAGCCATCAGACGGCCCTGACCCTGCAGAGGATCGAACTGCTTGAAAGGATCCGCAGGGAAGGCCAGGTCAAGCAGCTTCTGCTGCGCTTTGTATCGCCCATTGAAGCCGAGGATGTCTTGAAGGACTACTTGAAGACGGGGAATCTGCCCGATCTCGCCGAGAAAAAGGTTACGGTCCTGTTTGTTGAGATCGCCGATTCGACGGAACTTGCCGAGCGACTGGGTTCCAAGAAATTCTCGGACTTCCTCAATTCGTTTTATCAATTTGCCACGCAGGTTGTGTTCAAGAACGGCGGGGTGGTGAAATATCTGGGAGACGGCGTCCTGGCGGTTTTCATGGAGGCAAAAACCCAACTGGGTCCGGAAGAACGAGCGGCCATGGTTGCGCGGGACATCATTGAATTTGTGAAGAAGGCAAACTCGCCCGAGCCTGAACGGGCCTGGGTGGTCGGCATTGCCATCAATACGGGGAAGGCCCTGGTCGGTTATGTCGGCACCCAGGAACGCGCCGAATTTAACGTGATGGGAAACCTGATCAAAATGACCTACCGGATGCAGGAATACGCGATCCCAAACCGCATCTTTGTCGGGGCCTCGACGGCGGAGGCGATCCGCAACAAATACCTGGTTCAAAAAGCCGGCAATCTGGCGATGCGGGGAAGCGATCAGCCGATCCAGGTCTTCGAGGTTTCCTATGTGAAGACTGCGCCATTTGTCCATACTGATAAGGACGGGGAGATGTCGACCGCTTTCAAGGCGATCGCCGAAAAAATGAAGCTGCTGGGGAAATGAGGCGCGCAGGACTGTCCCTCCGGTGTCTCAAGACCGGAAGGCGTTCCTGGGAGATGCTGAATCTCCATTTCTCCCGACCCATGCCCGAGACGGGCTTCCAAGGTCCCTGCGGGGCGCCGGTGTTCAGGCGGCGGAAGACCTGGACTTTCCGGGCCCGAGATCCTGATTTTTCTTGGTTCCTCGGTCCTCGTTCCGATGAAGGGCCCTGGTGTCGAAAATCCTGCTTCCCGCCCAACAGTCGGGGGCCTATCTGAATATGGCATCCAAAGAGATCTTGGTGGGTTCGATCTTGACGACTACGCGCGTTTCCTTCTGCCTTTGCTCAACCGGGTAGACATCCCCATAGAAATGTCTTTTGGGCGTGTAACGCTGCGTGAGCTTGTCAGCGTGCGCCTCTGCGCCGTCCCGGATCATTGCGATTACGCGTCCTCGCACTTCGATCCAGCGGCTCGAGTTTTGGGGATCAATCACCAGGACTGCCACCTTTGGATTCGCCCGCATGTTCTTGCCTTTTTGGCGCTCCAGGGTGGTATTGATCAGAACGTGCTCGCCGTCGTAATCCACCCAGACGATGCTGGACTGTGGCATTCCGTCCGGCATCATGGTTGTCAAGACACCGTGAAACGGCCCGCTGAACAAATCGCGATGTGAATCTGGGACAGGCAGTGTCATTCTCTTTTATCCCTCCACGCGGACATACTTCGGTGCGATCTTAACGCGGATCGGTGTATGGCGGGATTGCAGCTCCGCGGCAACCGCATCGCCAAAGAACCTGGCATCGGGGTTCTGGAGGTAGAGTCGGGCCAATTCGTCATCGTGCTGCACCGCGCCTTCCTCGGTCATCTCCACCACCAGCCCGCGGATTTCAATGTTGCGCAACGGATTCTTGGGGTCGTAGGCCAGCAATGTGACATTTGGGTTGGATCGCATGTTCTTTTCCTTGCGAAAGCCCTTCATGACGTTGATGAGTATGAAATCATCCTTGCGGTTGCACCAAACCGGCGTCAGCTGCGGCTGCCCGTCCGGCATTACCGTTGCCAATGCGACCGTAAAGGGTCCGTCTACCAGATCCTGATGTGTTGCAGGTATTTGCCTCATTTTTTGGCCTCCGATTTCCGCTGGCAGATAACTCATGCGCAATCTCTAGTTCTGGGATCCGGATCGCTCCCGGCACGGCCAGGAGCAGTGCACTGAGCACAACGGCAAGCCGGCGCCGGTATTCCGATCGATGGGTGAGGATAGCGAGAGGCTAACCAAGAAACCCCCTTACGGACCAAGACCGGTCCTCACCGCGTGTAAGCCGGCCTCTGATCCGATGGACTGGCAATCATTTTTCTCTATATCCGGCATAGGTGTGCGCCCCCGGAGAGGCTCGAACTCTCAACCTACTGATTCGAAGCCTTGACCAAGGCAGTATAT